>JAFGWK010000088.1 GCA_016937195.1 Paracoccaceae bacterium | reverse complement strand
TTTTCGCGCTGATTTTGGGGTTTCGCGGTCGCCTGTCCGAGGTCGTACGGGTCTTGCGCGCGGGGCGTGGACGTAGCGCGGCCACCGTGGCGCTGGCGGCGATCATGATTTCGGCCAACTGGTTCACCTTCATCTGGTCGGTGCAGACGGGCCATGCGGTGCAGGCCAGTCTGGGCTATTACATCTTCCCGCTGGTCGCCGTTGTACTGGGGTTGATCGTTTACCGCGAGGGGCTTGGCCGCTTGCAGTGGACAGCGGTGGCGCTGGCGGGGACGGCGGTGGCAGTGTTGACGCTGGGTCTTGGCGTGGCACCTTGGATTTCGCTGATCCTCGCCTTCACGTTTGGCACTTACGGGCTGATCAAAAAGGGCCTCAAGGCCGGTCCGATGGTCTCGGTTTGCGCCGAGGTGCTGTTGCTGGCGCCTATCGCGCTGGGGGTGCTGGCGGGCTATCATTTTGGTTGGTGGGGCGGTGCATCAGGGTCGGGCGTATTTGGCAAGGATTGGCAAACCTCGACACTGTTGGCGTTTTCTGGCCCGCTGACGGGCACGCCGCTTTTGCTGTTTGCCTATGCCGCCCAGCGGGTGCGCATGGCGACCGTGGGGCTGGTGCAATATCTCAACCCGACGCTGCAATTTGGCGTAGCAACGCTGGCCTTTGGCGAGCGGGTCACGATCTGGCATGCGATTGCGCTGGGGCTGATTTGGTGCGCGTTGGCGCTGTATTCCTCGGCCAGCTTGCGTCCGCGCCGTGTCACCACCGCCCCGCCCGAAGCAACCTAGGCGAGGGCGGCGACCAGCACGCTTTCCAATTCGCTCACGCTATCCACCGCCACAATCATGTCGCGCAGCGAGGCGTCGGCAAAGCCTTCGGCGATGATATGGGCGATCATGTTCAGAAGCGGAGTCCAATAGCCCTCGATATTGAGCACGAAAATCGGTTTCTCATGCAGCCCGATCTGGCGCCATGTGAGCACCTCGAACAACTCGTCCAGACTCCCCGCGCCACCGGGTAGCACCACGACCGCGTCGGCATTCATGAACATCACCTTCTTGCGCTCGTGCATGGTTTCGGTGACCACAAAGGTCGACAGGTCGCGCTTGCCGACCTCGCGGGGGAACAGGTGCTCGGGGATCACGCCAAAGGTGCGCCCACCAGCCCCTTGCGCCGCACGCGCGACCTCGCCCATCAGCCCGACATCACCGGCCCCATAAACCAGCTGCCAGCCGCGCACTGCAAGCATCTCGCCCGTGGCCCGTGCCGCCTCGCAATAGGCGGGGCGAACGCCCGGACGCGAGCCACAATAAACGCAAATAGATCGGGAAATGCTCATGGTGTGGCTCCGGTGCTGAAAATGGGGTTCTTGCAGGTTTGATAGCGGGGTTGTTAAGGTCGCTCAAGACGTGGCCTCGCAAGAAGGTCTGCGCGCGGCGAAAGGGATATTGATGGCACAGGGTGACGCGCAAGCCGATAAGGCACAGGCGGTGGGATGGTCAGGGGCACTGCTTGGGGGCGGGGCAGCTTTGGCGCTGATCGTGTTGGCGGTGATTGGCTGGGCGATTTGGGGGCCGGGCGTTGCACGCGATCCGGTGACAACGACACCTCCGACCCCAGTAAAAGCGGGGGCATCCCCTGCCGAGGCCCCAGAGAGTGCAGCGGCGCGCGATGATGCGTCTGGTGAGGGCACTACGGTCACGTCGGAACCTGCACCAATCGCGACTGAGGAAACGCCCGGTTCCACACCACCCGCGCCGCCATCAAACGCCACCACGGCAGCCGTGCAGTTTGATGCGCTGCGAGCCACGCCGGATGGGTCCGTCACCTTGGCGGGGCGCGTGGAGCCGGACGCAGAGGTTGAAATCCTCGTGGATGGGCAGACGGTTGCGCGTGAACGCGCCGATGGTGCGGGCAATTTTGCGGCGCTGTTTGATCTCCCCTCCAGCGCGGGCGCGCGGGCATTGTCGCTGCGCGTGACCGGCGCGGATGGTGTGACGCGTGACAGTGCGGAAAGCCTTGTTTTGCGCCCCACGCAAACCGAAATCGCCACCGCGCAAGAGGGCGCGGATTCAAGCGCGACGCCTGCATCTGACGACCTCGCGCAGGCCACGCCCGCGCCGATTGTGACCGATGCGACGGGCGCGCGGCTTTTGGCGCCTGCCAGTGATACGCTGGTGATCGACACCGTCGCGTTCGGGCAGGGGCGCAGGGCAAACGCCGAAGGGCGCGGCGCGCCTGAGGGGGCCAAGCTTGGCGCATATCTCGATGGCAAGTTGGTGGCGCAAACGCAGGCCGGGCGCGACGGGCGCTGGTCGCTTGACTTGCCGGGGCTCAGTGCGGGGGCGCACAAGCTGCGCATCGACGCGACGGGCAGCGCAGGCAAGGTGATCGCGCGTGCCGAGACCGAGTTTGATCAGCCCGATCAGATCGTTGTGTCCTCGGCGGGCGCACCCTCACAGGCGACATCGGATGCGGTGGATGCCGCCGGGGGCGAGGGGAATACGGTCAACGTCGTGCAGATCGTGCAGGGCAATACGCTTTGGGCGATCGCGCGCGAGGTCTATGGCGATGGCGTCTTATATGTGCGTGTGTTTGACGCCAATCGCGACCAGATCCGCAACCCCGACCTGATTTATCCCGGTCAGGTCTTTACCATTCCCTCACCGCAATAGCTGCCGCTGCGACACAATCGGGGCTGGAACCTAGGGGCGCGCGCCGTTAGTTTGCGCGCCTGCCGTACAGTGCCGGGGGCGAGCCCTCTCCAGCGTATTTTGAGCCAGATGAAAGAAAGGGCACACGATGCCTCCGTCTCAGATCACCACAACCGGGAAGATGTCGCGTGACGAGCGCGCGCGCGGCTGGCGCACGATCCGCGCTGTGCTGCCGTTTTTGTGGGCGCATGAGGCCCCTTGGGTGAAGCGCCGCGTGGTGCTGGCGATGATGGCGCTGATCGTGGCCAAGATTATCTCGGTCTCGACACCGTTCATCTATCGCGCTGCGGTCAACAATTTGTCTGGCGATGGCGTCGACCCGGCGTGGGCGCTGGGCGTGGGGGCGGTGGGGATCACCGTGGCTTATGGTGTGGCGCGCTTGATGACGGTGGCGTTTGGCGAGCTGCGCGATGCAATTTTCGTGCGCGTGGCGCAGCGGGCATTGCGCCATTTGGCGTTGCAGACCTTCACCCATATCCACCGCCTCTCGATGCGCTATCACATCACCCGCAAGACCGGCGGTTTGAGCCGTGTGATCGAACGCGGGGTGAAGGGCGTCGAATTTCTGCTGCGCTTCATGCTGTTCTCGGTCGGGCCGCTGATCTTGGAACTCACGATGGTCACGATCATCTTCGCGGTGGTGTTTGACTGGCGTTACGCATTGGTCGTGATCCTGACGGTCGCGGCCTATGTCAAGTTCACCTTCAAGGTGACCGAATGGCGTGTGGCGATCCGGCGCGCGATGAACAAGGCCGATACCGATGCCAACCAGAAGGCCATCGACAGTCTGCTCAACTTCGAGACGGTCAAATATTTCGGGGCTGAAGCGCGCGAAGCCGAGCGCTATGACGAATCCATGCGCGGCTATGAGCAGATGGCGGTCAAGACCGGGCAGTCGCTGGCGACGCTGAATGCGGGGCAATCGCTGATCATCACAATCGGCTTGGTCACGGTGATGGTGATGGCCGCGATGGAGGTGCAGGCGGGCACTTTGACCGTGGGCGATTTCGTCATGGTGCAGGCCTATATGATCCAGATCACCATGCCACTGGGCTTTCTTGGCACGGTTTATCGTGAGATCCGGCAGGCGTTGGTTGATATGGGCGAAATGTTTGATTTGTTACATCAGCCCTCGGAAATTGAAGATAAACCGGACGCGAATGTTCTAAATGTGCAAGGTGGCGAAGTTGTACTGGATCAGGTTGAGTTCCATTATGACCCGACGCGTCCGATCCTGAAGGGGATTTCGCTGAGCGTGCCCGCGGGCAAAACCGTGGCGCTGGTCGGGCCGTCTGGCTCGGGGAAATCGACCATCGGGCGGCTGCTGTTTCGCTTTTATGATGTCACGGGCGGGGCGATCAAAATTGACGGGCAGGACCTGCGTGATGTGACGCAGGACAGTTTGCATGATGCGATTGGCGTGGTGCCCCAAGACACGGTACTGTTCAACGACACGATCCGCTACAATATCGCCTATGGGCGCGCGAATGCCAACCAAGATGAGATCATCGCCGCAGCCAAAGCCGCCAAGATTCATGATTTCATCATGGACTTGCCCGACGGCTATGACACCTCGGTGGGCGAGCGCGGGCTCAAGCTGTCGGGGGGCGAAAAGCAGCGGGTCGGCATTGCGCGCACGATTCTGAAAAATCCGCCGATCCTGTTGCTCGATGAGGCGACCTCGGCGCTTGATACTCAGACCGAGCGCGACATTCAGGACAGTCTCAAGGCGATGGGGCAGGGGCGCACGGTGATCACCATCGCGCACCGGCTATCCACGATTGCCGATAGTGACGAGATCGTGGTGCTTGAGAAAGGCGAGATCGTCGAGCGCGGTCGCCACGAGGAATTGCTGGCACGCCACGGGCGCTATGCTGCGATGTGGGCGCGTCAATCGGCTGAGGAAGAAGAGGCGCAGGAAGGGGCGGCCTAAACCGCCCTATTCCGCCGCGTCGCGACCTTGCACGAGATGGGGTTTCGCGCCGCCTTCATGCGAAAGCGCATCCTCCCAAATCAGCTCGCGCCCACGCATTTTGCGCATTGCGCGCTCTAGCGCCAGATCGCGCGCAGCTCGGCTGTCGATGCCCTGCATCAACGCCGAAAGTGCGCGCAATCCACGATAGGCCCCGGCATTGATCCAGACCCGGATCGAGAGCAGCGCGGGCGTCAGCACCAGCGTCAGTACCGTCGCCGTGCCCAGCCCAAACACCACCGCCGTGGCCAGTTGTTTCCACCACATCGCCGTCGGGCTGTCGATCGAATAGCCGCCATTGAAGAAGTCGAGCGAGAGCCCGAACATCATCGGCGCAAGCCCGGCCATCGTGGTGATCGTGGTCAGCAGGACGGGGCGCAGACGGGCCTCGGCGGTGCGGATGATCGCCTCGATCTGGGGCATGTAGCGCGAAAATTCCTGATAGGTGTCGATCAGGATGATGTTGTTGTTCACCACGATTCCCGCAAGCGCCACGATCCCCACGCCGGTCATGATGATCGAGAATTGCTGCCCCATCACCAGCATCCCGATCAGCACCCCGGCGGTGGACAGGATCACCGCAAGAAGCACCAGTACCGCATTGTAAAAGCTGTTGAATTGCGCCAGCAGGATCACGAACATCAATGCCAGAGCGCCCGCGAATGCCTTCATCAAAAAGGCCTGGCTTTCGGCCTGTTCCACCATGTCGCCCGACCATTCATAGCTGACGCCATAAGGCAGATCGGCCTGCGTGGCCAGCCAATCTTCGAGGGCGGCGATGCGTTCGTTTCCGGTGATCGGCGTGCCATCGTCCGTCGTTAGCCCCTCAAGCACATCGGCCTTGATGTCATAATAGCGAGTCTGGTCGACCCGGTCGATCTGGCCGAGTTTTGGCACCGGCGTGCGGGTGATGAAATTGGCCAGCGGCACCAGCCCTTCGGAGGTCCGCAGCTTGAGCGTATCCAGCGTTGAGAGCACGCGATCCGCTTCGGGCAGGCGGGCGCGGATCTCGATTTCCTCATCGGAGCTTGGCACCCGCATCGTATCGAGCAAAATACTGCGCGTGACCAGTTGCACCATGCCGCCCACGGTGGCGACATCGGCACCAAAGCGGCCTGCACGGGTGACATCCACGTCGATTTCCCAGTCGATGCCGGGCAGAGGGCGGGTGTCCTCAATCGCGGTGACGCCTTTCATCTGCGCCATATGGGCCTCGACAGCATCAACCGCCTGACCGAGTGTCTCGAAATCATCGCCCTTGAGGCGCAACTGGATCGGCTTGCCAGAACTTGGCCCGCGATCTTGCGCCAGATAATCGGCCTTGATGCCGGGGATCGTGGCGATTTTGGCCATGATCTTTTCCATCACCGCATCGCCCTTGAGATCGGTGTCGGATTTGCGTGTCTCCCAAGGCGTCATCTCGACCTGAATCTGCCCGATCGTGTCGCGCGGCGCACTCGCGCCGCCGGTGTTCTGGTTCAGCCCACCTTCGCCAGCAAAAGAGAACACCGCGCCCACTCCCGGCGTGCCGAGCACGCGGGATTCGGCCTCGCGCAGCAGGGCGTCCTTTTCCGACAGCGACAGGTTGCCGCGTGCGCGCACGTAGATGATGGCCTGCTCGACCTCGGAATCGGTGAAGAATTGCGTGCCGTTATTGTGCTTGCCGAAATAGCCGAAGGTGAAAACCACCGCGCCTACGATGATGGCCACGCTAACGAGCGGCATGATCGGATTGCCCGCGATGAAGGCGATGACATGGCCAAACGGGCGGCGGCGATAGCCAGCCTCGACGGGGCGGCGTTTGCGTGCGGGCTTGGCCGCAGTCATCGTGATCGAGGCTGCCATCGCCGCCAGCACGAACAGCACAGCGCCGGGCAGCGAGGCGGCGAATTGGCCCGAGGGTGCATGCCCGCCCGACAGGTAAGCGGGGTTCAACGTCAGCATCGCGCCCAAGAAAACCAGCGCGACCGAGGCCACCGCCAGCGCAAGGCGCAGCGGGTAGGGCCAATGTTTGATCACGCCCGCGCCCATCTCAAGGCGGCGTGACAGACGGCCCGCGACGCCCCCCATCACCGGCAGATAGACCAGCGCCACCACCAACGAAGCGGAGAGCACGAAGATGATCGTGATCGGCAGCATCCCCATGAATTCGCCCGGAACGCCGGGCCAGAACAGCATAGGCAAGAATGCGCAAAGCGTGGTCGCGGTGGAACTGACCACGGGCCAGAACATGCGCTTGGCGGCCTCTGTATAGGCGGCCATCGGCCCCGAGCCTTCCGAGATGCGTTTATCGGCATATTCCACCACGACAATCGCACCATCGACGAGCATCCCGACCGCCAGAATTAGCCCGAACATCACGATATTCGAGATTGGCACCCCCATCGCGCCCAGTAGCAGGAATGTCAGCAGGAACGAGGTCGGGATCGCAAAGCCTACCAGCAGCGCCGAGCGCGTGCCCAGCGTCGCCAGCACCACAATCATCACCAGCGCAATCGCCGTTAGCACGGACCCCTCAAGCTGGCTGACCATCGCGCCCACGGTTTTCGACTGATCGAGCGAGATCCCCACATCGACCGCGCGGCGCAAGGGCTCGGGCCAGCGCGCCTGCGCATCCGCCACCGTTTTGCGCACCAGATCGACCGTGTCGATGATGTTGTAGCCCTTGCGCTTCACCACTTGCAGCGCGACCGTGGGCTGGCCGTTGAACCGCGCGGTGCCGCTGCGGTCCTCGAAGGTCAGGCGGATATCGGCCAGATCGCCCAGCGTCACCATGCGTTCGCCATTCTTCTTGACGGGCAGGTTGTAGACGTCTTGCGCGGTCTCGAATGTGGCGGGGATCTTGACCGAGAACGCGCCACCCTCGGTTTCCACCACCCCCGCTGCGATCAACTGGTTGTTGGATTGCACGGTGGCGATCAGTTCAGGCGCGGTGACGTTGTAGGATTCCAGTTTCAGCGGGTCGATCACCACCTCAAGCATCTCGTCGCGATTGCCCGCGATCTGCGCCTCTAGGACAGGTTCCAGACCCTCGACCTCATCCTGCAAATCACGCGCAAGACGTTGTAGCGTGCGTTCGGGCGCATTGCCTGAAAGCGTGACGACGACCACTGGAAATTCCGAGAAATTGATCTCGTTGATGGCGTATTTTTCAAACCCGTCGGGGAATTTTCCCTCGGCTGTGTTCATCGCGTCGCGCACATCGGCGATGATCTTGGTCTTGTCCCAGCCGAAATCGAATTCCATCATCACGCCGGCATAATTTTCCTGCGCGATGCCGGTGAGTTTCTTGATCCCGTCAAGCCCGGCCAGTTCGGTTTCCATCGGCTTGACCAGCAGCTTTTCGGAATCGGTGGCCGAAATGCCGGGGAAGGGGACCGAGATGAACAGCATCGGAATTTCGATATCCGGTTCGCCCTCTTTGGGCAGGCTCAGATAGGCTGCAAGACCAGCCAGAATCGAGATCACCACAAAGGCAATCACCATGCGCGCGCGCGCGGCTGCCCAATCGACGATCCCGGTCATTGCGCGGGTGCCGTGTCAGGGGCGGGCGTGCCCGGCATTGGGATATCTTGCGCTACATCGCCGGGGGCGTGATCGACGAGCGTGACGATAACGGGTGAGCCCTCGGTGACGTAATCTTGGCCTACCACGATCACATCCGCCATGTCGGGCAGGCCCGCTAGCCAGACGCCATCGGCGGTATCGCGCAGGAAAGTGACGGGGGCGAAATGGGCCACCCCATCGCGCGCAATGCGCACGCCCAATTGCCCGTCGTCATTCAGGGTCATCGCTGAGGCGGGCAGGAAATGCGCCTTGGTACCATCGGCGGCTATGACCATTTCTACGGTCTGGCCCTCGCGGATCGCGCCGTCGGGATTGGCAACCTTGGCCTCGACGGTGAAGGTGCGCGTGGTTGGATCTGCGCTTTGGGCGACGTAAGACACGCGGCCCAGCACCTCGCGCCCCGTGGCCAGCCGCCCGCCGACCGGTGCGCCCATTTTTACCCGGTCGATCTCGGTCTCGGGCACATAGCCCACAAGTTTCATCGGGTTCAGCGCGATCACCGTAGCGCAAAGCCCACCAGAGGTGAGAAACGATCCCAACTCGGCGGTTTCGCTTTCAAGGATGCCGTCAAAGGGGGCGGTGATCTTGAGGCGGGCTAGCTCGGTCTGCGCGGCCTCAACGCCGGCACTGGCGGCCTCAAGTGCAGATTGCGCCGAGGCGGCGGCGGTGTCGGAGCGATATCCCCCCGCCTGCAATTTCTGCGCCGCCGTCGCATTAAGCTGCGCCTCGATCAGGCGGGCCTGCGCCTCGGCCAGCGCGGCGGGGCGGGTCCCGGGATCAAGCGCACAGAGCACTTCGCCCTGCGTCACCGTATGACCCTTGGGCAGCGGTTCGGAAATCACCCGTGCCGAGGTTTCTGCGCGCAGCTCAACTCGGCGGGCGGCCTCGGTTTGACCGCGTGTCAAAACCCCCTGATCCAGCGCGCGCGCCACTGACGTGACCGCCTGCACCGGCACCGCACCTTCGGGTATTTTTGCCTGCGCGGTGATTTCCGCCGCGGGTTCGCCGCCAGATTTGCCCGCAAATCCCATCAGGCGATCACGTTCGAACACCAGTAAATACAGTGCACCGAGCACAAGGATCGCATTGATGATCGGGATCGGACGCATGGGAAGGCTCCTGCGGCGGGGCGTCATGAAATTGTGCGATAGCGGCAGAGTGAACCGCGCCGTTCAACTTAAGGTGAGTGGCGCGTGATCTCAAGCCCAAGGCGCGCATGGCTCAGCGGGCCTTGGCAGCCTTTGTGCAGCCGTGTAAGAGGGGCCGGAAGACTAGCGAAAAGAGGCACGCGTGAGCGAGACCGACAGTTTTATCGACGAAGTGACCGATGCGGTCCGCCAAGACAAACTTTTTGCGGCGTTTCGCAAATGGGGGTGGGTCGGCGGTTTGGTGATCCTAGGCATCGTGGGTGGCACCGCGTGGAATGGCTATCAAAAAGAGCAAGCCAATGCCAAGGCGCGTGGCTTTGGCGATCAGGTGATGGCGGCGATGAACGGTAAGGATACCGACCCGGCGCTGGCCGCGATTGCCCCTGATGGTGCGGGGCGCGCGGCTGTTCTCAAGATTTTGCAGGGCGATCAGGCCGTAAGTGCGGGCAAAACCAAAGAGGCGCTGGCGTTTTATGACGCAGCCGCCGCCGAGCCGGGATTGCCCGTGTCGATTACGCAACTGGCGCAGCTTAAGGCGGTGATCGCGGCGGGGCCGGATATGGACGCGGCCAAACGCGATGCAACGCTGGCATTTCTGGCGACACCGGGCGCGCCCTATCGCCTTTTGGCGATCGAGCAGCAGGCCGCCGTCAAGCTGGCAAGCGGAGACAAGGATGGGGCCATTGCCTTGGCCAAACAGATCCTTGAGGACGCCGGGCTGACACCGGGCTTGCAACAACGCGCGACAGAGTTGATTGTGGCGCTGGGCGGCACGGTGCCGCCAGTGCCGGGGGCGGCTCAGGCAGCCCCGCAAGAGTGAAGTGACGATCAAAGCGGGTTTGCTGTAAAAGCAAGCTGATACAAGGCAGGGAGAACGGGCGTGAATCTGAGCAAGACTATCTTCGTGCTGGGGATGGCCGCGACATTGGCGGGCTGTTCTCCTAAAGAGGTCATCTTGCAGGGCGAGCGCCTGTCGCCGCGCGACGCGTTGCGCGCCGAAGAGGGGCTGCCGCCCCTAGCGACCCCGCAAGATCAGGCCAAACCGATCAAGCTGCCTGCGCAAGTTTCCAATTCCCAATGGCCGCAGCGCGGTGGCGCGCCCAATCATGCGCTGTTCAACGCCGCCATTGGCGCAGGCACCACACCGATCTGGTCGGCCGATATCGGGGCGGGCAATGCCAAACGCTACCGCATCACCGCCGATCCGGTCGTGGGCGGGGGCCGGGTCTACACACTCGATAGTCAAGCCCGCGTTAGTGCGACCGCGCTGAACGGTGCGCGCGCCTGGCAGACGGACATTACCCCCCCCGGCGATCACGAGGGAGATGCTTCGGGCGGGGGTGTCGCCTATGACAAGGGTACGGTCTACGTCACATCCGACTTCTCGGAACTGGTCGCGATTGATGCCGCCAGCGGTGCGATCAAATGGCGGCAATATTTTGATGCCGGTATCGGCGGGGCCCCCACGGTCGAGGGCGGCACGGTCTATGTCGTGGCGCGTGACAGCTCGGCTTGGGCGATCCGCGCGAGCGATGGCAAAGTGCTTTGGCAAGTGCCGGGTGCGCCCTCGGATTCTGGGATGACGGGCGTCTCCTCGCCTGCGGTGAGCGGGCGCATGGTCGTGTTCCCCTTCCCGTCGGGCTTTATGTCAGGCGTGCTGCGCCAAAGCGGGATGCAGCTGTGGCAATCGAAAGTGCCGGGCGCGCGTCCCGGAGTGGCCTATGCCTCGGTCGTCGATCTCACGGGCGATCCCGTTATCGTAGGCGATACCGTTTATGCGGGGGCTTCGACGGGCAAGTTGGCGGCGTTTGATATGAATTCGGGTGCACGTCTGTGGACGGCGACGCAAGGGGCCAATGCGCCAGTGCAAGTGGCTGGGGGCTCGATCTTCCTGACCTCGGATGCCGGTCAACTCGTGCGTCTGGATGCGGCGACCGGCGATCAGATCTGGGCGCGCGATCTGCCCTATTATGTCAAGGACAAGCCCAAGAAACAGCGCAGCATCACCGCCAATTACGGTCCGGTTCTGGCTGGTGGGAAACTGTTTGTCGCGTCATCCGATGGCATTTTGCGGGTGTTCAACCCGGTCAATGGCGCGCTGATCGGGCAGGCCAATATCCCCGGCGGGGCGGCGTCTGACCCGGTTGTTGCGGGCCGCGTGTTGTATGTTGTGGGCGGCGACGGGAAACTGCACGCTTTCAAGTGACGCCATTCGGGTGTAAGGGGGCCGCTCGTATCCGCCCAAGGAGGGCAACATGAGCTTTACCCTGGCCATCGTCGGCCGCCCCAATGTCGGCAAATCGACTCTGTTCAACCGTCTGGTGGGCAAGCGTCTGGCGCTCGTCGACAACACGCCCGGCGTGACCCGCGATCTGCGTGAAGGCGATGCGCGTCTGGGCGATCTGCGCTTTATTGTTATCGATTCCGCTGGTCTGGAACTGGCCGAAGATGACAGTCTGCAAGGTCGCATGCGCCGCCTGACGGAACGCGCCGTTGAAACGGCCGATATCTGCCTGTTCCTGATTGACGCACGCGTTGGCGTGACCCCGGCGGATGAAATTTTCGCTGATATTCTGCGCAAGAAGAACGCGCATGTGATTCTCGCCGCCAATAAGGCTGAGGGCGCTGCGGGCGATGCCGGCGCGCTTGAGGCGTGGTCTTTGGGCCTTGGAGAGCCGCTGCGCATTTCGGCCGAGCATGGCGAAGGTCTTGATGATCTTTACACCACCCTCGTGCCGCTGGCCGATGCGTTCGCTGAAAAGAACGCTGCCAACACGCCCGAGACCGACGTGGTGCTGGAAGGGGAGCTGGAAGAGGGCGACATCCCCGCCTATCAGCCGCCCACCGCCGCCAAACCGCTGCAACTGGCCGTGATCGGGCGGCCCAATGCGGGCAAATCCACGCTGATCAACAAGATCATCCGCGAAGACCGCCTGCTGACCGGCCCCGAGGCGGGGATCACCCGCGATGCGATCTCGGTAACTCATGATTTCATGGGCACGCCGATGCGGATCTGGGACACGGCGGGGATGCGCAAGCGCGGCAAGATCAATGACAAGCTGGAAAAGCTGTCGGTGGCGGATGGCTTGCGCGCGGTGCGCTTTGCCGAGGTCGTTGTGGTCTTGCTTGACGTCAATATCCCTTTCGAGACGCAGGATTTGCGGATCGCCGATTTCGCCGAGACCGAGGGTCGCGCGGTGGTCGTGGCAGCCAATAAATGGGATCTCGAAGAGGACAAGCCCGAAAAGCTCAAAGAACTGCGCGAGGCGTTTGAACGGCTGCTGCCGCAATTGCGCGGCGCGCCGATGGTCACCGTTTCGGCTAAGACCGGCAAGGGCATCGACCGTCTGCATGCAGCGATTTTGAAGGCGCATGAGGTATGGAACCGTCGCATCACCACCGGCAAGCTGAACAACTGGCTTGGCGCGATGGTCGAGGCGCACCCGCCACCCGCTCCGGGCGGTCGCCGCATCAAGCTGCGCTATATCACTCAGGCCAA
Organism: Paracoccaceae bacterium; assembly: GCA_016937195.1. GTDB lineage: Bacteria > Pseudomonadota > Alphaproteobacteria > Rhodobacterales > Rhodobacteraceae > Thioclava. The sequence goes on along the minus strand of JAFGWK010000088.1, from coordinate 11,638 downwards.
GACACGCCCGCCGGGTTTCGTGGTGAAAACCACCTATGCCGACAAGATTCCCGCGAGTTACGAGCGCTATCTGATCAACGGTCTGCGCGAGGCGTTTGACATGCCCGGCACGCCGATCCGGCTGTATCTGCGCGATCAGGGGCAAGATAACCCATTCAAGGATCGCAAAAAGTCGATTCCGTCGCGGTTGAAGAAACACGTCGATGCCAAGAAAAAGGCCGATCACAAGGAAACCGCGCGCAAGCGGCGTGAGGCCAAAAAGGGCGAGTGACTCGACCTTTCGCGTTAAAAAAGGGCCCCGTAATGGGGCCCTTTTCATGCGGTGTCGGTGAGATCAGACGAGCGCGCCATCCACTAGGCGCGTTTTGCCACCCAAGTAAGGATGCAGCGCGGCGGGCAGGGTGACCGAGCCGTCCTCTTGTTGTCCGTTTTCGAGCACCGCGATCAGGCACCGCCCGACTGCCAGACCCGAGCCGTTCAGCGTCGCGACGAAATCGGGCTTGGCACCATCGGCGGGCTTGAATCGGCCATTCATTCGGCGCGCTTGAAACTGACCGCAGGTCGAGATCGAGGAAATCTCACGATAGGTATTCTGGCCCGGCAGCCAAACCTCAAGATCATAGGTTTTCTGCGCGCCAAAGCCGATATCGCCGGTGCAGAGCACAACGCGACGATAGGGCAGCTCCAGCGTTTCCAGCACGGCCTCGGCGCATTTGGTCATGCGTTCATGTTCCGCGAGTGCCTCGTCGGGGTGGCAGATCGTGACCATCTCGACCTTTTCGAACTGGTGCTGACGCAGCATCCCTGAGGTGTCTTTGCCCGCCGAGCCCGCCTCGGAGCGGAAGCAGTTCGTATGCGCGCACATGCGCTGAGGCAGGTCGCTGGCGTCGAAAATCTCATTTGCGGCGTAATTGGTCAGCGTGACTTCGGCGGTTGGGATCAGCCACCAGCCATTCGTAGTCTGGTAGCTGTCTTCGCTGAATTTCGGCAATTGCCCGGTTCCCAGCATCGCGGAGTCGCGCACCAGAACCGGAGTGATGTTCTCACTTAGCGCGTGCTGATCGACATGCAGATCAAGCATGAACTGCGCCAAGGCACGATGCACCCGCGCCACGCCACCTTTGAGCACGACAAAGCGCGCGCCCGACAGTTTTGCGGCGGTTTCGAAATCCATCGCGCGGCCGACGGCGGGCAGCTCATAGTGTTCTTTGGGCGCGAAATCAAAGCTGCGCGGGGTGCCCCAGCGGCTGACCTCGACGTTTTCATCCTCATCCGCGCCATCGGGCACCTCATCAAGGGGCAGATTCGGGAGCGTCAGCAGCAGGTCGCGCATTTTCGCATCCAGTTCGCTGGCTTCGGCCTGCATCGCGGCGACCTCGGATTTCTTCTCGCCCACCAAAGCGCGCAGGCGCTCGAATTCGGCATCATCGCCCTTGGCCTTGGCTGCACCGACCTGTTTGGAGGCGGCGTTTTGCGCGGCTTGCGCGGTTTCGGCGGCGTGAATCGCGGCGCGGCGGGACTCATCTAGCGCCAGCAGCTCGGGAGAGACTGGCGAGAGCCCGCGGCGCGCAAGTTTAGCGTCAAAATCGGCGGGGTTTTCACGGATTGCGCGAATATCGTGCATCTCATCTCTCCAAGACTGTTGCGCCCACGGCTTTAGCGCATGAAACTGACACGTGAAAGCCCCCGGCCGATGCAACCCCGCCACAGGTCAGAAATCCTCGACTTGCACAGAGGTTGAATTTCGCTGTAAAGGCTCACATTCAAGAACCGGAATATAACCGGGGAAACGCACGTCCTCCGGGATGGAAGGGAAACCGAGATGAAACTGATAGTCTTGCCGCTGACACTTGTCCTGATGGTCTTGCCGGGATTGGTTATGGCCGCCGATGGGCCGATCACAGTCGAACCCCAGATCGTGACCGATTGGAAATCGGTTTATGGTCAGGTCGAGGCGAAGAATACCATCGCTGCGCGCGCGCAGCTTTCGGGGACCATCACCGAATTGGACGTGACCGAGGGTGACAATGTCACCGCCGGGCAGCCGATTGCCAAGATCGTCGATCAGACGCTGGTTTATCAGATCGGCGCGGTAGATGCGCAGATCAACGCACTGCAAGCCCAGCTTGAAAACGCCAAGACCGAGTTGAAACGCGGCGAGGATCTGAAGGCGCGTGGCGTCTCGACCTCGCAGAATGTCGATCAGTTGCAGACCCAGGTGAATGTTTACGAGGGCCAGATCGCCGCGCAACAAGCGCAGCGTAAGGTTTATCAGCAGCAGGAAAACTACGGCACGGTCACCGCGCCCATCGCGGGCAAGGTCGTGTCTGTTCCCGTAACCAAGGGCGCTGTCATCATGGCAGGCGAGACGATCGCGACCATCGGCGGGGGCGGGTTCTTTCTGCGTCTGTCGGTTCCCGAACGGCACGCCGATACGCTCAAGCAAGGTGACACGATCATGATCACCGATTCCGATGGCAAAGAGATCGAGGGCAAGCTGGCCAAGATTTACCCGCAAATCGAAGGCGGCCGGGTGCAGGCAGATGTCGAAGTGCCTGATCTGAATGCGCGCTTTGTGGCGGCGCGTTTGCTGGTGAAACTTCCGATGGGCAATCGTGAGACCATCGTGGTGCCTGCAAGCTATATCGCAACCCGCTCGGGGCTGGATTTCATCCGCGTGAAGGATGGCGAACGGACTTATGAGCGCACTGTCGTTCCGGGCGTGCGTATCAATATCGATGGGCAGGAAATGCTGGAAATTTTGACCGGGTTGAACCCGGGCGATGTGGTGGTGCCTCATGAGTGAGCGGACAACCGGGCCCGAGACGTCCGAAGACGACGTCGTTCATGGCAAACTGGGCATTGCGGGAGCGCTGACGAAATCGTTCATCCGCTCATCGCTGACACCCTTAATGATTCTGGCCGCCGTTGCGGTGGGCATGGTGGCACTGATTTCGCTGCCGCGCGAAGAAGAGCCTCAAATTGCGGTGCCGATGGTGGATATCCATATTCAGGCGCCTGGCCTGAAGGCCGATGATGCGATGAAGCTGGTGACCGAGCCGATGGAAACCATCGTGCAGGGTATCAACGAGGTCGAGCACGTCTATTCCCAAACGCAGGACGACTACGCGTTGGTGATGGCGCGTTTCAAGGTCGGTACCTCGGCCGATGCAGCCGTTTTGCGCGTGCATGAAAAGATGCAGGCCAATATGGACCGCATCCCCAAAGGCATCCCCGATCCGGTGATCGTGGGCCGCGGGATTGACGATGTGGCGATTGTGTCGCTGACTTTCACGGGCAAGGACGGGGCGCAGATCGACAGTGACGAACTGACCCGGATCGCGCGGGAAATGCAGACCGAGGTGACCAAGATCGGCAATGTCGGCCTGACCTATATCGTGGGCGAGGCGACCAATGAGATCCGCATTGAACCCGAGCCTGCCAAGCTGGCGCTCTATGGCGTGACCTTGCAGCAGCTTTCGCAAAAGGTGACGCAGGCCAACCGTTCGTTCAACACCGGCACGATCCGCAATGAGGGCAAGCAAATCTCGCTGGCGGCTGGCAAGACGCTGGTCGCTCCGGCTGAAATCGCGGGTCTGTTGCTGACCACGCGAGACAACCGCCCGGTCTATGTGGCCGATGTCGCCAAAGTTTCTTATGTGCCTGATGCCTCCGATATGATCGTCTCGAACGTGCAGCGCGATAAGGACGGCAAGCTAGAGCGCACCCCGGCGGTAACGCTGGCAATTGCCAAGCGCGCAGGCTCGAATGCGGTGGTTGTGGCCGACCAGATCCTTGAACGCGTCCACCAGTTGCACGGCACGCTGATCCCCGATGATGTCGAGGTCAAAGTCACGCGCGATTATGGCGAAACGGCCAATGAAAAGGCCAATGAGCTGCTGTTCCACCTTGGGCTGGCGACGGTGTCGATCATCGGGCTGGTTCTGGTGGCAATTGGTTGGCGCGAATCCATCGTGGTGGCCGTGGTCATCCCGGTGACCATTCTGCTGACTCTGTTTGCGGCCTATATCATGGGCTTTACGCTCAACCGGGTGTCGCTATTCGCACTGATTTTCGCGATCGGGATCTTGGTGGATGACGCGATCGTGGTGATTGAAAACATCGCGCGACATTGGGCGATGAAGGGGCCGGGGTCTCGTGTGACGAAGGCGATCGAGGCCGTGGCCGAAGTCGGCAACCCGACCATCGTGGCGACATTGACGGTTGTGGTGGCGCTTTTGCCCATGCTCTTCGTGTCAGGCATGATGGGGCCTTACATGTCCCCGATCCCGGCGGTTGCCTCTGCGGCGATGGTGTTTTCTTTCTTCGTGGCCGTCATTATCACGCCTTGGCTGATGGTGAAGGTCGCGGGAAAAGCGCAATTGCATGGTCACGCGGCCGATGATGACGCTTACGGCGGGCATCAGGCAGGGGGGCGCCTTGGCAAGATGTATTCCGCCGTCGCGCGCCCGATTCTGAAAACCAAAGGCCGCGCGGGGCTGTTCCTGATCGTGGTGACCGTGCTGAGTTTCGGCTCGCTGGGCTTGATTTACACCAAGCATGTCACGGTCAAACTGCTGCCGTTCGACAATAAATCGGAACTGTCGGTGGTGATCGACATGCCTGCGGGGACCTCGGTCGAGGAGACCGATAATGTGGCGCAGCATGTCGCCGATATTGTGACTCAAATGCCCGAAGTGCTGGCGACGCAAACCCATGCAGGTACCGCAGCCCCCTTTAACTTCAACGGGCTGGTGCGCCACTACTACCTGCGTAGCCAGCCTAATCAGGGTGATGTCGAGATTCAGCTGCTGCCCAAGGGCGAGCGGGATCGGTCGAGCCATGAAATCGCAATCGACATCCGCAACAAGATCAAGGCAATCAAACTGCCCAAAGGTGCAAGCCTGAAGACGGTGGAACCTCCCCCCGGTCCGCCGGTGATTGCGACGCTTCTGGCCGAGGTCTATGGCCCCAATCCAGAGACCCGTCGCGCAGCGGCTCGCCAGATCGAGAAGGCATTCAAGGAAGTGCCTTATATTGTGGATGTGGACAATTCGTTCGGCATCCAGCCCGATAGGTTGCGCGCCACGGTGAATTCCGACGATCTGGAATTCTACTCGGTACAAGAGGGCGATGTCTGGGACACGTTGGCGATGTTGAACGGCTCGACCACGGTGGGCTATTCCCATCGCGGCAAGGAACGCCAACCACTCCCGATCGTGATGGAGCGCTCGAAATCCAATAAGGTGATGAACGAGAACACGCTCTCTACACCGATTCCTGCCAATGTTCTGCCCGGCGCGCGCGGCGTGGTTGAACTGGGCGATGTCGTAAGCGTGGCCAAAGAGAAGGCGTCCTACCCGATCTTCCGCCATAACGGGCGCGAGGCCGAAATGGTCACCGCCGAACTCGCCGGCCAGTTTGAGGCGCCGCTTTATGGTATGCTGGCGGTCGACAACATTATCAACAACATGCAGTGGGCGCCGGGCGAAAAGCCGACGATCTCGCTGCACGGTCAGCCTCAGGACGAAAGCCATGTCACGCTGCTATGGGATGGTGAATGGGAGGTGACCTGGGTCACGTTCCGCGACATGGGGGCAGCCTTCGCGGTGGCTCTGCTCGGGATCTATATCCTCGTCGTGGCGCAGTTTGGCAGCTTCCGCCTGCCGCTGGTGATCTTGACGCCGGTGCCACTGACCTTCCTTGGCATCATGCTGGGCCACTGGATCTTCCACGCACCGTTCTCGGCCACCTCGATGATCGGGTTTATTGCGCTGGCAGGGATTATCGTGCGCAACTCTATCTTGCTGGTCGATTTCATTCGACACGCGGATGAAACCGGCAAGACCAAAACCGAGATCCTGATCGAGGCCGGTGCGATCCGCTTTAAGCCGATCTTGCTCACGGCGGTTGCGGCGATGATCGGTGCGGTTGTGATCTTGGCGGACCCGATTTTTCAGGGTCTGGCGATTTCGCTGCTGTTTGGTCTGCTCAGCTCGACCTTGCTGACGGTGCTGGTGATCCCCGCGATCTATCGGATCTTCAAGACCTGATCAGGGATCACCTGAATGACGAGCGCCCGCGCGAGGATATCCTCTCACGCGGGCGCTTTTTTTATGCGGCTTTGGTTGAAGTGAGCGGCGCGCTTGGGGATCGGGCAGGAGCCTCCGGCGGGAGCATTTTTCGCCAAACGAAAAGGGGAGGGGCGGTTGTATTTCATTTGGCTGGAAATACTCCTGCCGGAGGCATCCATCCGAAAGGATCTAGCGCTGCGCGATGAAAGGCTTACTCGGGCTGGAAGCCGTGTATCAATTGGCGCAATCCGATCAGTCCGCCGATTACGATTGAGGCCAGCGTGACAGGGGCGGAAAAGGCCAGCACCGACATTGCGCTTACGCCTTGGCCGATGGAACATCCCAGCGCGATGGTGCCCCCGATCCCCATCAAGGCTGCGCCCCCAACTTGGCGGCCCAGTTCACGTGGGTCTTCGCAGGCCTCCCAACGAAACAGTCCGCGGATCAGCGAACCCGAAAGCGCGCCCACAAGCACGCCCCCGACCAGGCCGACGGAAAAGGTTATTCCGCCCGCTGTAGAGGTCATGAAATACAAGATCGTGCGACCCAAGGGGGCGGTGAAAGAGGGAGCCTCAACCCCAGTTGCGCCCATGCTTTCGCCATATAGCCAAGAGGTTCCGATCAGGCACCAGACCACTGCCAGACCCGCAGCCACGCCCCAAGCCACGCGCCGCGAGTCTGTGCGCAGCGGCTTGTAAGACAGCCCCCATGCAAGAAAGCCCGCCGCCACCGGCAGGGCAAAGACCAGCGGAGGAAGACCGCTGCGAGCCGATAGCCAATGCGCGATTCCTTGTGGCGAGGATGCAGGGTCTTGCGCAAAAATCAGCAGGCGCAAATGGGCAAGCGGTCCCGAAAGCGTGACAAACGCAAAGATGCCCATCACGACGACAACGACCAGTGCGCGCAGATCGCCGCCACCAAAGCGCACCAGCGCGCCAAAGCCGCAATTGCCCGCCAGCGCCATGCCATAGCCAAACAACAACCCGCCCACGATCGAGGCCAGCGGCGACCATTGGATTGTGTGATAAAAGCTGTGGGTTATATCGGCCCAGCCCAAGGCTTCGGCCAGAAAGGAACCGGTGATCGCAACCGCCAGCACAACGCCCCAAAGTCGGACGCGGCGCTGATCTTCGCCATAGGCCGCACTTTCCAGCGCGCCCAATGTGCAAAAATCACCAAGGCGGGCCGCCAACCCCAGCACTGCGCCGCCGATCAATCCAACCAAAGCGGCGAGCACGCCTACTGGCAGGTGTTCCATTTCGCGCCTCCCTGCCGGGCAGGTCGGGCCCGGCTTCCAAACAGAGCATCTTGCAAGGCCAACGCTTAGTCGGTGTTGCAAAACATTTCATAGACCACCTCTATCAGGCGCCGCGCGCGTGGATCTGATAAGGTGTAATAGATTGCCTTGCCCTCGCGGCGCGAACTGACAAGCCCCTCAAGGCGCAACCGTGCAAGCTGTTGGCTGACCGCGGCTTGGCGCGATTCGAGCAGGTTTTCCAACTCGGTCACGGATTTTTCGCCTGAACTCAGATGGCACAGAATCATCAACCGCCCTTCATGGGCGAGCGCCTTCATCAGGTTCGAGGCATCTTGTGCGCGCACCAATAGCTCTTCGGCGTCCATACGTGCGCATTTCCCGTCCGGACTGGGAACGGGAGGGCTAAGGTCGTGATCGCGCCCATCTGGTGCCATTTGTCGCACCGCCATTTCCTTCTTGCAGGCCGCATAAAACGGGGCGGCCGAACTGACAAAGCTATACAGGCTTTAGCACGGCGATTCGCGGGAACAAAGCCTCGCCGCTCATATTTTGGCGAAAACGCAGAGGCTATTGTGCTGTTGGCGGCAAATCGGCACCTGCTTGTTGCAGTGCCTGCCCTAGCAATCCCCAGAAGAAATCTTCGCTTGCATAGCCCTCGATCCGAGCAATCTCTGTGCCATTATCAAGTAAAACAAAGGTCGGTGTGTAGATTGCCTTGCCCCCGGTGAGGGTAACGCCCTCAGGCATCGGGTGGTGCAGATCGGTGCGCTCAAGCGGCGCGATCTGACCCTCGGGCGTCTTTGGGTAGATCGGACCAAGGTCGTGATTCCACATCCGGCAATAGACGCAGCCCGCTTGCTCGATCATCAGTAGACGAAAGCGCGATTGCGTTGCGGGGGCCGGGTCGGCAGCAGTGGCGGTTGCGGTTGGATTGGCGGGCGGGGCGCTATCGGCAAATCCGAGTGTTGGCCCGACTGCCATCACGGCAGCGAGAAAAATCGCGCAAGCAGACTCACGGATCATTGACGATACTCCCATTACATATAAAGATCGTAATATGTTTCACGGGGGCGTCAAGAAACGGTTGGGAGGCCGTAGCCCTCATCATGGGAGGTTTTCGTGCCGATTGACCCAAGTTTCGGGGGCGCATTTTTCGCTGGGTTGCTGTCATTCCTGACGCCCTGCATTTTGCCTATGGTCCCGTTTTATCTGTCTTATATGGCCGGATTGTCGATGAGCGAACTGCGTAGCGATGGCGCGATTGCGCGCGGTGCGCAGATGCGCATGGTCGCTTCAGCGGTGGCATTCGCGCTGGGTGTGACGACAATTTTTGTGCTGATGGGGATGGGCGCAACGGCGCTTGGCTCGGCGTTTCGCGAATGGATGGGGCCGCTGTCTTATGTTGCGGCGGCGATCTTGCTTGTCTTCGGGCTGCATTTCCTGGGCGTGATCCGCATTCCGTTCCTCTATCGTGAGGCGCGCATGGAGTCCAAAACTGACCCCTCTACGTTCTTTGGGGCGTATGTGATGGGCCTTGCGTTCGGTTTTGGCTGGACGCCCTGCGTTGGCCCGGCCTTGGCTGCGATTTTGATGGTTGCCTCGGGAATGGGCGATATTACGCAAGGGGGGCTGTTGCTGTTTATCTACGGCGTCGGGATGACCTTCCCCTTCGTGATTGCGGCCTTCTTTACCAAGCCTTTCCTCGCGCTGATGCGCCGCCATCAGTCCAAATTGGCCTATGTGGAAAAGGCGATGGGGGTCATGTTGATTGTGTTTGCGATCTTGATTGTGACCGGCGGGCTGCGCTGGATCGGCCAATTCTTGATCGAGGTGATGCCCAGCGGGAGCTTGGGTTGAGCAATGGGAGAGAGATGATGCGTTTTTTGACTTCTACCTTTGGCGCGATCATGGCGTGCCTGATGCTGGCGCTGCCGGTGGCGGCGGCAGAACTGGGCGATGACGGGCTGCACAAAGAGCCGTGGTTCCAAGATACGTTCAAGGATATGTCTGACGATCTGGCCTCGGCCAATGATGCGGGCAAACGGTTTCTGGTGATTTGGGAGCAGCGCGGCTGCATCTATTGCAAGAAGATGCATGAAGAGGTGTTCTCTGATCCCGAGATCGCGAAATTCATCACCGATAACTATTATGTCGTGCAGATGAACCTGTTCGGCGATGTCGAAGTCACCGATTTCGACGGTGAATCGCTGCCCGAAAAAGACATGGCGATGAAATGGGGGGTGATGTTCACGCCCACCATGATGTTCTTCCCCGAGAGTGTTGATGGCGGGGCTGCGAACAAGGCCGCCGTGGCGCAAATGCCGGGGGCTTTTGGTAAGGGCACGACCAAGGCGCTTTTGACCTGGGTGAAGAATCACGGATATGAGAGCGGCCAGAACTTTCAGAAATATGTCGCCGAGCAAATGGCGCAGTAGTCGCGCTGAATTGATCGGGTTTTCAGCACAGCCCCGCATGGAAAATTCTGTGCGGGGCTTTTCTGCGCCTGCAGCATAGCCTGTTTTTAAAGGGTTTTTCTTGATGTGTCTGAGTGAACATATCGGAAAATATGCGAAATTTTGAATTTATCATTGCGCCATACTGACGCACTCGCTTAAATGTGTCTCAGGGAGAGAATTTGGGAGGACTTCTATGAAACGCCACGTTGCGTTGGCCGCAGTGGCCGCCACGTTCGCCGCTACCGCCGCGTTCGCCGAGACCGCGCCGATGGATGTAAAGTTCACCGACACCGGGGAAGTAACGACGTCACTGACCGGCCAGCCGGGAGACCCGTCGAAGGGGGCTGAGATCGCATCGACGAAGTCAGAGGGCAACTGCGTGTCCTGCCACGTTGTGTCGGCGCTTGATGCCTCGTTTCAGGGCAATATCGGCCCCGAGCTGAACGGTGCGGGCGATCGCTGGAGCGAAGCCCAGCTGCGCGGCATCGTCGTTAATGCCAAGCACACCTTCGAAGGCACGGTGATGCCTGCGATGTATAAAACCGGACCGTTCATTCGTCCCGGCGATGGCTATACCGGCAAGGCTGCGCCTGCCGATCTGCCGCCGATCCTGAACGGTCAACAAGTAGAAGATGTGGTCGCTTTCCTTATGACGCTTAAGGAACAGTGACCTTTTCTGAGTAACCCGAGAGGAGAGAGACAAGATGACGATGACCAGACGTGACGCGCTGGCGCTGGCGATGGGCGGCTTTGCTGCCTCGGTGCTGCCGCTGCCCGCGCTGGCCGATGCTACGGCCGATGCGATCGCGAAATTCACCGGCGGCGCTACCGCAGGTGAGGGCGGCCTGACGCTGACCGCTCCCGAGATCGCCGAAAACGGCAACACGGTCCCGGTTTCGGTTGACGCACCCGGTGCCACCGAGATCGCTATTTACGCCCCCGGCAACCCGACGCCCGGCGTCGCGGTGTTCAAATTCGGCCCGATGGCAGGCTCGCAAGCCGCTTCGATCCGCATTCGCCTGTCGAAAACGCAGGATCTGGTTGCCGTCGCAAAGATGGCCGATGGCAGCTTCGTGCAGGCAACATCGACCGTGAAAGTCACCATCGGCGGCTGCGGCGGCTGATCGGATAGCAGGAGAGACATGATATGAAAAACGTCAAACCCCGCGTGAAAGTGCCGAAGTCAGCGTCCGCCGGTGAGGTCATCACCATCAAGACCCTGATCTCGCATCCGATGGAATCGGGCCAGCGCAAAGACAAAGACGGCAAGGTGATCCCGCGGGAAATCATCAACCGTTTTACCTGCGATTTCAACGGTGAGAACGTGATTGACGTCACGCTCGACCCGGCTGTTTCGACCAACCCCTACATCGAATTCGACGCCAAGGTGCCCGAAGCCGGTGAGTTCAAATTCACTTGGTATGATGATGACGGGTCGGTCTACGAAGACAGCAAGAAAATTGCGATCGGCTAAGCCATAAGGCAATGCCGCGGGGGCGCTAGGGGTGCCCTCGACCAAGGATAACTCTGCGCCCGATTGGGGAGATCGACGGGCGCAGAGGTCACCCAGGGAGGATCAGAATTATGACGCTGCGCACCAGCCGCACCATCCTTGCCGCCACCGCCGTTCTGGCGTTGTGCACGGCGCCTTTGCGCGCCAAAATGGCGGATGACGAACTTAACATCAACGGCGACACGCCGATCGTTATCAAGGCGCCTGCCGCCGATTTCCTCAAGGGTCACCTTGATGAAGTCTATTCCGGCTGGCTGTTCCGCACGGATGACTCCCGTGCAATGCAGCAGGACGACTTCGACAATCCGATCATGGTCTTTGGTGAACAAGGCATGGA
>JAFGWK010000087.1 GCA_016937195.1 Paracoccaceae bacterium | reverse complement strand
TGTTTGGTAATGCCGACGATCACCAGATCGCCCTCGGTTTTCAGCCATTCATGGTCTTGCGTGAATTTCATCTGTGTGTCTCCTGTTGGTCGTTTTTTCAGCGTTTATAGGTGGTGGGTTGGAACGGCATCGCCGCGATCACCGCGGGCAAGCGTTTGCCGCGAACCTCGCCGTAAACCGTTGTGCCTTCGGTCAGGTGGCTCGGCAAGTAAGCCATCGCCATCGGGGCCTCAATCGAGGGACCAAAGCCGCCCGAGGTGACAGTGCCAATCGGTGCGCCCCCCTCGGCATCAGCATAGATTTCGACGCCTTCACGCATCGGCGCGCGGCCCTGCGGGCGCAGGCCAACGCGTTTGCGCGCGACCCCCATTTCAAGCTGGGCAAGGATCACATCGGCACCGGGAAAGCCGCCCTCACGCATACCGCCGGTGCGCCGGATCTTCTGGATCGCCCAAGACAGGTTTGCCTCGACCGGCGTGGTCGTCGTGTCGATGTCATGACCATACAGACACAGCCCCGCCTCAAGACGCAGGCTGTCACGCGCCCCCAAACCGATCGGTTCGACGGCCTCTATCGCCAGCAGCGCGCGCGCGAATGCCTCGGCCTGCGCAGCAGGGACCGAGATTTCAAACCCGTCCTCGCCGGTATAGCCCGAGCGCGAAATCCACAGCTCGACGCCCTGCCAATCGAATGTCGCCACATCCATGAACCGCATCGCAGCAACGCCGGGCACCAACGCCCCCAGCGAAGCTTCTGCAGCCGGGCCTTGCAGTGCCAAAAGCGCGCGGTCGGCGATCTCGACAACTTCAGAGATATGAGCGCGCAGATGGGCCAGATCGGCCGCCTTGCAGGCCGCATTGACCACGACGAACAGGTGATCGCCGCGATTGGCGACCATCAGGTCATCCAAAATCCCGCCCGCGTCATTGGTGAACATTGCGTAGCGCTGACGGCCCTCGCCCAGCCCGACCAGATTGACCGGCACCAGCGCCTCAAGGGACGCCGCCGCCCCCGATCCGGGCAAAATCACCTGCCCCATATGGCTGACATCGAACAGCCCGGCCGCGGCGCGGGTGTGCAAATGCTCTTTCATCACGCCCAGCGGATATTGCACGGGCATTGCATAGCCCGCGAACGGCACCATTTTTGCGCCCAGTTCCATGTGCAAATCGTAAAGCGGCGTCTGTTTCAGATCGCTCATCCGGCTTTCTCCCCGTTTAGCCGGATCGTCCGGCATCGACCAATGGGCCAAAATGGCCCGCCCGATGCCCCCTCTGTCCTTGCCCAGCCCTTTCGGGTTTCGGGCGCCTGAGATCGTTATCCCTTCGGCGGGCGCATGATGCACCACTCTCCAGAGTCCTTGGTGAAATGCGGTCCTTTTGCCTGAGAGTTTACCGGGGCGGTTGCTCCTTCGGCCCTGCGGAGGTCGCCGCAGTGTCTCCCGTATTCCACCTCAATCGCATAGCCGAGGCGCACGCGTTCTGACAAGCCCGATTCGCCAGATGCGGCGGTTTGGGGCGAAAAGCGACCTGCACCAAGAGACCAGATGCTCAAGGAACAGGCGGTTTCATCCCCTAAAACCCGCTTTATTCAAATCTCGCTGACCGGACATTGGCTAAGCAGACGTTTCACATCACGCGCGCTGCACAGATCGGTTGCAGGCGATGTCACCGCCGCCGAGGCCCCCGCCGCACCGTGACGCAACGCCTCGGGCAAGGGCTTGTCGCGCGCCAAAGCCAGCGTGAAGGCGGCCACAAAACTATCGCCCGCACCCACCTTGGACACCACCTGCACCTTGGCGGCTTTGGCAAACCAGCGCCCCTCGCGCGTGGCGAGCACATTGCCCTCAGAGCCGCGCGCCACGATCACCGCATGGGCCAGCCCGCGGCGTACCAGATCTTGCGCGAAATCGGCACTGTCGGCACGGGTGGGCAAGGGGCGAGCGGCCAGACCTTCGGCCTCCAGTTCATCCATACGCAGCAGATCGGCAGGGGGCGATTTCGCCTTGAGCAGATTGTGCAGCGCCTTGCCCGAAGTATCGAGGAACAGCCGCGCCTTCGTACGCGCGATCTTGGCGGCAAGCCTTGCGGGAAAATCCACGGGAACGCCAGGGGGTTGGCTGCCCGACAGCACCACAATCCCGCCTTCAGGCGCGGCGCGCGCAATCCGGGTGAGCGCTTTGGACACATCGCGCTCCCCCCAATCGGGACCGGGCATCACGAAACGATATTGCTCGCCCGTGGCGGTGTCAGTGGCGGTCAGGCTCATGCGTGTCTCGCCCGGCGCGGGAAAGGGATAAACGCCGATCCCCGCTTCGGCCAGCAGCCGCATCACCTTGTCGCCCGTCGGCCCACCCAGCGCCACGAACGCCGTCGAGTTCCCCCCCAGCGCCGTGATCGCGCGGCTGACATTCAGCCCGCCCCCGCCCGGATCGGTAAGCGGGCGCGTGCAACGCAGCTTGCGCTCGGGCACGATCCCCTCGGCAGAGGTTGAAAGATCAACCGTGGGGTTGAGCGTGATCGTCAGAATGGCCGTCATCGCGAAATCCTTGGCTGGCAAAGGTCTTGTCGCAATCATGGCAGGTCGATGCGCCTGATCCAAGAGGCGTTGGATCTAGACGCAGGCCCCTGATTGCAAAACGGGCAGCAGTTCAAAAATGCCGCCCGTCTCGATTTTCAATGCTCAGATTGCGTTAAAGAGCCGCGGTTTAGACGTCCAACTGATAGCCCGTGGGAACAAAACGATAGCCCGGGCCAGAGGTCTCAAGGAAACCAATACCGGGGAATGGCATGTGATAGCCAATAAAGGGCAGACGATCCGCCGCGACCATTCCCAGCAGCGACTTGCGCGTCGCGGCGGCTTGCGTCTTGTCCATGTCAAAACGCACTTCCCATTCCGGGCGACGCAGCGACCAGACGTAGTGATTGGCAGTATCCACCGCCAAGACCAAGCCCTTGCCACCGCTTTCCACCATATAGGCCATGTGGCCCGGTGTATGGCCGAATGCCTCAACCGCGGTAATGCCAGAAACAACCGAATCTCCGCCTTTGATGAAGGCGAATTGATCTTCAAGCGGGCGCACCTTGGCCTCGAACGTATCATTGCCCGCCTTGGACCAGTGATCGAACTCGGTCTGACCGGTCATGTAGCGCGCATTCGTGAATGTCGCACCAGCCTCGCCCATCAGCCCGCCGATGTGATCGCCATGCATATGGGTAATCACAACGGTCGTGATGTCTTCGGGCGCATGGCCCGCCGCGGCGAGCGCTGCACTGGTGCCCGCGCCGTTCAGCCCGGTATCGAATAGAATTTTTTCATCACCCGCCTCGATCAGCGTCGGCGTGAAGAAATTGAACGACTTATCGGCGGGAATAAACGCCTCTTTCGAGAGCTCCGCGAACTCTTCGTCGCTGGCATTAAGGCCGAACGTGCCGTGGGGGTCTTCCATCGGGCGGTTGCCCGCCAGCAGCGTCGTCACCGACATGTCGCCAAGGCGCATCTTGCGATAGGGCGGAATGGCGGGCGGGCTTTGCACCGTTTCGGCTTGAGCATGCGCCATTGAAGCTCCAAGGATTGCGGGCGTAGCGGGTAAGGCTGCGGCGGTCATTAGGGCCGTTCGGCGTGTCATAAGTTTGCTGATCATCTCTCTCTCCTGATAGCTGATGCGTGAAACTCCCGCGTCAAGAGTTACGCAGTGCGCCTCCCTGTGACGAAGTGGTAACGCACGCGAACGTGATCTGGTTCACTCATGATGCCGATGACATGGTTCGATCAGTTGACGCGGTGTCGCTGGGTTGCGCCAATAAGGAAGGGTCTAGCCGCTCTTCTTAGCGGCCATGCTGCGTGCGCATGGCCCTTTATATGGACAAACGCGCCGCGCTGTGAAACAGCAGGCGCCAACAGGAGAATGCCGAAATGACCACCATTACCCGCTTTGCCCCCTCGCCCACCGGCTATATCCATGTCGGCAATCTGCGCACCGCGCTGATGAACTACCTGATCGCACGCAAGACGGGGGGCACATTCATCCTGCGCCTCGACGACACTGACCAAGAGCGCTCGAAACAGGAATATATCGACGCGCTCAAGGGCGATCTGGAATGGTTGGGCATCGAGTGGGATCGCGAAGAGCGCCAGTCGCTGCGGCTGGATCGCTATCGCGAAGTGGCTGAGGAGTTGAAAGCGGCGGGCAAGCTTTACGAGTGTTTCGAAAGCCCGACCGAGCTGGATCTCAAGCGTAAGAAGCAGCTCAATATGGGCAAGCCGCCGGTGTATGACCGTGCCTCAATGCATCTGTCTGAGGCCGAGAAAGAGGCTGCGCGCGCCGCGGGCAAGGATGGCTACTGGCGCTTCAAGCTGGAACTTGAGCGGATCGAGTGGAGTGATGGCATCCTCGGCGATCTGTCAATCGACGCGGCTTCGGTGTCCGATCCGGTGCTGATCAAGGCCTCGGGTCAGGTGCTATATACTTTCGCCTCGCCGGTGGATGACGCGGATATGGGGATCACCCATATCGTGCGCGGCGGCGACCATGTCACCAATACCGCAACGCAAATCCAGATCATTGAGGCCATCGGGGGCACCGTTCCCGCCTTTGCGCATCACTCGCTGCTGACCGGCCCGCAGGGCGAGGAGTTGTCCAAACGTCTCGGCGCGCTCTCAATCCGCGATCTGCGCGCCAAGGGCATCGCCCCCGAGGCGTTGCTCAGCATGATGGCGCGCTTGGGTTCCAGCCAGCCGATCGAGCTGAAAATGAGCATGGATGAATTGGCTGACGGGTTTGAACTCAGCCAGTTCGGCTCTGCCCCCACCAAGTTCGACGCCGAAGACCTGATCCCGCTGACGCGCACCCGCAACCAGCATCTGCCCTTCTCGGCGGTGCAGGACCGTATCGCCGCCCTCGGCATTCCCGCTGGGCAAGCCGAACAGTTCTGGGCCGTGGCCTCGCAAAATATCGACACGCTCGGCGATCTCGATCACTGGGCCGATCTGTGCCTGAACGGCGCCGAACCGGTGATTGAGCCCGAGGATGCCGATTTCATCGCCCAAGCGATGACGCTGCTACCTGACGCGCCCTATTCCGATACGACGTGGAAAGACTGGACGAGCGCCGTCAAAGACGCCACGGGGCGCAAGGGCAAGGGCCTATTCATGCCGCTGCGCAAGGCCGTGACCGGTCAGGCCCACGGCCCCGACATGGGCAGCCTGATGCCGCTGTTGCACAAGGTGCGCGCGCGGGGGTAACCCCTGCGCGGGCGCGGGCGTCAGCCCCCCTTAGGTGCCTTCAAAAAATGGGTCGTCCGCGTTTTTGAGCGAACAGATATTGCCATCGGGGTCCAGAAATGACCCGGTGGTTCCCCAGTCATAGCGCGTCACCTTGACATCAATGCCCTGAGCCTCCAGCAGACTGGCCACCGCCGCCACGTCTTGTACGTTGAAGCGAAGGACTGTGGGGTTCTCATCAACCGTTTTGCGCGTGGCTTTCGCCGTCCCCCCGGTTTCGACCATCAGATACCCCGAACCGAGGCGCAAACAGCACAGGCCTTCCTTTTCGAACCAAACTGGCATGCCCAGCATATCGCGATAAAACGCAACGCATTCGGCAAAGCGCTCGGTGAACAAGATAAGCCCCGGCGTAACCACATGGTCTGAAAGAGTTTCGCCTGTGTGAGCAAGCTTGCGGTCGTCTGATGCCATTGTGTTTTCCGATCAAGTCTGAGGAATAAGCCCCGCGCTGGCGAAGCGTGGGACGCCTTCAAAAACTGAAGATATCGCCGATATTCTCAAGAATACTGACCAGAAGGACAAGGCCCACGACGAGCAGCGCGAGCCACCAGATAAAATGGAAAACGATCGCGGCGATACCAAAGCCGGTTCCATAGACCGCATAGCGCCGGTTCTCGCCCAACATGCCGGACACGATGGAAAGCAGGATGGCAATTACGCTCAGCACGGGCGCAGCCACTGCGACATAGGTCCATGCTGAAACAGGCGCGGGGGTCAGTTCCGGCTTTGGAAGCCCCAGAAAGGAACGCCACGCAGAGCGTTTGATTTCACCTGCAATCTCGCCGATCTGTGTCGCAGCCGACGGCTTTACCTCAAAGCTCGGCCCGACGATCTGCATCAACACCAACACCAGCGCCAATGCGCCAGTCAAAACCGCCCAAAACCCCCAGCGTCTTGCCAGCGTCGTGATGTCCCGAACTTGTGTCATGCGCACTCTCCCTTACGCAATGACATCCCGCAATCACGGCAGAGTTATGACAGCCATGCGAAACTCTTGCGGCATCGTTGCCGCTATGCGCCTTTAGCTCAGCTTTCGGGTTCGCGCGGCTCGGGGCGGGGGCGACCATGGCCGGTATCGCGCCAGCGGTTGACCATCGGGTAACGGCGATCAAGCCAGAACCCCTTGCGCGAAATGCGCGGTCCCGGTGCAGACTGAAAGCGTTTCCATTCCGCGACATACAGCAGATGTTCGACCTTCTTGATGGTGTCATGCTCATAGCCGCGCGCGACCAGATCGACGACCGAGGCGTCATCCTCTACCAGCCCCTCAAGAATGCCATCAAGCACCGGATAGGGCGGCAGGCTGTCATCGTCGCGCTGATCTGGGCGCAGCTCGGCTGAGGGGGGTTTGTCGATGATATTGGGCGGGATCACTTCGCCCGGCGCGCCCTTCATCCAGTCGCGATGATTGGCATTGCGCCAGCGACAGGTCTCGAACACGCGGGTCTTGTATAGATCCTTGATCGGATTGTAGCCGCCGTTCATATCGCCGTAAATCGTGGCATAACCCACCGCCATTTCCGACTTGTTGCCCGTGGTCAGCAGCATTTCGCCAAACTTGTTGGAAATCGCCATCAACATCACACCGCGCAAGCGCGACTGGATGTTTTCCTCGGTCACGTCGGGTTTGGTCCTCGCCATCAAATGCGCCAGCGCATCACCCACCGCATCGCGCGCCCCGTCGATCTTGACGCTATCAAGGCGCATATTCTGACGCGTGGCCAGATCGGCGGCGTCGTCCAGCGAGCTTTGCGAGGTATATTCCGAGGGCAGCATTACGCAATGCACGTTTTCTGCGCCCAGCGCATCAGCAGCAATCGTCGCCACCAGCGCGGAATCAATCCCACCCGACAGCCCCAGAACCACCTTGGAAAACCCTGATTTTCCAAGGTAATCGGCGGTGCCCATCACCATTGCGCGGTAATCCTGCTCCCATTCGCTCGGCTGCGCATCATCGCGGCCCGACACACAGGCCCAACCATCCGCCCGACGTTCGAAATCGACATGATCGACAATCTCATCGAAGGGCGCGAATTGCGCGGCCAGCGCGCCGTGACGATTGAGCACAAAGCTCGCCCCGTCAAAGACCTGATCGTCCTGCCCGCCCACGGCGTTCAGATAGGCCAGCGGCAAACCCGTCTCGGTCACGCGCGCCACCATATGGTTCATTCGCGTGTCCAACTTACCGCGATAATAGGGCGAGCCATTGGGCACGATCAAAATCTCGGCGCCCGTCTCGGCCAGCGTCTCGGCCACATCGGGATGCCAGGCGTCTTCACAAATCGGCGAACCGATACGCACTCCGTTAATCGCGTAGGGGCCAGAAATCGGGCCGATATCGAACAGCCGATATTCGTCGAAAATCCCCTTGTGAGGCAGCTCATGTTTCAGCATCCGCGCCACCAGCTTGCCATCGTGCCAAACCCAATAGGCATTGTAATGCCCGCTCTCATCCCAGAACGGCCCGCCAATGCCCAGCGCGGGACCATCGGTGATACGTGCGCCCAAGGCCTCCATCGCGGCGGTGGCATCGCGCACAAAGGCGCGCTTGGCGATCAGATCCTGCGTTTGATACCCCGTCAGGAACATCTCGGGCAGCGCGACCATATCAGCCCCCGCCTCCCGGCCCTGCTGCCAAGCGGCATAGGCTTTGTCGGCATTGGCCTGCAGCGCGCCCACGGTCGGGTTGAGCTGGGCAAGGGTCAGGCGGAAACGGTCGGCCATGGGCATCCTCGGGTTCTCTGTCTGCCCCTCGTTTAACAGAAAGCAGCGGGCAGAAAAGAGCGCGCAGGCAAAAGCGCGCCTTGCACAAGAGCACAGCCGCTTGTCACCTTCGACCCTGCCCCTTACTCTAAAGGTTAACAGCGACGGGGCGAATCCCGTCTGACACCCGGACAGATCAGATCGAGGACAGGCATGGCAGGGGCGCGGCTTCGCATCATGACATCGGCGGCATTGATTGCCACAGTGCTGGGCGGGCAAAGCGCGCTTGGCCAAGAGGTCATCACCAAGCAATATGACGATGGCGGGCTTTATGAAGGCACGTTCACCGATGGCAAGCAGGATGGCTACGGCACCTATTCGCTTCCCTCGGGCTATGAATATGAGGGGCAGTGGGTCATGGGCGAGATCCGCGGCCAAGGGCGCGCACGCTTTCCCAATGGCTCGGTCTATGAGGGGCAGTTCGTGCGCGGCAAGCCCGATGGCAAAGGCAAGATCACCTTTGCCGATGGCGGCACCTATGAGGGCGATTGGGTGGATGGTGAGATCACCGGCACTGGCGTTGCCCATTACGCCAATGGCTCGATCTACAAAGGCCAGTTCCGCAACGCGATGCATGACGGCAAGGGCACGCTCGAATCCGCCACCGGCTATCGCTACGAGGGCGACTGGGTGGCTGGCGTCAAGGCGGGCACAGGGCTGATCACCTATCCCGACGGCTCGACCTATGAAGGCCAGATGAAGAACGGCCAGCGCGCCGGAGAAGGCACGCTGAAAATGGCGAACGGGCTTGTTTATGAGGGCCAGTGGAAAGATGGCCAGATGAACGGAATGGGCAAACTGACCCAGGCCAATGGCGACGTCTATGAGGGCCAGATGGTCAATGGCAAGCGCCACGGGCGTGGCCGCGTCACCTATGCCAATGGCGATATCTTCGAGGGTGATTTCCTGCTCGACAAGCGCCACGGGACCGGCACATTCAAAGGCACAGATGGCTATCTGTATGAGGGTGACTGGAACGAGGGCCGCATCGAGGGCACGGGCAAGGTCACCTATCCGGATGGCTCGGTCTACGAAGGACAATTCAAAGGCGATGTGCCCGATGGTCAGGGCAAAATCACCTATCCCGATGGCTCTAGCTATCAGGGCGGCTGGGTCGCGGGCGTCATTGAGGGATCTGGCATCGCGCGCTATGCCAACGGGCTTGTCTATGAGGGTCAGTTCAAGGATGCGCGCAATAACGGCACCGGTAAGATGACCTATCCCGATGGGTATTCCTACGAGGGCGATTGGGCCAACGGCCAGCGCCAAGGCACCGGCATTGCGCGCTATGCGGATGGCACAATCTATGAGGGCCATTTCGACTCCGGGCAGCGCGATGGCGCCGGAAAGCTCACCATGCCAGACGGCTTCACTTACGAGGGCCAATGGCGCAATGGCGCAATTGATGGCGAGGGCCGCGCTACCTATGCCAATGGTGACATGTATGAGGGCCATTTCAGCAATGGCAAGCGTGAGGGCCAAGGCACGATGACCTATGCCTCGGGCAAGGTTGCGCAGGGCAAGTGGAAAGAAGGCACGCTGAGCGCGGCGACGCAGGATGCCGCCAACGGCGCACCGCCGACGGCTGCACCCGAGACGACGCCCGAAGCTGCGCTACCAAGCGACGCTGGCACCCCACCTGCCGAGGCAGCACCAGAACCAGACATGCCCGCTAAGAGTGGCGGCGCGAGCAACTAAGGCGCGGCGGGCTGCCCCCGTAATGGACGCTGGATGCCTCCGGCGGGAGTATTTCGGGCCAAATGAAAGGGGTCAGATCCTTTCGCCTGCGTCGAGCTTTGCCAGAATGGCTGCGGCGCTGTCGAGCTTGTCTTGGCGCGTTTGCGCGTCTTGTTTGTCCCAGTTGCGATAGACCAGCGCCATGCGCGGATTGCCCTCAAATCGATCACGGTGGCGGTCGATGAAATGCCAGTACAGGCTGTTGAACGGGCACGCCCCCTGCCCCGACTTGGCGCGCACATCATAGGCGCAGCCCGCGCAATAATCCGACATCTTGTCGATATAGGCGCCCGAAGAAATATAGGGTTTCGAGGCCA
>JAFGWK010000086.1 GCA_016937195.1 Paracoccaceae bacterium | reverse complement strand
TGGCGCGCACATCATAGGCGCAGCCCGCGCAATAATCCGACATCTTGTCGATATAGGCGCCCGAAGAAATATAGGGTTTCGAGGCCACGACGCCGCCATCGGCAAACTGGCTCATGCCAGCCGTGTTGGGCGCCTCGACCCATTCGAAGGCGTCGATATAGACGGCGAGGAACCAGTCTTGCACCTGTGCCGGATCAACGCCTGCGAGCAGCGCGAAATTGCCCGCCACCATCAGGCGCTGGATGTGATGGGCATAGGCCAGATCGCGGGTTTGGGTGACGGTGGCCTTCAGGCAAGCCATGTCCGTGTCGCCCGACCAATAAGCCCAAGGCAGATCGCGTTGGTGATCCAGCGCGTTGCGCGCGGTGTAATCGGGCCCCTCAAAGAAATAGATCCCGCGCACATATTCGCGCCACCCCAGAATCTGGCGAATAAAGCCCTCGGCGGATTGAATCGGCACTTTCCCCGCTTTCCAAGCCTCCTCGGCAGCGGCGCAGACCTCTTGCGGGGAGAGCAGCCCGATATTGAGCGCGCAAGACAAAAGCGCATGATAGAGTAGCGGATCATCGGCCAGCATGGCATCCTGATAGGGACCGAAATCGCGCAGATTATGGGTGATGAAATGATCAAGCGCGCGCAACGCCTGCGCGCGGCTGACAGGCCAGTTGAACCCCTCAAGCGTGCCGAAATTATCGGGAAACTCTGCCTCAACCATTTCCAGCACCTCTTGCACCAGCGCATCCTTGCGAAACGTGGGCGCTGGGGTGCGAAACAGGTCGGGCTGCGCGGGTTTGCGGTTGTCCTTGTCGAAATTCCACTGCCCGCCCGCAGGTTTATCCCCCTCCATCAGCAGGCCCGTCTCGCGGCGCATTTCGCGGTAAAACCACTCCATCCGCAGCTCTTTGCGCCCTTTGGCCCAGTCGGAAAACCGCCCTTGCGAGCAAAAGAAGCGATCATCAGGCAGTTGACGGATCGTGATCGGGCAGGCCTCGAACGCGTGGCGCAAGCGCCACTCTCCGGGCGCGATCACCAGTACCTCATTGGCCCCTACCTCTTGAGCGCGGCGCGCGATTTCGCCGGGTAGTGACCCGGCGTTTTCCGGGTCGGTCAGCCTGGTGTAGCGAAGCTGCCAGCCCGCCTGTATCAATTCGTCGGCAAAACGGCGCATCGCAGCGAAAATCAGCGCGAGTTTTTGCTTGTGATGGGCGGCATAGCACGTCTCGGCGCGCACCTCGGCCATCATCACCACGTCGCGCGCCTTATCGGCTGCACGTAGGGCCGCGCCGTCATGGCTTAGCTGGTCGCCCAGCACCACGATCAACCTAGTCATAGATCATTTTCCGCGTCATGCCGCCATCGACCACCAACATTTGCCCCGTAACAAAGCCCGCCTCGGCCAGATAATGCACGGCCCCCACAATATCGCTTGGCTTCCCGACACGACCCACGGGATGGAGGGCGTGATCGGCCTCGCTGAGAGGTTCAGAGCGACTGTTGATCCAGCCCGGCGCAATGGCGTTCACGCGCACGTCTGGACCAAGGCCCACCGCCAGCGCATGGGTCAGCGCCTCGACCCCGCCTTTGGCGGCGGCATAGGTGTAAGTGTCGGGTTCCGATTGCAACGCGCGCGTCGAGGCGATGTTGATCACACAGCCACGCGCGGCCCGCAGCGCGGGCAGGCATTCCCGCGTCATCAGAAAGGTGCCGGTCAGATGCGGGCCGATCCAGCGGTTCCAGTCATGCAGGCTCAACTCTTCAAGCGGGCCGCACACCGGATCGGCGGGCCCGCCGTTATTCACCAGCAGATCGAGCCGATCAAACGCGGCCTCGGCCACAGCCCCCTTGATGTCACGCTCGCGCGAAAGATCACAAGGGATCGGATGCAGATTGCGCTGGCCCATCATCGCCTCAAGCGCCTCGGCATCCAGATCGAGCACTGCGACGTGCCAGCCAGCCGCCGCCAGATCGCGCGCAATCGCGTTGCCGATTCCATGCGCGCCTCCGGTGACAAGCGCCCTGCGGGGCGTCGAATCTACCATGGGATTTCCTTTCCTGCGTAATCGAAAAATCCACCCGTTTGCGTGGGGGACAGGCCACCCAGAACGTCGATCAGGCGGCGCGCCGCCTCAGCCGGAGCCAGTTTGTCGCGCGGAAAATTGGCGGTGAAGGGCGTATCCACGGTGCCCGGGTGCAAACATGCCACAACAAGCTGCGGATGACTGCGGGCCAGTTCAACCGATGCGCCGTGGATCAGTTGATTGAGAGCGGCCTTCGACGTGCGGTAGCTATACCAGCCACCCAACCGATTGTCGCCAATAGAGCCAACGCGCGCCGACAGCACAGCAAACCGCGCAGGCTGATCACGCGGTAGTAAGCGGCGCGCATGTTTAAGCACCAGTGCAGGCCCCATCGCATTGACCCTAAACTGCGCCATCATGTCTTGCGCGCCAAGCTGTGCAAGCGTCTTTTCGGGCGTGCCAAGCTGGCCGCTGGCCACGAAGACCAGATCGAACGGTCCGCTCAGCGCGGCCAGCCCCGCTGCGATGCTATCCTCGTCACATATATCAAACCCGTCGCGCGATCGTGACAGCCCCGTCACAACGACCCCGCGCGCCTCCAACTCGGACCGGATCGCCGCGCCGATCCCACCTGTATCTCCGATCACAAGCGCCTGATCTGTCATCGCTCTCCCCCTTGGATATGGCTGCCGCTTGACACAAGGCCTACGCGGGGCGTGCCGCGCTGGTTCCTTTTTTCCTTTTCATTCCGAAGACAGTGCCTATAGTCGCCCCCATGACACGGGATCAACATATTCAAATTCACGCAGCCGGGGCGCAAGCCCGTGGCGCACTGACCCGTGGTCTCCTTCTTCTTAGCAGCCTCTGAGCGTGCCCCACCCGGGCGCGACCGCTCAGGGGTAAACAGCGCCCGGACCACCCCGACCGCCACCGCGCAACGCTGGCCTTCGGGACAAACTGACGCTAAGACCCGCTAGGAAAGAGACAACAGATGGCCCCGACCATGACCGATAAATCCAAAGTCCTGATTTTTGACACCACCCTGCGCGATGGCGAGCAATCGCCGGGCGCCACGATGACGCATGATGAAAAGCTCGAGATCGCCGAACTGCTCGACGAGATGGGCGTGGACATCATCGAGGCCGGGTTCCCCATCGCTTCGATCGGTGATTTCGAAGCCGTCAGCGAGATTGCGAAACGCTCGAAAAACTCGGTGATCTGCGGTTTGGCGCGCGCGAAGATGCCCGATATCGACCGCGCTTGGGAAGCTGTGCAACACGCCACCAAGCCGCGCATTCACACGTTCATCGGCACCTCGCCGCTGCATCGTGCGATCCCCAACCTCAGCATGGATGAGATGGCGCAGGTGATCCACGATACGGTCAGTCATGCGCGCAACCTGTGCGATGATGTGCAATGGTCGCCGATGGATGCCACGCGCACCGAGCATGACTACCTGTGCCGGGTGATCGAGATTGCGATCAAGGCCGGGGCCACCACGATCAACATCCCCGACACGGTGGGCTACACCGCGCCGCGCGAAAGTGCCGATCTGATCAAGATGCTGATCGAGCGGGTGCCGGGCGCGGATGAGGTCATCTTTGCCACGCATTGTCACAACGATCTTGGCATGGCGACAGCGAACTCGCTGGCCGCCGTCGAGGCGGGTGCGCGCCAGATCGAGTGCACGATCAACGGTCTGGGCGAGCGTGCGGGCAATACCGCGCTGGAAGAGGTAGTGATGGCGATGAAAGTGCGCCATGACATCATGCCCTACAATACCGGGATCGACACCACCAAGATCATGAACCTCTCGCGCCGCGTGGCGCAGGTTTCGGGCTTTGCGGTGCAGTTCAACAAGGCGATTGTGGGCAAGAACGCGTTTTTGCATGAAAGCGGCATCCATCAGGATGGCGTGCTGAAAAACGTCGAGACCTTTGAGATCATGAAGCCCGCCGATATTGGTCTGAACGAGGCCAATATCGCGATGGGTAAGCATTCGGGGCGCGCGGCGCTGCGCGCCAAGCTCAACGATCTGGGCTATGAGCTGGGTGACAACCAGCTCAAGGATGTGTTCGTGCGCTTCAAGGCGCTGGCCGATCGCAAGAAGGAAATTTACGACGATGACCTGATCGCGCTGATGACCGATAGTGCCGCCAATACCGACAGCGATTATCTGCAAGTGAAATGGCTGCGCGTGGTATGTGGCAGCGATGGTCAGCAGGCCGAGTTAAAGATGCTGGTGGATGGGGTCGAGAAATCCTCGACTTGTGGCGGAGATGGCCCCGTCGATGCGGTGTTTAACTGCGTCAAGGCGATCTATCCGACGCAAGCCAAGCTCAAGCTCTATCAGGTGCATGCCGTGACCGAGGGAACGGATGCGCAGGCGACGGTTTCGGTGCGCATGGAGGAAGACGGCCGCATCGTCACCGGCTCGGCGTCCGATACCGACACCATTCTGGCCAGCGTCAAAGCCTATGTCGGCGCGCTCAACCGGCTGCGGGTGCGCAGTCAGAAAACGGCACCGGATGCAGACATGAAATCCGTCAGTTTCAAGCTTTGAACCAGAGGTGAGTCGTCTCTTTAAGGGCAGCCCCAGCGGCTGCCCTTTCGCTTGACGCGCAAGCCCGTCAAAACAAACGAAAATAGCACGTTTTCGTGACGCATCGCATAATGAACATTTTGCCTGCCTTTTATCCGGTGCTCACAGCCCATAAAGTTGAAAAAGGTCAAGTGCTTGGTTGTCCTTGCGCGGATTGCCGCGCCCCGCGCCGGACGCATGCGCAAATCCGCTTCCACGTCATGCGGGCTTTGACTATACCCAGCGCGAGCAACGGCTGGCACGAGTCGTGGGCATCTTAAGATTTTGGCGACGGGACAGGCGAAAAATGGTAGGCGGGCTTTTTTCCTCGGACATGGCGATTGACCTCGGCACGGCGAACACGCTGGTCTATATCAAAGGCAAGGGTATCGTGCTGAACGAACCCTCGGTTGTTGCCTATCACGTCAAGGATGGCAAAAAGCAGGTGCTCGCCGTAGGTGAGGACGCCAAGCTGATGCTGGGGCGCACGCCCGGCTCGATTGAGGCCATCCGCCCGATGCGCGACGGTGTCATCGCCGATTTTGATAGCGCCGAAGAGATGATCAAACATTTCATCCGCAAGGTGCATAAACGCTCGACCTTCTCGAAACCGAAAATCATCGTTTGCGTGCCCCACGGCGCGACCCCGGTGGAAAAACGCGCGATCCGCCAGTCGGTTCTTTCCGCTGGCGCACGCCGCGCGGGTCTGATTGCGGAACCGATTGCCGCCGCGATTGGCGCGGGCATGCCAATCACCGATCCCACAGGATCAATGGTGGTCGATATCGGCGGCGGCACAACCGAAGTCGCGGTCCTCAGCCTTGGCGATATCGTTTACGCGCGCTCGGTGCGTGTGGGCGGCGACCGCATGGATGAGGCGATCATCAGCTACCTGCGGCGCAACCAGAACCTTCTGGTCGGCGAATCCACCGCCGAGCGGATCAAGACCACGATCGGCACAGCGCGCATGCCCGATGACGGACGCGGGATGAGCCTGCATGTGCGTGGCCGCGATTTGCTCAACGGCGTGCCGAAAGAAACTGAAATCACTCAGGCGCAAGTCGCCGAGGCGCTCAGCGAACCGGTGCAGCAAATCTGTGACGCGGTGATGCAGGCGCTCGAAACCACCCCGCCCGATCTGGCCGCAGACATCGTGGATCGCGGTGTGATGCTGACGGGGGGCGGTGCGCTGCTGGGCGAGTTGGATCTGGCGCTGCGCGAGCAGACCGGCCTGTCGATCTCAATCGCAGATCAGTCGCTCAACTGTGTTGCATTGGGCACCGGCAAAGCGCTTGAATATGAAAAGCAGCTTCGCCACGTCATTGATTACGATAGCTGATCCGGGCCCGGGACATTACCACGCCCGGTCAGCCGCGCTAACCGGAGACGGAATTGGCCAGAAACCGCGATAACGAAGATTATCTTGGACCGCTGCGCCGCGTGGGCGTGGCGCTTCTGGCCCTGATTTTGCTGGTCTTCTTCATACTTTGGCGCGCCGACAGCCCCCGGATGGAGCGCGTACGCTCGGCTTTGGTGGACCGGTTCGTGCCCAGCTTTGACTGGGTGATGGCGCCCGTGGGCAAGCTGACCGATATGGTTGAGGGTTTCCAATCCTACGCCCGCATCTATGAGCAAAACCAAGAATTGCGCCGCGAATTGCAGCAGATGAAAAGCTGGAAAGAGGCCGCCGTTCAACTGGAACAGCAAAACGCGAAATTGCTGGCGCAAAACAACGTCCGCCTTGATCCGAAACTGACCTCGGTGTCGGGCCGTGTGCTGGCCGATAGCGGCTCGCCGTTTCGCAAATCCGTACTGTTGAATGTCGGTAAGCGCGACGGGATCGTCGATGGCTGGGCAACGATGGACGGGCTGGGGCTGGTTGGACGAATCTCGGGGGTGGGCAAATCCACCAGCCGGGTTTTGCTGCTCAACGACGCCTCCTCGCGCATTCCCATCACAATCCCCGCTTCGGGGCAAAACGCGATCCTTGCGGGTGACAACTCCCCCTACCCGGTCATAGACTTCCTCGAACACCCCGAGCGCGTGCGCCCCGGCGACCGAGTGATCTCCTCGGGCGATGGCGGGGTGTTTCCCGCAGGTCTGCTGGTCGGGCAGATCTTTCAGGGACGTGACAAACGGATGCGGGTGCGCCTTGCAGCCGATTACGAGCGGCTCGATTTCTTGCGTGTCCTGCGCTCACACCCGGCGGAACGCATCGACTCGGCAGGCGGGCTGATCGCGCCCGACCCGTTGGAAATCGAACGCGAAGCGGCTCAAAAAGCACGTGACGAAGCCACCGAAGGTGCATTGCAGCCCGAAGATGGCACTGTAACCGGAGGCGATGGCAACGGGGCGGCAAACCAATGATCGACCCGCTCACCAGTCGACGCATCCGCTATCGCACGCTTTATATCGCGATTGCGCTGGTGTTGATCCTTGTGCGCATGCTGCCCGTTGATCACGCGCCCGGCGGTCTGCCCGGCCCCGACTTGACGCTGGCGATCACGCTGGCCTGGCTATTGCGTCGCCCCGAATATGTGCCCGCTCTCCTAATCGTGGCGGTTTTTTTGCTAGAGGATATGCTATTCTGGCGGCCAATCGGGCTGTGGGCGCTGATCGTTCTGGGCGCAACCGAGTTCCTGCGCGCGCGTGAGCAATCTTTGCGCGATCTGCCATTTGCCTTGGAATGGGCGTTGGTCGCGGTCATTTTGGTCGCGATGATGGTGGTTAAGCGCGTGGTGCTGGTGGTGGTGCTGCTGGATCAGCCCTCGCTGGGGCTAGAGTTGTTCCAGATGCTGATGACGCTGGCGGCCTATCCGTTCGTGGTTCTGCTGTCGCGGGTCGGGTTTGGGTTACGTCGCGCCGCCCCGGGAGAAGTCGACGCCTTCGGGCACAGGTTGTAAGGAAAGGGGCACGCGATGAGACGATCCCCGAAAGAAACGCAGGAAAGTACCCGCCGCATCACGCGCCGCGGGTTAATGCTGGGTGGGGCGCAACTGGCCGTGGTTGCTGTGTTGGCCGCGCGGATGCGCAAGATGCAGCTCGAAGACGCCAGCCAATATCGCCTGCTAGCCGAGGGCAACTCGGTCAAGATCCGGCTGATCCCGCCTGCGCGCGGCCTCATTTATGATCGCAACGGCGTGCTGCTGGCAGGCAACGAGCAAAATTACCGCGTCACGATCACCCGCGAGGATAGCGATGATGTGGACGCCACGCTGGCCGAGCTGCGCCGTCTTGTCCCCATCACCGACAGCGACGCCGCCGATATCTTGCACGATATCCGCCGCCGACCGCCGACTACGCCGGTCACGGTCGCAGACCGCCTGACCTGGGACGAGTTCTCGCGCGTGGCGGTCAACAGTCCCTCTCTGCCCGGCGTGAACCCCGATGTTGGCCTGTCGCGCGCCTATCCACGCCGTGAAGATTTCGCACATGTCATCGGCTATGTCGGTCCGGTTTCCGATTACGATCTCAGCAAAATGGACGATCCTGACCCGCTGTTGATGATCCCTAAATTCCAACTTGGAAAAACCGGGATCGAAGCCAAGGAAGAAGACGTTTTACGCGGCGAGGCTGGGCAACGCCGGATTGAGGTGAACTCGGCCGGGCGCGAAATGCGCGAACTGTCGCGCGAGCCAGGCAAGCCGGGGGAAAACCTGCAACTGACCGTCGATTACCGACTGCAAAACTACGCGCTCAAGCGGCTGGAGAATGAATCTGCTGCGACTGTGGTGATCGACGTGACCAATGGCGATGTGCTGGCCTGCGCCTCGGCCCCATCGTTTGACCCCAATATGTTCGTACGCGGCATCTCGGTCGCGCAATATCAGACGCTGACGCAGGATGATCACCGCCCGCTGGCGGATAAGACGGTACAGGGGCTCTATCCGCCGGGGTCGACCTACAAGATGGTCACTGCGCTGGCTGCCCTTGAAGCGGGGCTGACCACCCCCAATGAAACCGTCTGGTGCCCCGGTTATGTCGAAATTGCGGGACGGCGTTTTCACTGCTGGAAACGCGCCGGCCACGGCCATGTCGATATGACCAAAAGCATGGAGCAAAGCTGCGACGTTTATTATTACGAGATGTCCCAGCGCGTCGGCATCAAGAAGATGAGTGATATGGCCAAACGGTTGGGCATTGGCGTGCGCCCCGATCTGCCAATGTCAGCCGTCAAAGAGGGTGTGGCCCCCACAAAAGAGTGGAAAAAAGAGCGCTATGGCAAAGACTGGTTGATCGGCGATACGGCAAACGCGGCAATTGGTCAGGGCTATGTGCTGGCCTCGCCGATGCATCTTGCGATTATGGCTGCGCGGATCGCAAGCGGCAAAAAGGTCGAACCACGGCTGATCCGCACCCGTGACGGCATCGAGCAACCCGTGCGCGTAAGCGATGATTTGGGCATAGAGGCAGAGCATCTTAGCGATGTGCGCAAAGGAATGACGGCTGTGGTGAACTCTTCTCGGGGGACCGCACGCGGCTCGCGCATCGCGCTGGCAGAATGGAAGATGGCGGGAAAAACCGGCACCAGCCAGGTGCGCAACATCTCCAAAGCCGAGCGCGCGCGCGGCGTGATCCGCAATGACCAACTGCCTTGGGATCAGCGCGATCACGCGCTGTTTGTGGCTTTCGCGCCGGTTGATAACCCGCGCTACGCGGTGTCGGTGGTGGTCGAGCATGGCTCAGGCGGCTCAACCGCCGCAGCGCCGATCGCGCGCGACGTGTTGCTGTTTGCTTTGGCCGGAGGCCTGCCCCCCGATGACGCTTATCCCTCAAGCGTGCGCACCAAGGCTAAGGCGCTGAACACGTCACTTGATCTGGTAGACCCGGAAACCGTGCAGAAACCACAGGCAAAGTCGCGCGCATGAGCTATCTCGAATCCAATCTCAAGACCGTGCCCACGGGCTGGCGCAAACTATTTTACATGAACTGGCCGCTGGTGTTTTTGCTGACCGCTGTCGCCTCGGCAGGGTTCTTGATGCTGTATTCGGTGGCGGGCGGCAATATTCACACATGGGCCGAACCGCAAATGAAGCGCTTTGCCGTCGGAATGATTGCAATGTTCGTTGTCGCGTTCGTGCCGATCTGGTTTTGGCGCAATGTTTCGGCACTCGCCTATATCGTCGCGCTGTTGCTGCTGGTGGCCGTGGAACTGTTCGGCGCAATCGGCATGGGCGCGCAACGCTGGCTGGAAATCGGGCCGGTCCGCATTCAACCCTCCGAGCTGATGAAGATCACCCTCGTGATGTTGCTGGCGGCCTATTACGACTGGCTTCCGGTCGAAAAAGTCTCGCGCCCACAATGGGTTGCGGTACCCGCGCTGATCATCTTGGTGCCGACGTTTCTGGTGCTTGCTCAGCCCGATCTGGGCACGGCAGTGATGTTGGTGCTGGGCGGGGCGTTTGTGATGTTCGCCGCTGGCGTGTCCTTGTGGTATTTTGGCACGGTGGTCGCGCTGGTCGTTGCGCTGGTCTTTGGCGTGATGGAAAGCCGGGGCACCGATTGGCAGTTGCTGCATGACTATCAATACAAGCGCGTCGATACATTTCTGGACCCCGGCAGTGACCCGTTGGGTGCGGGCTATAACATCATGCAGGCGCAAATCGCGCTTGGATCGGGCGGCTGGTCGGGGCGCGGATTTATGCAAGGTACACAATCGCGGCTGAACTTCCTGCCCGAGAAACACACCGATTTCATCTTTACGACATTGGCCGAAGAATTCGGTTTTGTCGGCGCGTTCTCTTTGCTGGTACTTTACGCCGGGATCATCGGCTTCGCGCTTTATACCGCGATGGTGACGAAAGATCGCTTTGCCTCCTTGCTGAGTTTTGGCGTGGCGGGGACGTTCTTTTTCTTTTTCGCGATCAATATGGCAATGGTGATGGGCTTGATGCCCGTGGTGGGGGTACCCCTGCCTTTGGTCAGCTACGGAGGCACTGCGATGATGATCTTGCTGGCAGCGTTTGGGCTGGTTCAAAGCGCGCATATACATAGGCCGAGGCAGGGATGATCCGGGTTCTGTTCGCCGATAAGCCCGAGAACTGGCCGCGCTACGAGGCCGCGCTAACTGCGGCATTCGTGCAAGCCGAGTTGGACGTCGAGCTCTTTCAACCGCACGAGGCTGCGCCAGACAGCATCGACTATATCGTCTATTCCCCTCAGGGCCCGGTACAGGATTTCACGCCCTTCACCCGCGCCAAGGCTGTGCTCAACCTTTGGGCCGGGGTCGAGCGCGTGGTGGGCAATGCGACCCTGACGCAGCCGCTGTGCCGAATGGTCGATGCCGGGCTAGAGCGCGGCATGGTCGAATATGTGACCGGCCATGTGCTGCGCTATCATCTTGGGCTGGATGCAACGCTTGCGCAGCAAGACGGGATCTGGCGCCATGATCAGGGCGTGCCTCCGCTGGCGCGTAATCGCAGCGTCGTGGTGCTGGGGTTGGGTGCGTTGGGGGAGGCCTGTGCGCGCTCGCTCGTCGCGCTTGGGTTTGACG
This sequence comes from Paracoccaceae bacterium, assembly GCA_016937195.1. GTDB lineage: Bacteria > Pseudomonadota > Alphaproteobacteria > Rhodobacterales > Rhodobacteraceae > Thioclava. Next base: position 5,899 of record JAFGWK010000086.1, on the reverse strand, counting down.
TGACGGGATGGAGCAGAACGCAGAAACACATCGCGGGTGTGACATGTCTCAGCGGGCCGGACGGGCTAAATCAGGCGTTGAGCCGCGCAGAAATCCTTGTATCGATCCTGCCCGACACGCCTGAAACAACCGATCTGCTGAACGCACAAACGCTGGCGCAGATGCCCAAAGGGGCTGCGATCATCAACCCCGGACGCGGTACATTGATTGATGATAACGCCCTGTTGGCGGCGCTGGATACCGGTCAGATCGGGCATGCGACGCTGGATGTGTTTCGGATCGAACCGCTTCCGCCGACGCATCCCTATTGGGCCCAGCCGCGCGTCACTGTCACGCCTCATATCGCTGCGGAAAGCCGGGCGGAAACCGCCTCTGAGGTGGTCGCTGAAAACATCCGGCGTGGTGAGGCGGGGGAGCCGTTTCTCTATCTCGTGGACCGCGCGCGCGGGTATTGAGCGGCTGGGGGTTTCACACCCCCAGACCCCCGTGGGATATTTCTCAAGAGCGAAAATCAGAGCGCAGGCGCGACAAGTCCCAACTGCTGTTCCAAGGCGGCAAGGCGCGTTTTCTGGCCCGACCAATCGGCGGCGCGTGCCGCGAACAGTGTGGCTTGAGATTGGTGAATAAGCGCGTCGGACAAGATTTTCAGGTGGTTGGCGCGTAGCGTTTCGCCGCTGGAAGTGATGTCGGCGATCGCCTCGGCGGTGAGATTGGCAATTGTGCCCTCAGTTGCGCCTTGGCTGTCGACCAATTGCCAATCCGCCACGCCCTGCTGCGTCAGGAACTCACGCACGAGGCGGTGATATTTGGTCGCGATCCGCAGGCGAAACCCGTGTGCGGCGCGAAACTGGTGTGCGGCGGCATCAAGATCTTCGAGGCAATCGACATCGGCCCAGCAATCGGGCACAGCGATGATCAGATCGGCATGGCCAAAGCCCATCGGGGCAAGGCTCGCGACCTGACTTTCCCAATCGGCCAGCTTTTCTTGCACGAGATCCGATCCAGTTACGCCAAGATGGATGCGCCCAGAGGCCAGTTCACGCGGGATTTCACCCGCCGATAGCAGCACAAGGCTGACGCCCTCAGCGCCCTCGACCGCGCCCGCATATTCGCGTTCGGACCCACTGCGTTTGAGCGTGATGCCGCGCGCGCCGAACCACTCAAACGTCTTTTCCATGAGCCGTCCCTTGGAGGGCACGCCGAGTTTGATCATGCTCATATCTGCGCCTCCAGATCGGCCAAAAGCCCGGCGCGGATCACCCCGCCAACGGCTGGAATCTCGTGCCCCTGCCCCAAATGCCGGGTCAGCGCATCATAGCGCCCGCCAGTCGCGACGGGCGGCAGTGCGGGATCGCTCGCCGTGAAGGTAAAGACGAACCCGTCGTAATATTCCATCGTGGAGCGTCCATGACTGGCGTCAAATTGCAGGCACGACAGGTCAATTCCACGGCCTTCCAACGCCGCGAGACGGCGCTCAAGACGGGTGATCGCGGGGTCGAGGGGCGCGACATTCAACGCCCGCAACTGCGCAGGTGCGTCGCTTGCAGGGCAACGCAGCGCAGCCAGTGCATTGAGGGCCGTGACGGATGTAACCGGCAGTGGCGGAGCCGCCGCATCGGCTTGCAATGCGGCAATGCGGGCGGCCATTTCTTCGGGTTGGCGCAGCCCGATCCAAGGGGCGTCCGACTGGACACCGTTCAACAGGTCAACGCGCGCCTGCGGCACCGCAATTTGACCGCTATAGCGTGCCAGAAGGTGTTGGAACCGCCTGGGTCGCCAGATGTGACGCGCAAGCGCGGCTTTGCGCGCCGGCAGCGTATCAAGCCCGTCGACCGCTGCGCGCAACAGCCCCATATCGCCAATCGTGGCCGACAGGTTCACATTGGCCAAAAGGCTGGCAAAGAGCGCGAAAACCTCGGCATCGGCGGCTTCGGGATCGGCACGGTCGAAAACCTCGAAACCGGCCTGAAAATATTCGTTGCTGCGCGCGGGGCCGCGATGATCCTGACGGCGAAACACCTCACCGGCATAGGCGTAGCGCGCGGGGTCCGCGCCGTTTGCCATGTGTTCCTGCACGACGGGCAAGGTAAAATCTGGGCGCAACATCATCTCGCCGCGCAAAGGATCAGCGGTGACATAGGCGCGCGCGCGAATATCCTCGCCATAAAGGTCCAAAAGCGCCTCGGCGGGTTGCAGGATGTCGGGGGTGACCTCTTGCGCGCCTGCACTTAGAAACGCCTGCAGCAACTGCGCCGCCATCGCCCTTGATTGCGCCTTGTCGGCCATGGGTCAGCCCTCGTAACGCGCAAGGATTTCTTGCACTTTTTCAACCATTTCGCCGATCGGAACCTCGAATTGCGCGGGTTGGGATTTCCATTCTTCAACTGTTGCGTCTTGCGCAATCTTAGCGCCAAGGATCAGATCCTTGACCTGCACCACGCCGCGCGCGGCCTCGTCACCGCCTTGGATGATCGCCACCGGACTTTCGCGTTTGTCGGCATATTTGAGCTGGTTCCCGAAGTTCTTCGGATTGCCCAAGTAAACCTCGGCGCGGATGCCAGCCCCGCGCAATTGCGCGGCCATTGCCATGTAATCGCCCATCCGGTCGCGATCCATCACCGTCACCACAACGGGGCCTTGCGCGGTTCCACCTAAGCGGCCTTTGGCGCGCAGGGCTGCCAGCAGACGGTCCACCCCGATAGAGACGCCCGTCGCAGGCACAGCTTGGCCGGTGAAACGCTTGACCAGATCGTCATAGCGCCCGCCCCCCGCGACAGAACCGAAGCTGCGTTTGCGGCCCTTCTCGTCAAGGATTTCAAAGGTCAACTCGGCCTCAAAGACCGGGCCGGTGTAATAGCCCAAGCCGCGCACGACAGACGGGTCGATCACGATGCGGTCGGGGCCGTAGCCTTGCGCGTCGAGCAATTGGGCGATCTGTTCGAGTTCGGCAACGCCTTCTGCGCCCAGCGCTGAGCCAGTCACCAAATCCCGCAGCCGCGCGCAGGTCGCCGCATTATCGGCGCGTTTGGCCTCCATGAAGCCCATCACCGTATCGGCCTGCGCGTCAGACAGACCCGCCCCCTTGGTAAAGTCGCCCGACTCGTCCATCCGGCCCGGACCGATCAACGCGCGCACGCCGACCTCGCCGAACTTGTCGAATTTGTCGATGGCGCGCAGGACAGTGCCACGCTCGGCCTCGAATTTGCTCGGATCGGAGGGGTCAAGAACACCTGCGACCTCCATCACGCCGTTCAAAACCTTGCGGTTGTTCACCCGCACCACGTAATCGCCGCGATCAATCCCAACGGCTTCCAGCGCATCGGCCAGCATGGCGCAAATTTCGGCATCCGCCGCCACCGAGGGCGCGCCGACCGTATCGGCATCGCATTGATAAAACTGGCGAAACCGGCCCGGACCGGGTTTCTCGTTGCGCCAGACCGGGCCCATCGTGTAGCGGCGATAGGGGCTGGGCAGATCGTTGCGATATTGCGCAGCGACGCGGGCGAGCGGCGCGGTCATGTCATAGCGCAGCGCCAGCCATTTGCCGTCATCGTCCTCTTGCCAGGCGAACACACCCTCGTTCGGGCGGTCCACATCGGGGAGAAATTTGCCCAGCGCCTCGACCGTCTCGATCGCCGAGGTTTCCAGCGCCTCAAAGCCATGCGCACGATAAACCCGCGCAATCGCGTCGAGCATCTCGGCCCGCTCGGTCACTTCGGCGCCGAAATAGTCGCGAAAGCCTTTCGGGGCTTCTGCGCGCGGGCGGGGCTGTTTTTTCTCTTTGGCCATTGGCTTGCACCTGATCTGATCTCGCGCGAGGGTGTAGCCCAAGGGGCAGGCCCCGGCAAGCGATAGGGACATCAGATGCAGGATCGAGTGGAACGGGCAGAAGAGCAGATCGCCCATTTAAGCAAGATGGTGGAGGAACTTTCGGATGTGGCGGTCGAGCAATCACGCCGGATCGAGCGGTTGGAACGCCAATTGGGCCTGATGATGGAGCGCGAGGCGGAACGCGAATTTGACAGCGGCGGTTCGGTTCCGCTGGCCGATCAGAAGCCGCCCCATTGGTGAAGATGCGCGCGCTTTGGGCCTTTGGGGCCACGCTGATCGGCCTGCAATTGCTGGTCTATCTGGGGCTGCTGGTGTGGCCCGAGCGCACAGATCTGCAAGGGGCGATGATGCGGTTTTCGGACTGGCAGGGCACGGGCGCGCTGGCGGTGCAGATATTTGCGCTGCTGCCGCTGTTGATGGTGCTGGCATGGCAGTTGCGCCGCCATGCACAGGCCCGGCTGTTGCTGCTTGGGACGCTGATTTTAAGCGGGACGCTTGTGCTTTGTGCCTGGCTTGAGCTGTGGCTAATCCAAGCGGCGCTCACCGATCTGATCAATATCCACGACCGCGCGCGCGAGCTTGTGGTCTTGCGTTGGGGCGAAGCGGCGATTGCGGTGGCAGCTGCGATCACCTTGCGGCTGGGCTATGTTTCGCGCAGCCTCTAGACCTCTTCGACCTGCCCCACGCCGCGCAACGAGCGCAGCGCGCCCTTTACCTGCGGGTTGACCGGAAACTCGCGCCCGGTGGCGATTTTATAACGGCAGTTCCGTTGCGAATCATAGACCATGAAAGCAACGGGGCCGCGCGTGCGCACCTTACCCTCTTGCTCAAGCCGCCCCAAAAGCGCGGCAATCGAGGGCAGCGCAATCGCGTCATCAACATGAATCAGCAGCCCCGAGGCCCCCGCATCCGCCGTTGCCTTGTCCATCGGTTGCGCCGACGAGGCTACCATGCGCACCGACTCGCCATCGACCTCGACCTTGACGGTCAGCACCAGCAGATTACCGGTTTCCAACACATCGCGGCAGGCCTCCAGCGCCTCGGACCAAAAGGCGACCTCGTAAGGGCCGCTCGCATCCGAGAGCGCGACAAAGGCAAAGCGATTGCCCTTGGCCGATTTCTTTTCGCGTACCGAGGCGACCTCGCCCGCGATTCGCGTCACGAACGATCCATCAACCGCCTTGCGCTGCACTTCCTCCCAGCTCAGCACATTCTTGCGTTTAAGTGCGGGCAGGAAATCTTCGATCGGGTGACCAGATAGATAAAACCCGATGGCCTTGTGTTCCTCGGACAGGCGTTCGCCGGGGAGCCAGTCATCGGTATCAGCCATGCGCGGCGGGGGCAGATCATCGCCCGCCTCACCAAACAACGAGACCTGCGCCGATTCGCGCGCCTCGATCACGGCACCCGACCACGCCATCAGCGATTCGAGACTTTCAAACACACGCTTGCGGTTGGGATCGAGCAAATCAAACGCCCCCGCCCGCGCCAGCATTTCCAGCGGGCGCTTGCCCAAGCGTTTCATATCGACCCGGCGCGCAAAATCGAACAGATCGGTGAAATCACCACCGGCTTCACGCGCATCCACGATCATCTGCATCGCATCCGAGCCAACATTTTTCAGCGCGCCCAGCGCATAGACCAGCTTTTGATCAACCACGTCGAAACTGGCGAGAGAGCGGTTCACGCAGGGCGGGATGATCTCGATCCCCAGTTTTTTCTGCACCTCATCAGCATAAACGGCCAGCTTGTCGGTGAGGTGAATATCGCAATTCATCACCCCGCCCATAAACTCGACGGCGTGGTTGGCCTTGAGCCAGCCGGTGTAATAGCTGACCACCGCATAGGCGGCGGCGTGGGATTTGTTGAAGCCGTAATTGGCGAATTTTTCGAGCAGGTCGAAAACTTCCGACGCCTTCTTCTTGTCGACCCCGTTTTGCGCCGCGCCTGCCTCGAATTTCGGGCGCTCGGCGTCCATCGCCTCTTTGATCTTTTTCCCCATCGCACGGCGCAACAGGTCAGCGCCGCCAAGCGAGTAGCCCGCCATCACCTGAGCGATCTGCATCAC
>JAFGWK010000085.1 GCA_016937195.1 Paracoccaceae bacterium | reverse complement strand
GTCGCAGCTGCTGCCGGGGCATCGGCCGTCGGCGCGGCGGCATCGCTTGCGGGGGCGGCCGGGGTTGCGGCGTCAGCTGCGGGTGCAGGCTGATCGGTCGCAGTCGTGGTGTCTTGCGCATAAGCGCCATGCGCCATTCCAAGCGTGAGCGCCAGAATAAGCGGCTTCGTCAGTTGAGACATGGTTACTCTTCTCCTGAACTTCATTGCGTGCGGTTTATCATGCCCTTTCAGACATGTCAGGGCCAATATGCGGTCGTTTGATCACGGATAAGCGCGCAACTGCCGACGAAGGCGACGAGCCGGTGTCTGGGGCATGAAATGGGGGAGAAAAAGTTGAAAGGGGCCCATGCGGACCCCTTCCTTAATTCTCCCTGTCGGACTGGCCGACTTCGTTATTGAAACGAAAGTTAGGGTGGATTTTTTTACAGGTCAACAGACAATAGTGATGAATTGTGATCGGGCAGGGGCGCGCAGCGTTGAATGGGCCAAGCTGTTGGCAGGCCTGAAAAAAGACCGCGCCAAAAGGGCGCGGCCAGGTCTGACAGGGAGGAAGTGCCCGATCCGCTAAAAGAACTTGGGGATGGGATAGGAACAGACTGGCGCAAAAGGGTTAATTTTGTATTGTCAGGTCGAGAGAATTTGACAGAGGCGACAGATATGACGGGTGTTTTGACCGAAGACGGGGTGTTTGTCGGCGGCGGTGGCGAGGGCTACGGCGCGCCACAGCAGTTGACGTTGAAATATGGCAACCGTCACGGGCTGATTGCCGGGGCGACAGGCACGGGCAAAACCGTCACGCTGCAAATTCTCGCCGAGGGGTTTTCTGCTGCGGGTGTGCCTGTCTTTATGGCTGATGTGAAGGGCGACTTGTCAGGGATCGCGGCGGCGGGATCGGAAACGGGCAAGCTGCACAAACCCTTTATGGAGCGCGCCGCAACCATCGGTTTTGACTTGAACTATCGAAGCTATCCCACTGTTTTTTGGGATATGTTTGGTAAAAAAGGCCATCCGGTGCGCACGACAGTGTCCGAGATGGGGCCGCTTCTGCTCAGCCGTCTTTTGGGGCTGAACGATACGCAGGAAGGCGCGCTGAACATTGCCTTCCATCTGGCGGATAAAGAGGGTCTGGCGCTGCTGGATCTGGATGATCTGCGCGCGATGCTGCGCCATGTCGGCGAGCAGGCCAAAGAGATTGCGCTGGAATATGGCAATGTTGATGTGCGCTCGGTCGGGGCGATCCAGCGCCAGCTTTTGGTGTTGGAAAATCAAGGCGGTGATCAGTTCTTTGGCGAACCCGCGCTGGAATTGAGCGATCTGATCCGCACTGATTCCAATGGTATGGGCCAGATCAACCTGCTGGCCGCCGATCAGCTGATGGCCAGTCCGCAGCTTTACGCCACTTTCCTGTTGTGGCTGCTGTCCGAGCTGTTCGAGGAACTGCCCGAGGTCGGCAACCCCGACAAGCCCAAGCTGGTGTTCTTTTTCGACGAGGCGCATCTGCTGTTTGACGACGCGCCCAAGGCTATGGTGGACAAGGTGGAACAGGTCGCGCGTTTGATCCGGTCCAAAGGGGTCGGGGTGTATTTCATTACGCAGAACCCAACCGATGTGCCCGATGGCATTCTCAGCCAGCTTGGCAACCGGGTACAGCACGCGCTGCGCGCTTTTACCGCGCGCGATCAGCGTGATCTGAAACGCGCCGCTGAGAACTACCGCACCAATCCACGTTTCGATACGGAAATCGCGATCAAAGAGGTTGGCACCGGCGAGGCCGTGACCTCGTTCCTGCAAGCCAAGGGCGTTCCGGGCGTCGTCGAGCGCACTTTGGTGCGCCCGCCGCAATCGCGCCTTGGCCCGCTGAGCGACGACGAGCGCGCTGCTATCATGGCCAATTCCGGCTTTGGGGCCAAATACGATACCGCAGTTGATCGCGATTCAGCACAGGAAATTCTGGCGCGCCGGGCGGATGCTGCGGCGAAAGAGGCGGCCGATGCAGAGGCCAAAGCGAGCGCGCAATCGGGGGCGGCAAGCAAGCTGGATGACAGCTTTGCCGAGTTCAACAACGCGCGCCGCTACGAGCCCGCAAGCCAAACGAAACCGCGCAAAACCGCGACACGCTCTAGCCGGTCCGATTCGGTCATGGCGACCTTCGGGAAATCTCTGGCGCGCCAACTTGGCACCAAAACCGGGCAGGCGCTGGTGCGTGGGGTGCTGGGGTCGCTGTTCAAATCGCGCTAGCGGTCAGGGCAGGCTGGGCGTGCGGGGCAACAGACGCGCTTCGCCCATGATTGCGATCAACAGATCAATCTGGCGGGTCAGGCTGTAGCTGGCCTCGCCCGCACGGCGTAGGGCGTCTTGCTCGGCTTCCATCTCCATCAACTGACCAACTGCGGCGCTGGGGCGGGGCAGGACAGGCGTATGCAACAAGCGCTTTAGATCGCGTTTGCGGCTATAATCCTGCACCCCGAAACGGGCGGTACGCACCAAAAGCGGCGGGCGGCGCAATGCCTCAAGCATCTGAAGCAGGTCGGGGATGAGCGGGGGGATGATAGGCGCGGTCATGGCGATCTCCTGTCTTGGATGTGGTTCACCATGACTCAACCTATGCGGGTGTTGCGTAGGCAGAGGTTCCAGCGTGCGCTTCGCAAGGATTTGTTTAGGAAGTTTAAGAAATCCTTGCTCTTGCCCGATTTGTTAACGAACGGGTAATCAAAGCAACTCACGGTTGTACGACAGGGATCTGCCGGTATCGCCCGGCCCTATCTGGGGGAGCACATGAATTCGACCGCACCAGTCCTGGCGGAACTGCCCGCCTGGCTGCCCGATCATGCCCGGCTATACCTGCGCCATGTGGAGCAGGGCGTGCCGATCCGGGCGCTTGCACGGGCCGAAGGGTGCGCCGCCTCGACCATCCTGCGCCGGGTGCGCCGGATTGAGGCGCGGCGGGATGATCCGCTGGTTGATGAAGCATTGGCGCGCCTTGGCCAAAGCGCCGTTCAAAGCGCTGCCAATGAACCCGCGCCCCCGCCTGCAACCGTCCCTGATAAGGACGAATCGCCCATGACCGCCCCCTTCCGCCCCAGTGAAATTCCCGCCGATGAAGCTGTTTTGATGCGCGAGGCCAAGCGCATCCTGCGCCGACTGTGTGAACCTACCGCGTTGCTGATAGTCGCAGCCGATATGGACAAGTCTGTGGTGCTGCGTGGCACGGTGCGCACGGCGGTGCTGGAACGCGCCGTTGCGCAGGCCTTTGCGCTTAAGGACTGGATCGAGGTGGCCCATGAAGGGCGCGTTACCAGCTATCGCGTGACGCAGGCGGGACGTGCAGTTCTCAAGCGGTTACTCGAACAAGATCAACCCGTTGG
>JAFGWK010000084.1 GCA_016937195.1 Paracoccaceae bacterium | reverse complement strand
TTTCACCGACGGTATACGCACGTCATGCAACTGGCGCCCGCAGGCCTGCGCCACCGCGACCAGTTCGGGTTCGTCGCGCAGCAGGTTGTGCAGCCCCGAGGCAATATCGAGACCCTCTTCCAAAGCCTGCACCAGCACCTTTTTCCACGCTTGACTGATCACACCGCCCCGGTTGGCAACGCCGATCACCAGCGTCTTGCAGCCCGCCGCGATGGCCTCGGCGAGATCCATATCGGGGACGCCCATATCGGCCTGACAGCCCTCCATCCGGAACTGGCCAATGGCGAATTCCGGACGCCAATCCTTGATCCCTTGCGCCACTTTCGCAGCCAAGGGGTCGGGCGCATCGCCCAGAAAGAGCAGATAGGGGGTGTCGATCAGTGCCATTTGGGTCTCCTGTTGCGAGTTTGATCTGATCATAGGGCGCAAATTGAAAATATCTTGGGGATTTCGGCCAATTATGGAGCCCCTTGGCGAAGCTTCTTCGCCAAAAAATTGATCTTGCCGAAGAATTGCGCGCCAAGCCCAAAAAACATGCTGCATCGCGGCTGGCGATTCTGCGTGCGCAAAATCGCCTTGCAAGCCATTGCGCAACAATATACCCAATCCGCAACCAGAAACGTAACTTCCTTGCGAAAGGCACCGCGATGAGTTTCCGCCTTCAACCCGCCTCCCCGGCCCGCCCGAACCGTTGCCAATTGTTCGGCCCCGGCTCCAACACCAAACTGTTCCCCAAAATGGCCGCCTCGGCAGCCGATGTCATTAACCTCGATCTTGAAGATTCGGTGGCGCCCAATGACAAGGCGCAGGCGCGGCGCAACATCATCGCGGCCAGCCACGAGATCGACTGGAACAGCAAATATCTGTCGGTGCGCATTAACGGGTTGGATACGCCTTATTGGTATCGTGATGTGGTTGAGTTGCTGGAAGAGGGCAGCGAACGCATTGACCAGATCATGATCCCCAAGGTCGGCTGTGCAGCGGATGTTTACGCTGTGGACGCGCTGGTCACCGCGATTGAGACCGCTAAAGGGCGCAAGAAAAAGATCAGCTTTGAGGTGATCATCGAAAGTGCCGCTGGCATCGCCCATGTCGAGGAAATCGCGGCCTCTTCGCCCCGCTTGCAGGCGATGAGCCTTGGGGCAGCCGATTTTGCGGCCTCTATGGGCATGCAAACCACCGGGATCGGGGGCACCCAAGAAAACTATTATATGCTGCGCGAGGGCGCGAAATACTGGTCCGACCCGTGGCATTGGGCGCAAACATCCATCGTCGCCGCCTGCCGCACACATGGCATTCTGCCCGTTGATGGCCCGTTTGGCGATTTCAGCGATGATGAGGGGTTCCGCGCACAAGCGCTACGCTCGGCCACGTTGGGCATGGTTGGCAAATGGGCGATCCACCCCAAGCAGATCGCGCTGGCCAATGAGGTGTTCACGCCGTCGGAAGCTGCTGTGAACGAGGCGCGCGAAATTCTGGCTGCAATGCAAGAGGCCACCGCGCGCGGCGAAGGCGCAACAGTTTATAAAGGGCGTCTTGTTGACATCGCCTCAATAAAACAGGCAGAAGTGATCGTCAGACAGGCTGAGATGATTAAAAACTAAGCCACAAGAAAACGAATCGCATTATAGTGATGGAATCCCGGAGCGGCAGGGAGGGGAGGCCCGGTCGCATGAGGGAATAGGAACGCCCCGGCTCAAAGCTGGGGCGTCTCCGTCTTTGATGACCCATTCTCATCCAGATGTGACAGGGGCATGACGCCGCTCAGCCCTTCAGCGGCAACCGGATTTCCGTCACCAGATCCTCGGGGGCGGTGTTGCTGGGGTCGTTCAGATAGACCTCATACATCGACAGATCGCGCTCCCGCTCGCCCGATGCCGGAAACCACTCCTCGACCATCCAGCGATAGGCTTCGGGCAGCAGCGTATAGGGCCCCTTCACACGTAAGATCGCGTTACGCCCTGAAGGATAACGAATTTCTTCCAGCGGCGGCACCAACGCAAAGCCTTCGCTGACGACGAAACACGCATGCGAACGCAGGTTTTCAGGCGCAACCTCGCGCGGGTTGTCATGCCCGATCATCGCGCCCCCTTCGACCTCGACCCAAGATGGCTCGGGGATCAGCGCGGCCAGTTCTCGAAAAATCGGCCCGATTGTCGGATATGGCCCGCAATGTGGCAGCCCGACAAGCCGCACCGAGGGCAGATGTTTCAATTCGACTTCAAACGCCATAGCGTCCCCCATCTTTCTGATCACACGCGCTTCTAGGATCAGCCTAGCAGCGCCGCGCATCTTCGCAACTGCGGCATTACCCCGCGCGCGCGGTTGCATTTCTGAGGCGCGCGCTTCATAGAAAGGATCAGTTTGCGACACCGGGGTGATCCATGACCTATCTCGAATTTGAAAAACCGCTCGCCGAAATCGAAGGCAAAGCCGAAGAGTTGCGCGCGCTTGCCCGGAAGAACGAGCAGATGGATGTCGAGAAAGAAGCCAAGGCTCTCGACAAAAAAGCCGATACGATGCTGCGCGATCTTTACAAAGATCTCAGCGCCTGGCGCAAATGTCAGGTCGCGCGTCATCCTGAACGGCCCCATTGCCGTGATTATATCGAACAGCTTTTCACCGAGTTCACCCCGCTCGCGGGCGATCGCAACTTTGCCGATGACCATGCGGTGATGGGTGGGCTAGCGCGTCTTAATGATCGTCCTGTGATGGTGATCGGCCATGAAAAAGGTCATGACACCACCAGCCGGATTGAACGTAATTTTGGCATGGCGCGCCCGGAAGGTTACCGCAAGGCGGTTCGCTTGATGGATATGGCCGCACGGTTCGGACTGCCCGTGGTCGCGCTGATCGACACCCCCGGCGCCTATCCTGGCAAAGGCGCCGAAGAACGCGGCCAATCCGAAGCCATCGCGCGGTCTACCGAGAAATGCCTGCAAATCGGCGTACCCCTGATTTCGGTGATCATCGGTGAGGGTGGCTCAGGCGGGGCTGTGGCGTTTGCAACCGGGGATCGCGTCGCGATGCTGGAACATTCGGTCTATTCGGTGATCTCGCCCGAGGGCTGCGCCTCGATCCTGTGGAAGGACGCCGAGAAGATGCGCGAAGCGGCCGAGGCGCTGCGTCTGACTGCGCAAGACCTGAAAAAACTCGGCGTGATCGACCGCATCATCAAAGAACCGATGGGCGGCGCGCAACGCGATGCGCAGGCGGCGATTGCTTCGGTTGGTGCGGAAATTGAGCTGATGCTGAGCGAGTTGGACGGGTTAAAGCCTGCCGATCTGATTCAGGCGCGGCGCAAGAAATTCCTCGACATCGGCACCAAGGGGCTGGC
>JAFGWK010000083.1 GCA_016937195.1 Paracoccaceae bacterium | reverse complement strand
CCGGGCGTTTTCCGAGATTCTGATGGAGCCGGACCTGCCCGAGTCGATGCGCGCCCAATATAGCGAGATCATCCATGAAGAGGCGCGTCGCTTGACCCGGTTGCTTGATGATCTACTCGATCTTTCGGTGTTGGAAAACCGCCGCGCGCAGCTTGATATTTCGGTGGTCAACTTGCACGATCTTATCAATCGCGCGGTGCAGGCGGCCTCGGCGGCGCGCCCTGAGCGCAGCTTTCGCATCGAACGCGATTTTCCGACCGAACATATGCCGATTTTCACCGATGCCGACCGGCTGGTGCAGGTGTTGATCAACCTGATTTCAAACGCGCGCAAATATTGCGAGGCCGAGCGCCCGGTGTTGCGTATCGAGGTCAAAAAACGTGGCAAACGGGTGCAGATCGACTTTATCGACAATGGCGCCGGGATTCCCCCAGAGTCCCAAAAGCTGATCTTCGAGAAATTCGCCCGCCTTACCGATCAAAGCCGGGCCGGGGGCGCTGGCCTTGGCCTTGCGATTTGTCGCGAGATTATGGTCAACCTTGGTGGCTCGATTGATTATTTGCCCGGACAAGGTGGGGCGGGATTTCGCGTCAGCCTGCCGCTGAGGCGCCAAGGGGTGAAAACGAAAAGCACCGCCTAACCCCTGAATTCTAAATCATTTGTAAACCTTGATCTGCGAGTCTGCATGAAGGTTTTTGCAGTTTTTACGCGGATGGAGGGTATGGCAGCAGAGCAGGGCAAATCTGTGCTGCGCAAAAAGGCCGAGGCGGGGCGCCCCGTCGCGGATGGCGTTGCCATGTCGCCCGAACGCGCGATTTCGTCGAGCTTGGCCAAGGTAGCGCAGGATATGCTTGAGTTGCCGCTACAGGTCACCGCGATTGAGGAAACGCGTCGCAGTCTTGCCGATCTGCCTGAAACGCTTGAGGCGCTGTCACTTTTGGCGCTGATTGAGGGGCCTTCTGAGGCGCTGGGTCTGATCGCGTTGTCCCCCACGACGCTGCAAGCTTTGATCGAGATGCAAACGATGGGGCGGCTTGGCAAAACCCCGTCCGGCCCGCGCAAAGCGACGCGTATTGATGCCGCGATGGCGGCCGATTTCATCGACGCGCTGCTGGGCGCGATCGAGAGCATGTTGATCGAAGATGACGCGATTTCATGGGCGGGCGGATTTCGTTATGCCTCGCATCTGGATGATCCCCGCCCGCTTGGACTGCTGCTTGAAGATGTGACGTTTCGCGTCTGGACCGTGCAATTTGCCTTGGGCGGGGGCGGCGAATGCTCGGGCGGGCTGTTATGGGCTGTGCCTCAAAAGGGGCGCGGTGCGCATCTCAAACGCGATCCCAGCGAAACCCAGACAGAGGGCGCGACACATGCCTCTCTCGCGGCCGCCTTTGCGCCCCCTTGGGAGGACCAGATTGAACGCGCCGTGATGGGCACCCCCGCAGTGCTGAATGCCGTGCTGCACCGGATGACGTTATCATTGTCGGCGGTTTTGGATTTCAAACCCGGAATGGAGCTGCCTCTGCGCGCCGATTCGCTGGAACAGATCACGCTAGAGGCGCAGGGGCGGCGCAAACTCTCTTATGCACGGCTGGGGCAAAGCCGGGGCTACCGCGCGCTGCGTTTGACGGGTTCAGAGCGTGCGACGCTGGATCGAGAGACGCCCGAGGACGATCTGGCCGTTGGCACCAGCCCGTTCCCAACGGCCGAGCCGTCTGCTGTGTCGGGGGCTGGTTTTGGGAATCATCCCCCCGCCGATAGCGACCCAAGCGATGACCTTGGCGGATTGGCAGGTTTTGGGGGTGTCGGCAATCTTGACGATCTGGGCGGGTTTGATGCGCCCAAGTCGATGGCCGATCTTGCGCTTGGGGACACATCGGAAACGGCGACAGATGATCTGCCGCCGCTCAAAGTCGGATCGGGATTTTAACCCAGTTTTAGCGTGCGGGCGCGCGGCTGTTGCGGGCCAAAGCGCGCTCCTCTTCGGGGATGTTCTCGCAAGGCGGCGCTTCCAGCGTTGAGCGATCAAATGTCGATAACCACCCTTTGAACCGCGGCGCCATCGCCATGCCGACTCCCATCGCGATGATGAACAGCCAGCCCTCCCAGCCATTAAAGCTGAGCGAGCCCATCGCCGGACCAGGGCACAGCCCGGCCAGCCCCCAGCCCGCACCAAACAGCAATGAGCCCAGCACCAGATTGCGATCCACCAAGCGGGGAAACGGGCCTGGCATTGGTGACCCTAAATACGATTTCTCGCGTTTACTGGCAAATATCCAAACGAAAAACATGACACCTACGGCCCCGCCCATCACAAAGGCCAAAGTCGGGTCCCAATCGCCAAAAATATCAAGCCAGCCTTGCACCTTGGCGCTATCAACCATGCCCGCAACCAATAGGCCCGCGCCGAACAAGCCCCCCGAGAGAAATGCAAAGAAGTTGCGCATTAGATCACTCCCAGAATGTGGCGGAACAAGACCAGCGACAACGCGCCACCGAGCAGGTAAAATGCAGTCGCGACTATGCCGCGCAGTGAAAATCGCGAGATCCCGCACACACCATGGCCAGAGGTGCAGCCATTGGCGATCCGTGTGCCTGCCCCAACCAAAAGTCCTGCCAGCACCAACACCCAAATTGTGTGACTGACATGGGTGTCGACATTGCGATAAAGCGGTACCAAGAGTGGCGGTACCGCGACCAGCCCGCCCAAAAAGGCGATCCGTTCAGATACGGTATCGCGCCCCGAGCCATCAATCAGCCCACCGATGATGCCGCTCGCTCCCATGATGCGACCGTTTATCAAAAGAAATACGCCTGCTCCCGCGCCGATCATCAGACCGCCGATGAGCCCCCAAATCCAATCCTGTTGCATGAGATCTCCCTCGTGCGTTTGTCGGTATATAATGAATGACGCTTTGCTCTCCCAAGCCTGCGGGTTCTCCCAAACCAGCCGTCCATGTTATGTTAGGGCGCGCCTGCGATCATACGCAAGTATTTTGATATGTTGATATGCATCATTGAGCGCGGTGTCGCACGATGCTGTAATCGAGCAAACGGAGGATACAGAATGAAAAGCGATAAGACTCGCCGGACCGAGATTGAAACGCGCAAAGCGCAGTTGCTCGAGCGGATTGAAGAGATTGACGCCGAGCTGGACAGCCATGTCGAGCAGGACTGGGAAGATGCGGCCACCAAGCAGGAAGATGATGAGGTTCTGGACGAATTGGACATGGCCGCGCGTCAGGAATTGCGCGTGATTGAAGCCGCGTTGCAGCGTCTTGATGCGGGCGAATACGGCTTTTGTGTTACATGCGGCGAACGCATCGACGAGGCGCGTCTGGACCTGTTGCCCGCGACGCCATTTTGCCAGTTGCACGCTCCCGGTGCCAAAAAGGCTGCGCGCTAAGACCACGCCGCGCGTCCCTGTGCAAAGCTAGAACTCGCGCAGGGCGCAATTTGCCATTGTTTTGCAGCGCGTTGGCCGTAAACTCACGGCTGATTGCTAGTTGATGGGGCGAATGACGCAATGGCGAGACGTGTGAAGATCGCGCAGCAGGACGGGCTGGCTTGGATCACTTTGGCAGCGCTGAATGATCAGGGCGTTGCAGCTGGGTTTGAGCCCGATTTGCGCGTGGCTTTACATAATGCTTTGGAACTGGCTTTGAATGATCGTGCTGTGCGCGCGATTGTGCTAAAGGGTGGTGCTACAGGGTGGCCTTGTGCGCCTGATCCGCTCTCTGATTACGCCCATGACCCGAGCGCCCCTGATTTGGGGGCGCTGTGTAGTGTTCTGGCGGGCGCGCGGGTGCCTGTTTTGGTTTCGCTCTCGGGGCGTATTGCGAGCGGCGCTTTGGCCATTTCACAGGCGGCGTCCTTGCGCATCGCGACCGAGGATACTTATTTTAGCGCACCCGAATTCAGTCTTGGTACTTTGCCCGCAGCGGGTGGTTTTGTGCGCCTTGCACGGCGCGCGGGCGGGGCTGCGGCGCTACAGTTGATCATGCCGCCCGGCCAGATTGACGCTGAGCGCGCTTTGGCTTTGGGGCTATGCGATATCGTCCTGCCCGAGGTCGCGCCCGCGCAGGTGATCGCGGCGCTGGATGCCCTGATTGCCGAGGGCGGTGCGTCTCCCGATAGCGCATTGGCCGATCCCGCCACATATCTTGCAGCCCTTGCCGGGCCAAAAGCCGAGCTGACCCGCGGGCCGCTTGCCGAGGTCGGGCAACGCGCCTACGAAGTGGTTGAGGCGGCGGTGTTGCTGCCGCTCGAAGAGGCGCTCGATTTCGAAGCCGTCGCCTATGACGATCTGAGCGGGACGCCGCTTGCCAAGGCCCTGCGCCATGCGCGCGCCGCCGAGATTGCGGCACTCAGTTTGCCTGGGCAGTCCAGCGATGCGGGGCCGGCCCCGACGCGACGGATCGGGCTGTGGGATCAACCTGCAGGATTTGCGGGTGCGCTGCTGGCGGCGGGGCATGAGGTTGTTTTTGGCGCGAGCGACACGAAAAAAATCCAGACGGCGTTCTCAACCATCGCACGCGCGCAAGAAATCGCGATACAAAAAGGCACGCTCGATCCTGATCAACGCGAAGCGGACTGGGCGCGTCTGGGCGCCGCGACAGATCCTTCGGGGCTGGGGGATTGCGCGCTGCTGATCGCGCATTCTGGCGTGACAGGACTGCCCATGTCCGACCTCTGCGTATTTGAAAGCCCCGATCACCTTGACCCACCTGAGACAGGCATCGCGCTGACACGGGACGGCGATGTGGTCGAGCTGGTCGCGGGGCAGGGCTGTGCGCGCGCCACACTGGATGATTTGGCGATGGTGCTGCGTCAAGGCGGCGCGCAGGTAATTTGGGGGGGGCCGGGACCAGCAGGCATTGTCGCGCATTTGCGCCTGAGCTTGATCTCGGCCTGCGGGCGCGCGCTGCTGGCGGGGGCATCGCGCGATCAACTGGATCGAAGTTTTGCGGCTGCGGGGTTTGCGCGCTCACCGCTGCGCCTGATTGATGCGATCAGCGCAAAGGCGTTGAACGAGGCGCGTGCCAAGGCAGGACTTGCGCCTGATCTGCTGCTTGTGGCGATGGAGGATGCGGAGTTGCAACTTTATCCCAGCGAGGGGGGCTCTCCCGACTGGCTGGACACGCTGCGCACCGAGGCTGGTGGGGTAGCGCGCAAGCTCTCTGATGGTGAAATTCTGGCCCGCGTTCTGGGGGAGATGGCCAATAGCGGGGCATGGTTGTTGCAACATGCGCAGGCGCATCGTGCAAGCGACATTGATCTGGCCGCGATCTGTGCGCTGGGGCTGCCCAAAAACCTTGGTGGGGTGATGTTCCAGGCAGATCAGGCAGGGTTGATAGCCACCCGTAAACGCCTGCGTTCATTGCGCGAAGAGGGCGCGAGCGCGCCGGTTACGCTATGGGATGTGCTGATCCGAAACGGCAAGCATTTTGCCGATCTCGACGGGCATTAAACCAGACGTTAGCCCAGAAAAATCCCGACAACGACCATCATCAGGCCGATAACCGACACGAACAGCGCGGCCATGTTGATCACGACAACACGCTGCAGACGCGCGCGCAAAGCGGCATCTTCCAGCCCGGCGCGTTTGGCTTGGGCGACTGAGATGATGCACCACAAAATGCCAAACAGCCCCACGACCGACACCGCAGCCCCTGCCCAGATCAGATATTCCATGCCATCCTCCGTTAGCGCCGCGCATTCGGCGCGCGCCTTGCCCTAGCGGCTCTGCGCCTATGAGGCAAGCAAAACGCGCGTCGTGCCTCTTGATGCGGCGCACGCGGCGGGCTAGTCAGGGCCTCGATCAGAGCAGGAGAGAGCCATGCCCAGCGATGCCGCCTATAACGTCGCCGCCGACGAGCTGCGTCAATTCGTCGAACAATTCGAAAGCCTCGAGGCCGAGAAAAAAGACATAACCGAGCAACAAAAAGACATCATGTCCGAAGCCAAAGCGCGCGGATACGATACTAAGGTATTGAAAAAGATCGTTGCGATGCGCAAGCGTGACAAGGACGATCTGGCCGAGGAAGAGGCGATCCTCGATCTGTATAAATCCGCGCTGGGTATGTCGTAAGACTCGCCCGGGCCTTAGGGGGCGAGGAACTCGACCCCCGGCAGCCGCGCGATCGAGGCCACGTCGGCGTCGTATTGCGCGGTGATTTCCGCGACCAACTCATCCGTCCAGCCCGGCAGCGGGGCGTCCATCTCGATTTCTTCGCGTTGGGCGTATTTGGCCAAGAATGCGGCAGAGATCTTGTTGCGTTGCACGACCGATTTGACCGGATGACTCTTGAGATAGGATCGTAGCCGTGAACGCCCCTCAGGCAACATGATCTGATCGAGATAATGCATATCGCCCTTCAGGCCCCGCTCGGCTGGAATGCCCGAGACAGAGCGCAGAACTTCGGGCCAAAGCAGCGGCACATCCTCATTGCACCAGATCACGAAACGTCGTCCCTGCGCCGCATCGCGCATGTCGCGTATGACGGTTTCCCAACGCAGATCGCGCGGATCAAGCCCAGCCATCAACTGCTCATAGCTGCGTTTGGGCAGGCGCTTGGCCAGTTGCAAGATCAACGTCGCGGGGTTGATCAGGGCCATGTGAAATTCGGTTTCATTATCGGGAAACAGGTTCGCCAGCGGCCCAAGCTTGCTGGCTGCGCGCGTGTAAAAGCCATGCTCGGTAATGACACGTTCGGGAATGCACAGGAAAAACTCGTGACTGAAAATCAGCCGTTCCAGATCTGTTTGATCCGAGCACGCCTCGATGATCGCGTCTTGCACCTGCAATGGCGCAGGCTCTCCATGTAGCGACACCAAAGCGTCACGCAAGACCATGCGATATTTTTTCGGTTGCGGAACAGCGATCTTATATTCGTCCAATGCCTTGGGATTATTCGCTAAAACCCGCACGAGCTGGTCTTCGTCGGTCGAATGAGCACCCAAGTGGAAAACGATTTTCATCTACTCGACCTCGCAATCGTTGTGCGACCTTGACGGTGCGCTTGTAATTGAGCCGCACTTTAGCCGTTGAAATCTGGACAGGCAAATGCGTTTCGGGCTAGAAGGCGGCATGGGGTCTGACAAAAATACTCAGGAAATTGGTGTGCCAACTCACGCGTCCGCTGCCAACGCCGGTAACTCTTCTCAGCGCATGCATGGCGGGCTGTGGTCGGCGGGCGCTGTGATGATTGCTGTCTTGGTGCTAGCGCCGATTTTGGCGGTTGTTGTGATGGCCTTTGATCCGCGTGAAAACATCTGGCCGCATTTGATGGCGACAACCTTGCTGCGCTACCTCGCCAACACGGCGTTTCTGGCGCTTGGCGTGGGTGTTTTAAGTGCTGCCATCGGGGCAGGGGCGGCGTGGCTGGTGGTGATGTATCGCTTTGTCGGGCGGGGCGCGCTGGAATGGTTGCTGCTGTTTCCCCTCGCGATTCCGGCCTATGTCGGGGCCTATGCACTCAGCGATTTTCTGGATTATTCCGGCCCGGTTCAGACCGCGCTTCGCGCGACGTTTGGCTGGGCCTCGGCGCGCGATTACTGGTTTCCCGAGATCCGTTCCCGTGAGGCGGCGGTCGTGGTGCTGTCGGCGGCGCTTTATCCCTATACCTACCTGATCACCCGCGCCGCCCTGCGTGAGCAATCGGGCGCAAGCTATGAGGTCGCGCGCGCGCTCGGAGCGGGGCCGCTGGCGCTATTTTGGCGCGTTGGCCTGCCGCTTGCGCGCCCTGCGATTGCGGCGGGGGCCGCGATTGCGATGATGGAGACGGTGGCTGATTATGGGGTGGTGGCGCATTTTGGCGTGCAGACCCTGACCACCGGAATTTTCGCGACATGGCTGGAGGGCGGCAATGCGGGGGGCGCGGCGCAACTGGCGCTGCTGATCCTTGGCATCGTCTTTGCGCTGTTCGCACTGGAGAAGGTCTCGCGTCGCAAGGCGCGCTACTATCAAAGCGCGCGGCACACACGCCCGGTGATGCCGGTCACGCTATCGGGTTGGGCAGGGTGGTTGGCGGCACTGCTATGCGCCTTGCCCGTCGCGCTTGGGTTCGTTCTGCCGGTCGGTGTCATGGCGGCCCACGCGATGGCCAGCCCCGAGCCATGGTTCGGCCGCGGTCTTGG
>JAFGWK010000082.1 GCA_016937195.1 Paracoccaceae bacterium | reverse complement strand
TCTTCGGCAACCAACACTTTGCAGCGTTTACCTTCGCCGCCGGTATCAATCTGACGTGCTACTTTCAAAACTGATCCTATCGTTTCGCAATTCAGAGACGCAGTCCCTAAAGTCGCTATATTTTTAATGTTCATATCGTTGAACCCGGATGTGAATGATCCGTTCCCTGTAACGGTCACATTGCGGTCATCCATACGGTTGAACGCAGCTTTCGATACCGATTTGACACAGTTTTCACGGTGCAAAGCCCGCATATACGCGCGCCGGGCCTGTCACAGACGAAGATATTGAGGAAAGATGGTACCGCCTCCCCGGCTTGAACGGGGGACCTCTGGATCCACAATCCAGCGCTCTAACCAACTGAGCTAAGGCGGCATTGGCGGCGGGAATAGACCGGGCGCGCGCAGATTGCAAGCCCGGTTTTTCAGGAAAATGTTTGCGGGGCTTGCGAGATCGCGCGCACGGCGTTACCTGAGATTTCCGTCCCGCAGACGAGGAGAGATCACATGGGCATCGACAAACAAAGCGACACTGCAGCCAATATCCAGATCGGGCCGACCTCATTGGGGATGGTGCGGTTGTATGTCGAAGGCGATGGCATTGAATTGCCACTCGATTTCGACCCAGATGAGGCCGAGGAAATTGCTGAAGAACTTCAAGCTGCCGCGCAAGCTGCGCGTGAGATGAAGGGCAAGTCCGGCAAGCGCTAAAGCCTGCTGATCCCCGGATCGCACAAGTGCTGCAAGCGCCGCGCGCTGGCGCGGGCAAAATCCAGCGTGATCGTGCGCCGCCGGGCGGGGGCGAGCTTGTGAAACGGTGCCTCGCGGATCATTTCAGCGCCATAGCCATCGGCAATAAACAGCCCCGTGCCCTCGGGAAGCAGATCAGTCGGAAAATCGCTATCGACTGCCCAGAAATAGCGATCACACCACTCCAAATAGCCCTGCCATTTCTTGTCGGCGCGAAAATCCGCGCGACTTGATTTGCACTCGATGATCCAGATTTCGCCCTTATAGCCCAGCGCCATGAGATCGGCGCGCAGGCGGGGGCGCAGCTTCATCTCGGGCAGGCTGTCATAGCGCAGATCGGACAAAGCGCGCGCCATGCCACGCGCCAGAACCTGCCCTGGGGCGAGATCGGAAAGGGGCGTTTGCATCATCATTCGACCAGTATGAACAAAGCACGAACATCTGTCCAGCCTGCGACCTGCAGGCCAGCTCAGACTAGCAATACCCAGCCCAACAGAGCAACGACACAGGCGCGCAGAATCACCGTGCCAAGGCTGGCGCCGCGCGCGATAAGGGCCGCCTGCGCCAACCCCTCTGGCGGGATCAGGCGCAGCAAGTCCTCGGAGAGCGTTCGAAACATTTCGGCGGCAAAAAGCGCGGCAACCAATAGAACATAAAGCACATAATCTATCGCGCGCGCATGGCCTGCGACCAAAACGGGCAGCAGCAGAAACGCCGCTAATACCTCGTATCGCAACGCCTCGACGCGCCAAATCCGTTCCAATACCGCGGCACTACCCGCGCGCGCGGGCCGGGCCTGCGCTGGTTCAATCTCGGTCATGCTATCACCCTGTTCGCGCTGCGTAATTGTGCCAGAGTAAGGGGCGCGCCCGCCGCGCTAAAGTGCCAAGGTGTCGCAGTGGCGGCGCTTTGCTGAGGCGAGAGATAACCCCTTGTCGGATCACGCGCGCACGCCTATCTGTGGGAACGACGGTTACTGCTCGATGCGTGATAGACCCTTTTCCAGTGGCCTATACCATTCCTGAGGGGGCTGGCTCTGTCGTGGCCCTGGCCTCGTTAACTGGCGCCCACCTGACTTTTCAGGTCTCCGGGAACTCTCGTCTCCACGGTTGCTGCGGTTTCCGTCACTTATGCGTGTTGAGCGCCGCAAAAAGCCCCGACCAATCCGGCGGGGCTTTTGCATAGCATCTAACGCTTGCGCGCGTTCAGCGTGGGCGTTTGAGTTGTTGATCAAGCTGGCGACGTGTGCGCCCCTCTTCGACCGGGATACGAATCGCCAAACGTTCTGCGGCTTGCATCGTGGGGATGGCGTCGCGCTTGCCTCCCGATGATCCCTCATCATCAGATCCCATACGCATCACTGCAATCGAGAATTGAACGCCCGAGAAGACCACCGTGTTGAACACAACCAACAGCGCCACCGCGATATAGCCAATGTCCGAGGTGGAAATCAGATGCCACAGATTGCCAACATTAAACCAAAGCAACAGGCCCACGAAGGCGAGTGCAATGAAAAAGCCGAAGATGACATTCTTGATATAAAGACGAACGAGTTCAGGCATGAGTACCCCCTTAGCTTACCCTAAGAGTAGCGCAGATTTGATCGATTCATAGAGGGGATTCGTTTAAACCCCCTTAATCGGCGACAAATAGCCCGCGGCAAGAGGTCGCGAAGCGGGCTTAGAATGCCTCGGGGCGCAGCGCGTGGGCCATGTGATCAAGCACTGCATTTACGAATTTCGGCTCTTTGCCATCGGGGAAGAAGGCGCGCGCCACATCTACATATTCAGTGATCACGACCTTAGGCGGCGTTGCAGGGGTTACCAGCTCGGCCCCAGCGGCACGAAACAGTGCGCGCAACACAGGGTCGATGCGATCGATCGGCCATTTCGCCACCAAAGCCAGATCCGTCGCTTTGTCGATCTTGCCCTGCCACGTCACCGCATCGTCAATCAGGCGACGAAACAGGTTGGTATCGCCCTCGGCCATCTCGCCCTGATCTTCATAGGTCGCGCCAAAGCGGTAGTTCTCAAACTCGACACGCACGCGATCTGCGCCCTGCCCTGCGGCCTCCATCTGAAACAGCGCCTGCACGGCATACAGCCGCGACGCAGATTTCATCTGGCGCTTTTCTTCCAGCGTACGCTTACGCGGCTTCGGGGTGTCTTGGGCGCTGTCTTCAGTCATGCGTTGCTCGATCCGTCTGGCTCGCCGGCGATGCGAAAGGACTCGGCGGGTTTGAACCCGATGCCCTTCGTCCGGCGCGCCCATTTGCGCGACAATGAGACGAGATGCAAGGCCGCAGCCGCCGCGCCGCCGCCTTTATTCTGATCGTCCGGGTCGGCGCGCACTGCCGCCTGACCGTAATTTTCAACTGTCAGGATGCCATTACCGATGCAGATCCCCTCAAGACCCAACAGCGTCAACCCGCGCGAACTGTCGTTGCAGACCGTGTCGTAATGGGTGGTCTCTCCCCGGATCACGCAGCCCAGCGCCACGAAGCCATCATAATCTGCCATGCGCGCAGCCATTGCGATCGCCGTGGGGATTTCCAGCGCGCCGGGCACTTCGATCAGATCGACATGCGCGCCCGCCTGTTTGGCCGTGGCACGCGCGCCCGCAACCAGATTATCGGCGATATCCTTGTAATAAGGCGCCACGACGATCAACAGACGCGGTGCGCCGTCAAACTCGGGCAGATCAAGGATTTGATGGGTCTCGGTTGACGCCATGGGTCAGCCCTCCGTAATCGGTTGCGTGCCGACTATGCGCAGCCCGTAGGCCTCAAGGCCGACATATTTCGTCTGCGGATTATCGGTCAGCAAGATCAGATCGTGCAGCCCCATCGACGACAGGATCTGCGAGCCAAGTCCGATCTGCTTGATCGTGCGCGGGCCTTGTTCTTCTTCGCGCAACAGCTTGGCAGACGGGTCGCGGAACAGACAGACCGCACCGCGCCCCTCACGCGCGACGATCTCCATCGCGCGGCGCACCTCGTCAGACGAGCCGGGGCCGATGCCCAGCACGTCATCCAGCACATTAAGCGAATGGGTGCGCACCAGAACCGGCGCGGGCGTGGTGATATCGCCCTTGACCAGCACGATATGATCCACACCCTCGGCCTGATCGGTGAAAACGCGCATTTCCCAGTCGCCGCCATGGCTGGAGGTGACGGGCTGACGCGCCACCTCTCGCACCAAGTTGTCGTGCCGGCGGCGATAGGCGATCAGATCGGAAATCGTGCCGATTTTGAGGCCGTGTTTCTGACCGAACGCGATCAGTTCCGGCAGGCGCGACATGTGACCGTCATCGCCCATAATTTCGCAGATCACCCCGGCAGGTTTCAGCCCCGCCAGACGCGCGACATCAACCGCCGCTTCGGTATGACCGGCACGCACCAGCACCCCGCCATCGCGCGCGCGCAGCGGAAACACATGGCCCGGTGTCGCAAGATCCTGCGCCCCTTTTGCAGGATCAATCGCCACGGCCACCGTCTGCGCGCGATCATGCGCAGAGATGCCCGTCGTGATACCTTCGCGGGCCTCGATCGTGACGGTAAAGGCGGTCTCGTGGCGCATCGAATTGGCGCGCACCATCGGGGGCAGCCCCAGTTGATCGACCCGCTCTGCGGTCAGCGGCAAACAGATCAGACCGCGCCCGAAGGTAGCCATGAAATTCACCGCCTCGGGGGTGCATTTCTCAGCCGGAATATACAGATCGCCCTCATTCTCGCGATCCTCGTGATCGACCAGGATCACCATGCGGCCCGCGCGGGCCTCTTCGATGATTTCCTCGGTGGGCGAGATCGCATCGCGCAGGCTTTCCTCAACCGCGCCGGGAACGTCATGGGTGCCAGATTTATCCACTGGTTTGGGCGTGTTCATGCCTGCCACTCCTGCAGCCGCGCGACATAGCGCGCAAGCGTGTCGATTTCGAGATTGATACGGTCACCGGCCTTGGCCTGCCCCCAGTTCGTGACCTGTTTGGTATGGGGGATGATGTTGACGCCGAAACTGTCGCCATCGACCTCATTCACCGTCAGCGAGGTGCCATTCAGCGCGACCGACCCCTTGGGCGCGATGAACTTCGCCAGCCCGTCGGGCACGCGGAAGGTAAAGCGCGTGCTGTCGCCCTCATCCACCATCGCCTCGATCTGCGCCACACCGTCGACATGACCCGAGACGATATGCCCGCCGAGTTCATCACCGACCTTCAGCGCGCGTTCAAGGTTGATCTTCTTACCGACCTGCCAGCCACCGCTGCTGTCATTACCGCCGCCGCCGATATTGGTCTTCGCTTGGCTCTCAGCCGAAATTTCAACATCGAACCAGTTTTGCGGCGCACTGCCGGTCGCGATCACGGTCAGACAACAGCCATCACAGGCGATCGACGCGCCGATCTCGATGCCTGCCACATCATAGTGCGTGCCGATGCGTGCACGCAGATCGCCGCGCTGCTCTAGCTCCAACACCTCGCCGATATCGGTCACGATCCCGGTAAACATCGGTCTCTCCCCTCAGATTGCGCGTTTCACCTAGCCCGCGCGCGCCCCCGCTGCAAGGTTGCGCACGCACAGTTGCCCTGCAGCAATTAACCACATCTTCGCGTTTGCGCCCTAAATTTGCCGCAACAAATGTTAAAAATAGCGAAATACCAGTGACTTCATGTCGCAAATGCGCGAATGCCAAACGCACCCTAAGGATTTGACTTGCGATGACTGCCGCAACTGACCGCCATTTTCTGTTGCTACAAGGGCCTCACGGACCCTTCTTTCACCAGTTGGGAAAGATGTTGCGCGCAGCCGGTAGCACCGTTTGGCGCGTTAGCTTCAACAAGGGTGATGAGAATTTCTGGTTCGACCGCGACTCATTGATCCGCTACCAGAGCGCGCCTGATGACTGGGCAGCCCACTGCGCCAAGCTGATTGCAGAAAAGGGCATCACCGATCTGGTGCTTTACGGCGACACCCGCCCGATCCACGCGCAGGCCGTTGCAGCGGCGCGCGCGGCGGGCGTTACTGTGCATGTCTTTGAAGAGGGGTATTTGCGCCCCTATTGGGTCAGTTATGAACGCGGCGGTTCGAATGGGCATTCGCGCTTGATGGAGATGAGCGTGGCGCAAATGCGCGCGGCGCTGGCACAGATGGAGATTGAGTTTCCCGATGCGCCCCCGCGCTGGGGGGACACGCGCCACCATATTTTCTATGGCGCGCTCTACCATTTCTTCGTGATGGCGCAAAACGGTCCCTACCGCAATTTCCGCCCCCATCGGGCGATCTCGGTTTTTGGTGAGTTTCGCTTATGGCTCAATCGGTTGATGCTGTTGCCGCTACATATGATCGAACGCCAGATCGCCACCGCGCGCGTTAAATATGGCGGCTTTCCCTATCATCTGGTCCTGTTGCAACTGGAACATGACGCCAGTTTTCGGATGCATTCGCGGTTCAGTTCGCAAACCGAGTTCATCGACAGTGTGATGGAGGGGTTTGCCAAAGGCGCCCCGCGCCATCATCACCTCGTCTTCAAGGCCCATCCGCTAGAGGATGGCCGCGCCCCGATCCGCGCCGCCATTGTGACCGCCGCAGACCGGCTGGGCCTGCGCGGGCGGGTACATTTCGTGCGCGGCGGCAAGCTGGCGGGGCTGCTTTCGCAGGCACGCTCGGCGGTGACAGTGAACTCCACAGCAGCGCAACAGGCGCTCTGGCGGGGCTTGCCGGTGAAATGTTTCGGACGCGCCGTGTTTGACAAGCCGGAATTCACCTCAGCGCAACCGATTGCAGCGTTCTTTAGCGCCCCGACCCGGCCCGATGCGCGCGCTTATCGCGATTATCGTCACTACCTTCTTGAAACCAGTCAGGTGCCCGGCGGCTTTTATTCAGCACGGGGGCGGCGTGCGTTGCTGCGACAGGTTGTTGACATGATCCTCGCCGCTGAAGACCCCTATGACGCCCTCTCTCAAGGCAAAGCGGCAGCACGGCAACAGTTGCGAGTGGTTGAATAGTTTTTCTGGTTTTTTTTCAGCTTTTTGAGTAGCGTAACTGCAAAACAACAAGGCAGCATCCCGAAAGAGGAGCTCGAGCAGTGACAGGAAATACAACCAGAAGGACCGTCTTGGCGGGCCTTTCAGCAACGCTTTTTACAGCATCTTGTGGTTTGCCGCGCCCCGGCCCCAATAAGCGGGAAATCTTTGCAGGATCTGTGATGCGCAAAGGCGATGCTTTTGTCGTGAAAGTAAATGACTTTGTGACCCGCGAAACGGCTGTGCAACCGGCCCTTGGGTTCTCGTCGAACTTCATTAATGCTGGGCCGATTGGGTCTGACACCATCCGTCCAGGCGATACGCTTAGCCTGACGATATGGGAAAACGTCGATGACGGCCTGCTCGCGGGCAAAGGAACGAACGCGACGCAGCTGCAAGAGGTGCAGGTCGATGGCGCGGGCTATATTTTTGTCCCCTATGCCGGTCGTATCAAAGCCTCGGGCAATACGCCCGATGCGCTGCGCCGCATCATCACCTCGAAACTTGACGCGCAAACACCTGATCCGCAGGTGCTCGTCACCCGCACGGCGGGCGATGGCGCAACCGTTTCCGTCATGGGCTCGATCAACGGTCAAGGCGTGTATGCGATTGAACGTCCCACGCGCACGCTGTCGGCGATGCTGGCGCGCGCGGGTGGCGTGTCCATTCCCGCCGAGGTGGCGCGCGTAACCGTCAAGCGGGGCAGTCTTGCGGAATCCGTTTGGCTTAAGGATCTGTACGATAACCCGAAAATGGACATCGCGCTGCGCGCCAATGATGTGATCTTGGTCGAAAAAGACCAGCGCGCCTTTACCGCCCTTGGTGCAACGGGCAGTCAGGCCCGCGTTCCCTTTGAGACACAAACGCTCTCGGCACTCGAGGCAATCGCGACCGTCGGAGGCTTGCAATCCAACCTCGCCGATCCGACCGGTGTGTTTGTGCTACGAAACGAACCTGCTGATATTGCAATGAAAGTTCTAGGGCGCAACGATTTGACTGGCGATCAGCGCATGATCTATGTGCTCGACCTGACCGAGCCCAATGGTATGTTCATGGCACGTGATTTTGCAATTCGCGACGGCGACACGGTCTATGTCACCGAGGCTCCCTTCGTGCAGTGGCAAAAAACGCTATCGGCCCTGACGGCTCCGCTGGGCACCGTCAATACGCTTAACACTCTCGCCGGGAACTGATGGGCGCATCCGACGATTCAATAACCGCCGGGCCCCAGCCCCGGCGGTTATTTTTTTACAATGGCGGCGTATTGCGCCAGAAACGTCTGCGCACCGTTTTACGCGCCTCAGGCTATCAATTACGCGTTGGAGTTCCCAAGCCCGATGATCAGGTCATGGTCTGGGGCCGTTCGCCCTATGCCGCGCGTGGGGAAGCGGTTGCCGCGAAGTACGGGGCGGGACTGGTTCGTCTTGAGGATGCCTTTTTACGTTCGATCCATCCCGGTCGCTCGGGCGCGCCACCGCTTGGCCTACTTATAGACCCTGAAGGTGTGCATTTTGACAGCGCAACACCGTCGCGGATCGAGCGCCTCCTTGCGACAGCTCCTCTTGACGATAATGCCATTTTGCAACGCGCGCGCGATGGAATTGACCGCCTGAAGGCGTCAAACTTGTCAAAATACAACAATTTCGACCCAGATTTGCCCGCCCCTCCTCCCGGGTATGTATTGGTGATTGATCAGACGCGGGGTGATGCTTCAATCATTCATGGTGGCGGCTCCGAGGCAATGTTTCGCGAAATGCTCGCCGTGGCGCGGATCGAAAACCCGGGTTCGCCGATCATCATTAAGACCCATCCCGAAAGCCGCGACGGGCATCGACCCGGTCATTTCGATGGGGAAAGTGGCGACGCCAACACCCAGATTTGCAACGCCCCTATTTCACCCTGGACGTTACTTGAAGGCGCTATCGCGGTTTACACCGTGTCCTCCTTGATGGGCTATGAGGCGATCTTGGCCGGGCATAAACCGCGCGTCTTCGGGCAGCCTTTCTATGCCAGCTGGGGTCTAACGCTGGATGAAAACCCTGTCGCGCGACGTGAACGCAAAGTGACGCGTGCGCAGATTTTCGCGGTTTCCCATCTGCTTGCGCCAACGTGGTTCAGCCCCTGCGAAGGTCGTATTTGCAGTTTTGAGGAAGCTGTAGATCACCTTGAAGCCGAGGTCCGCGCCTGGCGCGAAGATCGCGCGGGCTACGACATGGGCGCGATGTCACTTTGGAAACGCGCGCACCTGCGGAAATTCTTCGGACGTCACGGACCGGTAAGATTTGGCACATCCACAAACCCTGCGCGGCCTTATCTTTACTGGGCCTCCCGGTTCAGCGCGGCGCACGCTGACAGCGCAATCAATCTAGAAGACGGCTTCTTGCGCTCGCGCGGTCTTGGCGCCGATCTTGTCGCGCCGATTTCGTTGATCCGGGACCGCAGCGGAATTTACTATGACCCGACGCAGCCAAGCGACCTTGAAGCCCTTATCGCACGGGAACCTCCCCCCGGTGGGCGGGCGCGGGCCGAGCGGCTCATTGCGCGCCTGCGCGAGACGAAATTGTCTAAATACAACCTTGGTGGCGATATCCCAAAACTCCCCGAAGGGCATCGAATTTTGGTACCGGGACAGGTCGAAGACGATGCCTCTATCCGCCTTGGCGCGGGCACGATTTGTACAAATACGATGTTACTGGCCAAAGTGCGGGCGGAAAACCCCGGTGCAGTAGTACTTTTCAAACCTCACCCGGATGTTGAGGCCGGGCTCCGTCCCGGCCTTCTGAGCGAGAAAGAGGCGCTTAAATATGCCGACGTCGTCTTGCACAAATGCGATCCCATCGCATTGATCGACGCCGTGGATGAGGTTTGGACGATGACGTCACTTCTGGGCTTTGAGGCGCTGCTGCGCGGCAAGGCCGTCACCACGACCGGCGCACCATTTTACGCAGGCTGGGGGTTAACACGCGATCTTGGCGCGCCCCCTGCGCGGCGCACCGCACGCCCCGACTTAGGGCAACTTGTCTATGCCGCGCTGATCGCCTATCCGCGCTATCGCGACCCGATCAGTGGTCTGCCCTGCTCGGTCGAGGTGGCGGTCGAGCGTTTGGCGGCGGGCCTTCTGCCGCGCCCCGGAATGCTCAATCGAAGCCTCGCGAAATTGCAGGGGCTCTTTGCAACCTATGCTTGGGTGTGGCGACGCCAGCGGTGATAAAGATCGCCCCCCATCGCGCGGCTTTCCACGAGATCGAAACGCGGCGCATCACCAAGATGATCAAGGCCGAGTGCACCCAAGCCCGCCCGCCCCTCTGATCCCAAGGCGAGCCCGGCGGTATAGCCGATCAATTCATCGATCAGCCCCGCGCGCAGCAACGCTGCACCAAAGGCCCCGCCGCCTTCACAAAATACCCGCGTGAGGCCACGTTCACCGAGGGCTCTCATCGCAACCTTAAGATCAAGCTGTTGTGCAGAAACAGGAATTTCAATCAGTTCGGCCCCGGCCTCTTGCCAAAAGGTGCGCGCTTCAATCGGCGCATCCGGCCCGTGCAGCATCCAAAGCGGCGCTTGGTCAAGCGAGCCCGCTAACACCTTGCGCGGCAGATCAAGCGCCTTGCTTGCCACCACACGTGCCGGCGAGCGTTTGGGCTGGAAATGGCGCACCGTCAGCAGCGGATCATCGGCGCGCGCCGTGCCGCCGCCCACCATGACCGCGTCAAACTGTGCCCGCAGCGCATGCACATGGGCACGCGCTCGCGGACCGGTGATCCATTGGCTTTCACCACTTGCCGTCGCGATGCGACCGTCGAAACTCGTGGCCAACTTTAGCGCAATCCAAGGGCGTGTTTTGGTGATCCGTGTCAAAAACCCGGCTTGTGCGGCGCGGGCCTGAGCCTCAAGAACGCCCTCTCTGACCGTGATGCCAGCCGCGCGCAGCATGGCGTGACCAGCCCCTTTCACACGCGGATCAGGATCTTGCAGCGCTGTAACGACGCGGGCAACTTTCGCCGCAATCAAGGCTTCGGCACAGGGAGGGGTCTTGCCGTGATGCGCGCAAGGTTCCAGTGTGACATAGACGGTCGCGCCTTGCGCCGCCGCGCCCGCTTGCGCTAGCGCACGAATTTCGGCATGGGGACGACCGCCGGGCTGCGTCCATCCGCGCCCGACAATGCGGCCTTCTTTTACGATCACACAGCCAACGGCGGGATTGGGCCAGACATTGCCCAAACCCCGCGCCGCAAGCCCAAGCGCAAGGCGCATGAACCGACTGTCGGCCTCACTCACTCGCCATCACCACCGATCGGTGGGCGCAGTTCAGAAACGAATTTGTCGAAATCGTCTGCTTCTTGGAAGTTCTTGTAAACGCTTGCAAAACGGACATATCCGACAGTATCGATCCGAGCTAGCGTTTCCATCACGATCTCACCGATCGCCTTGGATTGAATGTCTGTCTCGCCCATGCTTTCCAAGCGCCGGACAATGCCCGAGATCATCTGATCAATGCGCTCGGGATCAACCGGGCGTTTTTGCATCGCGATCCGGATCGAGCGCTCCAGCTTATCACGATCAAAATCTTCGCGCTTGCCAGAGGTCTTGATGACCACCAAATCGCGCAGTTGCACACGTTCATAGGTTGTGAAACGCCCGCCACATGCGGGGCAAAACCGCCGCCGTCGGATCGCAACATGATCCTCCGCCGGGCGGCTATCTTTCACCTGAGTATCGACATTTCCACAAAATGGGCAGCGCATGGCATCCCCCTTATTCTCTGTCCCGCCGCTATCTAGGGTCTTTACGCCCCGCTTATCCACAAGACTTTAGCGCAGCCCCAAGGCATTGGGTAGAAAAAAAGGGGACGCGCTAGATATGGCGGCAGGATGTGGCCGGGGGGACTCAGCGCAACAGGGCAATCACCTTGCGATGATGCGGAGCGGTGCGATGTTCGAAAAGGTAAATCCCTTGCCATTTTCCAAGCATTAGACGGCCAGAAATGATGGGAATCTGCAAGTTGATCGGCAAAAGAGCCGCTTTGATATGAGCAGGCATATCGTCTGGCCCCTCATATGTGTGGGTCAGATAGGCCATCGCCGGATCGCTGGTGGGCGGAACGAGACGATGGAAAAACGCGCTCAGATCGCTGCGCACTTCGGGGTCGGCATTTTCCTGAATGAGCAAGCTGGCCGAGGTATGTTGCACCATCAACGTCAGCAACGCCTCATCACACGCGCTGCGCGAAACCCAATCAGCGACGTCGCGAGTGAATTCATATAAGCCCGGCCCGTGCGTCGCGATCTCAAACCGAGTGTGCATCAGCTGGCCTTGGCGGCCGCCTTGGGTGCGGGGGCGGGGCGCGCTTGCATGCGATCGGTCGCAAGGATTGCGAGACATTCAGGGTTTACGTCCATTGTCTTGCGTTCAATCGCCCAAGCCGCATCGAGAGCCCCAGCAGTGAGCCCCCTTTTCAAGGTCGCTTTCGGGGTACGCGTGCCGTCACCAACGCCCGAGACCAGCGTATAACGCTCATTGCCCTCATCCAGCACATAAAGGAAACAAGTACCCTCCTGATCCATGCGCGGCGCGCCAGCGGGGGACGTGCCGTCCATCTGGCAAGCGGCAAGCAAGAAGGGCGCAACAAATAATAAGCGTGTCATGTGCAGGCTCCGTCTGGATTTTAGCAAGGGTAGCAAGCGTGTCGGCGTTGCGAAAGACGGGTCATGTCACGCCGCTTAGGGCATGTGCATCAGCCCATCCATTTTGCAGCCAAACCGCGCGAGATCAGCGTCAAGATTGTGTTTATGCGCCTTAAAGCGCTTGTCGTGGGCAGCCATCTCTTCTTGGCTGGGCAACTTGCCCGTGGCCCGCTGCGCCTTGGTCTCAAGCTCAAGCTGGGCGGCAGCGTCGCGATATTTGCTTTCGAAAACGACGCGGGCCTGCGCCCAGTTTTCAGCAGCCTCATCTTTTGAGGCAGCCTCGCAGGTAAAAAGGTAAATTAATCCTGCTGGCTTGTCGGGGATATAAAACTGCTTTTTTGCATCCGCTTGAGCGATGCCCGCGAGCGACGCACAAGCCAGCGAAACGGCAATCATCAGAGCTTTCATATCCCCCCCGAGAATTGAAAACGCCCCCTCGCGGGGGCGCAATTCTTATTGATCCAGGAACGAGCGCAGCTTGCGGCTCCGACTTGGATGCTTGAGCTTGCGCAACGCCTTCGCCTCGATCTGGCGGATGCGCTCGCGGGTCACGCTGAACTGTTGGCCGACCTCCTCGAGCGTGTGATCGGTATTCATCCCGATGCCAAAGCGCATCCGCAAGACACGTTCTTCGCGCGGTGTAAGCGAAGCCAAAACGCGGGTCGTGGTTTCCTTCAGGTTTTCCTGAATCGCGGAATCCAGCGGCAGGACGGCGTTCTTATCCTCGATGAAATCGCCAAGCTGGCTGTCTTCCTCGTCGCCAATCGGCGTTTCGAGCGAGATCGGCTCCTTGGCGATTTTCATCACCTTGCGCACCTTCTCAAGCGGCATTTGCAGCTTTTCGGCCAATTCTTCGGGCGTGGGTTCACGACCAATTTCATGCAGCATCTGACGCCCGGTGCGCACCAGCTTGTTGATCGTCTCGATCATGTGGACCGGAATACGGATCGTGCGCGCCTGATCGGCAATAGACCGCGTGATGGCCTGACGGATCCACCACGTCGCATAGGTGGAGAATTTATAGCCGCGGCGATATTCAAATTTATCGACGGCTTTCATCAGGCCGATATTGCCTTCCTGAATGAGATCAAGGAATTGCAGGCCACGGTTGGTATATTTCTTGGCGATCGAAATCACGAGACGCAGGTTGGCCTCGACCATTTCTTTCTTGGCCTGACGGGCCTCTTTTTCGCCCTTTTGCACTTGGTTCACGATGCGGCGGAATTCGGAAATATCGACGCCGACATATTGCCCGACCTGCGCCATCTCAGCGCGCAGTTCTTCGACCTTATCGGGCGAGCGTTCGAACAGCATTTGCCAGCCACGACCGGATTTCTCCTGCATCCGCTCGACCCAAGTCGGGTCCAGTTCGTAGCCGCGATATTCCTCAATGAATTCGCGGCGGTTGATGCGGGCCTGGTCAGCAATTTTAACCATGCCTGAGTCAATCGACATGATCTTGCGGTTGATCCCGTAAAGCTGGTCGATCAGCGCTTCGATACGGTTGTTGTGCAGGTGCATCGCGTTCACCAGCTCAACGATTTCGGAGCGCAGCTTTTGGTAGGCAGCCTCGGCATTCACCGAGAACGAGCCATCCTCATTCAGCGTTGCCGACATCCGCAAATCCTGCATCTCGGCCAGCTCGCCGTAATGATTTGCGATGATTTCGAGCGTTTCAAGAACACTCGGCTTCAGCGCAGCTTCCATCGCGGCAAGCGACAGGTTCGCGCCCTCATCCTCATCATCGTCGTCGGACTGGATCGGGTTACCATCGGCATCAAGTTCCGGCCCAGACGATTTTTCCTCTTGCGCGGGGGCTGCGCCATTCACCACGGGGGCAGCCACGGCGCCCTCTTCCTCTTCGTCCAGCGAATTGCCGAAAGTGGTTTCAAGGTCGATCACATCGCGCAGCAAAATTTCTTCGTTCAAAAGTTCGTCGCGCCAGATCGTAATCGCCTGGAAGGTCAGCGGGCTTTCACACAGGCCCGCGATCATCGTGTTACGACCCGCCTCAATGCGCTTGGCAATCGCGATTTCGCCTTCACGCGAGAGCAGCTCGACCGAGCCCATCTCGCGTAGATACATCCGCACCGGATCATCGGTGCGATCCAGCGCCTCGCTGCTTGTGGTGGAAACCGCGACTTCGCGCGAACCAGCGTCGGTGGTTGCAACTTCACCGCCGCTGCCACCGGATTGGTTTTCTTCTTCGTCGGCCTCGTCGGCCTCAATCACGTTGATCCCCATTTCGGAGAGCATCGACATCACATCTTCAATTTGATCGCCCGAAACATGTTCAGGCGGCATCACCTTGTTGAGTTGGTCGTAGGTGATAAAGCCACGTTCACGCGCCTCAGCGATCATCCGCTTCACGGCGGCTTGGCTCATATCGAAAGAGGTGGCATCGTCGCTTTGAGCGTCGGATTTGGTGTCGTCGGTGTCTTTGGCGGCCATGTGGGCTCCTCGGTCAGGGCTTGCGTGCACTCAAGCTATGACGAAAGCGAATCATATTTCATCTATGTAGCGAATCATTGAGGCGAATCACAGGGGCGCGAGGCATCCGGACGGAAAGTTGATAGCCGCTGTGACAGCAATGATTCGGTTTTCTATGGTCAAAGCGTGCAAACCCCTGACCGTTCAGTGTTTCTTGCGCCAGATCTGCCCGTCAATCATGGCTTGTAGCTGCGCCGAAAGAGCAGCGCGGTCTTCGCCAGTATCCGAGTTATCCTCCAGTTTCGATCTCTCAGCCTGATGGCGCAGCGTTGCAGCTTGTGCAAGTCGCCACGTTACGCCCTCATCGGCCAAACCCTCCAAATCCTCCATTGCATCGGCGATCTCGTCGCGCATCGCACGCGCGGCTGCCAGCTTGGCCAGTTCCTCGGCCAGACACATCCGCGCCAATTCGATATCGTCTGCTTTGACGATTGGGGGGGCAGATCGCAGGTGGGGCAGCGCGAGCAGCTTTTCAAGGTCACGTCCCACCTGCGCATGCAGTTTTTCTGAAATCTCTTCAGGCGGGGTCAACGCGTGATCCAACATCAGGTGGCGCAAACGGTCATAGGTTGGATCGCGCAGATCAACGGATTCAAGCTGCGCCTCGAACGGGGCGATCAGCGCGGGATGGATGACGCAGATACCAAGGATCATCGCCGCGCGCAGCTGTTCTGACACATCATCTCCCGTTGCCCCCAGCAGCGAGGCGCGGGTTTCGGGCAAAGCGTTGGGCGGGGGCGTAAAGCGCCCCTTGCCGCGCGCGCCGGGTTTGAAATCAGAGCGCCGCTGCCCGCCCTGCCCGGCCCCAGACCCACCGCGCTGGCCGGCGCCAAACAAATCCCAGCGCAGGCGTTTGATTTCCTCACCGTAATGGGACCGTATCGAGGGATCGGCGATGCGCTTGATCGCAGCGCGCAGTGATTTGTCCAATGTGGCGCGCCGCTCGGGACTGTCAAAAACCTTGCCCTCGATCTCGCGTTGCCACAGCAGGGACACCATCGGCTTGGCCTCGGCCAACACCTTTTCCATCGCGCCCCGACCTTGCGCTTTGATCAAATCGTCGGGGTCAAGCCCCGCTGGCATCACCGCAAAGCGCAGCGCCTTGCCCGCCTCCAGCAGCGGCAGTGCCAGATCGACCACACGCAGCGCCGCGCGCATTCCGGCGGCATCGCCATCGAGCGCGATAATCGGCTCGTCATGAATGCGCCACATCAGGCGCAGCTGATCTTCGGTCACGGCAGTGCCAAGGGGGGCCACCGCACCGCCAAAGCCCGCCTCGACCATCGCGATCACATCCATATAGCCTTCGCACACCACCAGCGGCGCGCCCTTGCCGCAAGCCTCACGCGCAGGCCCGTGATTATACAGCGAGCGCCCCTTATCGAACAAAGGCGTTTCCGGACCGTTGAGATATTTCGCCCGCGCATTCGGGTCCATCGCGCGCCCGCCAAGGCTGATCGCGCGTCCGCGTCCGTCGCGGATCGGAAAGATGATGCGGCCGCGAAAGCGGTCATAGGGTGCGCCGCCATCGTCTGGCTTGGCGCACACGCCAGATTCAACGATCAGATCGGGCGTAAAACCCTTGGTCGTGAGCGCCTGAAACAGGCCTTGGCGCTGATCCGGGGCAAAGCCGATCTCAAAGCGCTTTTGCGCCTCGCCGTCCAGCCGCCGCCCCGCCAGATAGTCGCGTGCCCCCTGCCCAGCGGCGGTGGACAGCATCAACCGGTAATGCTGCGCCGTGGCCTCCATCACCTCGGCCAGTTGCGCGCGGCGATCGGATTTTTCCTGCGCCTTGGGGTCACGGGCGGGCATCGTCATCCCGGCCTCACGCGCCAGAATCTCGACCGCCTCCATGAAGCCAACATTCTCGGTTTCGCGAATGAAAGACAGCGCATCACCCTTCGCATGACAGCCAAAGCAGTAGTAATAACCCTTGCGATCATCGACGTGGAAGCTGGCGGATTTTTCCTGATGGAACGGGCATGGCGCCCACATGTCGCCCTTGCCCTGATTGGACTTGCGCATGTCCCAAATGACCTTGCGCCCCACGACCTGAGAGATCGAGGTGCGCGTACGCAATTCGTCGAGAAATCCGGGTGGCAGGCTCATACCCCCTATATTGGGCGGCGCGCGCGCGGAGTCGAGAGGGGGATTTTGCAAACCTTCACCCGATTCGCGCATTAGAGCCGCACAACAGGCCATTCGCGCCACATTTGTTGATTTTATCTGCGGCAACCTTTCCAAAAGGTAAAAGGATTCGTCTCGATTGTATGTATTTCAGAAACTATGAGGCCTCGCGCAGCTGGTTTCCCTACGCACCGCGCGACAATCGCTACACCTTTGCCTCATCCCCGCCTTAATTCCGCCTAAAGCGTTAGTCAGATTAATCCATTGAATACGTCCGTCTTACGAGATCTGGCGACCCGCCCATCGTGGGGCAAGGAGTAATAATGATGAAGATGCGTATCTCTGAAGTGCTTGCGAAGAACGTGGCCGCACGAAACTCTCGGCTGCGCCGGTTCTATCGTGAAGAGGATGGCTCGCTCATCGTTATGAGTTTATTCCTGCTTGTCGCGATGATGATCATGACAGGTATCGCAATTGATCTTGAACGTCAGGAAGAACGGCGCACGGTCATTCAGGCCACACTTGACCGCGCTACACTGGCTGCGGCCGATCTTGACCAATCCATGGCCCCTGCAGATGTCGTCAAAGATTACATGAAAAAAGCAGGGCTAGCCTATCTTGACGTCGTTCCTGTCGTGGAAGAGGGCGAGCATGGCGAATATCGTCGCGTAACCGCGCAGGTGATCGACAATATGCCCACAATATTTGGCGCACTTACGCACATCAACTCACTGAAATCAAAAAGTAGATCTCGGGCTCAGGAATCTATTGGCAATGTCGAGGTCTCAATGGTTCTCGACATCTCTGGCTCAATGAATGACACCGTGTCGGGATACAAGACGCGTATGGACATGCTCAAACCTGCGGCAAGGAACTTTGTCACGAAGGTTTTCGATCAGGTTCAACCCCCAGGGGCGCCTGAAGGCCGACTCTCGGTCTCGGTGGTGCCCTACAACATGCAGGTGACGCTAGGGACGACGCTGGGGAGCATCTATCATCTCAGCATGGATCACACGAAAAACACCTGTGTGGATGTACAGACGCTTGGCTTCAACAGCCTAGTGATTTCCCCCACCGCGACACTGCAGCGCACGATGTACGGCGACAGTCGCGACTATTGGGGATTGGGTTATTATAATCCTAACACCTATACCGGCCTAGAGAACTGTAAAGAAAACCCAGACTATTCCGTCCTAGCTTTCGAGGATGACGAGGGCAAAGTGCTCGACAAAATCGACGAACTGGAGCCAGGCGGCAACACTGCGATTGATATTGGTGCGCGTTGGGGATTGGCGCTGCTGGACCCCTCTGCACGGCCGGTCACCGAGGCTTTGATCAACAAGGGGGAAATCGGTTCGGCCCAAGCCGTGCACCCGATGGATTATGCTGTCGACGGCGCACCGGCGGACGAAACCGCGCTCAAAATCATGGTACTTTTGACTGATGGTCAAAACACGAGCTCATTCTCGACAAAGATGGCCTATCGTACCGGGGCGTC
>JAFGWK010000081.1 GCA_016937195.1 Paracoccaceae bacterium | reverse complement strand
GCTGATCACCCTCACCATCAACTGGCTGATCAAGCCCTTCACCATGGCCGCACTGGCGGTGCTGTTCTTCGAGCATGTCTTCGCGCCATGGATCAAGCCCGAGGATGCCGCGCAATACATCGCCGGGCTGATCCTGCTGGGCGCGGCTCCCTGCACCGCGATGGTCTTCGTCTGGTCGCACCTCACGCGCGGGGACGCGACCTACACGCTTGTGCAGGTCTCGGTGAACGATCTGGTCATGGTTGTGGCCTTCGCGCCGATCGTGGCCTTCCTGCTCGGCGTGACCGATATCGCGGTGCCGTGGGAGACGCTGGTGCTCGCGACCGTGCTCTATGTGCTGCTGCCGCTGATTGCGGGGCTGATCACCCGGCGCAGGCTCGGCGCGCCCGAGGCGATCAAGGCCTTCGAGGCGCGGGCGAAACCGTGGTCGATCATCGGGCTTCTGGCGACGGTCGTCATCCTCTTTGGCCTGCAGGGCGAGACGATCCTCGCCCATCCGTTCGTCATCGTGCTGATCGCGGTGCCGATCGTGATCCAGAGCTACGGGATCTTCGCGATCGCATACGGGGCCGCCTTCGCCCTGCGCGTGCCACACAGGATCGCGGCGCCCTGCGCGATGATCGGCACGTCGAATT
The DNA here is from genome assembly GCA_016937195.1 of Paracoccaceae bacterium. Taxonomy (GTDB): domain Bacteria; phylum Pseudomonadota; class Alphaproteobacteria; order Rhodobacterales; family Rhodobacteraceae; genus Thioclava. The sequence continues at coordinate 3,051 of JAFGWK010000081.1, read as the reverse complement.
TCTTTGAACTGGCCGTGGCGGTAGCGGTCAGCCTGTTCGGGCTGACTTCCGGCGCGGCGCTGGCCACGGTCGTCGGCGTGCTCGTCGAGGTGCCGGTCATGCTCTCGCTTGTTGCCCTCGCCAACCGCACGCGCCGCCACTTCCCGGGAAGTGACGCCTGAACCGATGGAGCCCCCGATGACCGACACCCCGCAACTGCAAGACGACGCCTTCGCTCCGATCGACCCCGAGGCCCTGTTTCCCGCCGCACGCAGCCCCCATGCGCCGCGCATCGCGATCCTTTACGGCTCGCTGCGCGCGCGCAGCTTCTCGCGTTTCGCAGCCGAGGAATCCGCGCGGATCCTAAGGAAGTTCGGCGCTGAGGTTCGGATTTTCGACCCGCGCGACCTGCCACTCGTCGACAGTTGCGACCCTGATCATCCCAAGGTGGCCGAACTGCGCGATCTGGTGACGTGGTGCGAAGGCATGGTCTGGTCCTCGCCCGAACGCCACGGCGCGATGACCGGGCTGATGAAAAGCCAGATCGACTGGATCCCGCTGTCGCTTGGCGGCATGCGTCCGACACAAGGGAAAACGCTTGCCGTCATGCAGGTCAACGGCGGCAGCCAGAGCTTCAACACGGTCAACCAATTGCGCATCCTCGGCCGCTGGATGCGGCTTCTGACGATCCCGAACCAGTCCTCGGTCGCGCGCGCATGGGATGAGTTCGACGAGGCTGGGCGAATGAAACCCTCACCCTATTACAACCGGATCGTCGACTTGATGGAGGAGTTGGTCAAATTCACCCTTCTGACCCGCGACATCCGTGACCACCTGACGGACCGCTACTCCGAGCGGGTGGAAAGTCATGCCGAACTGTCGATACGGGTGAACCAAGCGAAATCCACGTAAAGCTGGCGCGCAATCCTTTTCGCTCTGTGGTGGGCTCGGCCGATATGCGGTCATTCGGTGAAATCGAACTTAAGGTGCGAAAAGGGCCGGTCGCGCTAACTCCTTACCGACCTACAATGGCCAGACGAAGAGTATCGTTGGAACAGCTACGCAGATAACGATTATTTCCAGCGGCAAACCCATACGCCAGTAATCGCCAAAGCGGTAACCGCCGGGCCCCAAAATGAGGGTGTTGTTCTTGTGTCCTATCGGGGTGAGGAAGGCACATGAGGCCGCCACCGCAACCGTCATGAGGTAAGTATCCGGATTGGTTCCGGTCGCAGCCGCAATCGACATCGAAATCGGAGCTGCGATCAAGGTCGTGGCCACATTGTTCAGAAAGTCCGACAGCGTCATAGTCACAACCATCAGTGCGACCAGTGAAACCCATGCGGGGTACCCCTCGCTCAAGCTTACAATCTGCTTGGCGATCAGGTCCGCTCCACCAAAATGCTCAAACGCCTCCGACAGTGGGATCAGGCTGGCAAGAAGGACGATGACTTTCCACTCCACCGATGTATAGACCTCGCGGGCGCTGACAAGGCCCAGCACAACATAGGCGATCACAGCACCGCCAAGCGCCACGGACAGGGGAAGCAGCCCGAATACTGCCAGCGCAACGGCAAGCATGAACACACTAATCGATAGGCCGGCTTTGCTGCGCTGGACCACTTCGGTTTGTCGTCCCTCAAGTGAAAACACACCGAGCCACTCTGTGGCTGCGGCGACGCGGTCTGGCGTTCCAAGCAGCAGCAGAACATCGCCGGCACGGATTGGCAGAAGACGCACGCGGTCTTGGAAACTTTCGCCTCCGCGCGCGACTCCCAGAAGGGTGACCGAGTGACGTTGCAAAAGATTCAGGCTGCGCGACGTGCGCCCCACGATCCGCGCACCTTCGGGCACGATGGCTTCAGACAAGGTGAGGCCCGGCGCAACGACGCCGCCTTCGTGTTTTTCCGCCCCGGCGAAATCAAGCCCTGCTTGTCCCATGAAGGCTTCGATGGATTTCGGTTCACCCTCGACAACCAGAAAGTCACCCGCCCGCAATTCTTCCCGATGTGCCAGACCTCGGATGCGCTTGCCACGACGGATCAGGCCCAAAATGTGGACATCGGCATCGTTTGCTTTGGAGTAAAGGTCTGAGACCACCATGTCCTCTTGCACGGTTTGCTCGCCGATGCGCAGTTCGGCGACGTAGCGGCCTTTGCTGACCTCTTTTTCCGTGTCCAGCAGCGAGGTTCGCTTTGGAAGAAGCCGCCAGCCGAATAGTGAAACGAAGGCAATCCCGGCGACAGCAACAGCAAGCCCAACAGGTGCGAAGTCGAACATGCCGAAGGGCTCGCCCAAGACGCCCTGACGATATTCCGAGATCACGATATTTGGCGGTGTCCCGATCAGCGTGATCATACCGCCAAGAATTGTCGCGAAAGAAAGCGGCATCAAAGTTTGACCAGCCGCGCGCTTTGCCTTCTTGGCTGCCTCAAGATCAAGTGGCATCAAAAGCGCCAGTGCGGCGACGTTGTTGATGATCGCGGATAGCCCGGCGGCCAAAGCTGCCACAACGGCGATATGCAGTGGAAGTGGCCGATCAGAGTCTATGAGCTTAGCCGCAATAAGCTCGACCGCACCGGATGAAGACAGCCCTCGACTGACGATCAGAACCAGCGCAATGATGGCGACAGCCGGATGTCCGAACCCGGAAAACACATCCTCGGTTGGCACCAGCCCAAGCGTCGCCGCCGTGATCAAAGCGCCAAAGGCAACAAGATCGTATCGAATGCGGCCCCAGACAAGAAGCGCGAACACCACCCCCAACAGGGCAAAAATCTGTGTTAATTCAGCCTGCATGGCGGGAGCCTAGCGGAGTTTCGTCAAAGCTGAAACGGCAATGTTCGTCGGACGGTTTGGCAGTATCCCGGTATGCGCCAATCTCGTTAGCTGTCGGCTATGTCCGCGGAGAAGACACCAGTGGAGCATATAAATTCAGAGGGATCGGGTCGTCTTTCGGTGCCATCGATCCTGCGACGTTTCCCAATGATCATGCGCCCCCATAATAGACGAAGGTGCCTATTGGGGGCAATCATAGGCACGATTTGAGCGCCTTGTCGGCGATGCAATCTC
>JAFGWK010000080.1 GCA_016937195.1 Paracoccaceae bacterium | reverse complement strand
TGTAGCATCGCAAAAAATTCTGCAGTGGCTTTCACAGATACTTGCAGCAAAACTATTTCACATCAGTCTACCATTTTTGGAAGACAAGATTAAGTTCCTGCGGCGCATCGAACAAACTACCGGGTGAGAAGGTAGCCAGTGCCGTCAAACCGAGCGTGTGATCAAGGTATTCCGAGCAGAACCACCGGATCCGGCTTTCTCGTATAGTACGGAGAATTGGGAGCCACCGGCCATTAGCAGGGAACAATCTGCACAGGCCTCGCTCCCTTGCGTCGATACTCCAGTGCGGTCCTTCATAGGTATAGCGGAAATGCATGAGGCAAATATTCTCGCGCTGTCTGACGAGCGGTTAATCTAACTAGCAAACTCTAAATTGCCCTCTTCCCCTTGGAACGACTCTATGGAAACCTGCCTAGAATCGTATTTTAGGAGAAATTCATGACTGACGTTCAAATGGTTCCGGTCAGATTTTACTTTGATATTGAAAGCGGAAAATTCGCCGATCTGGAAGTCGTGTCGCGTGCATCTATTGAGCTCGTTAGTGCGCTGCGAGATTTCGTCCACTTTGCGGAGCCAACAATCGATCTCCGCATGACGTTACAGCAGGGAGATAAAGGTAGCTTAGACCTCAAAGCATTCGTCAAGCTCTTCACCGGAAGAACAGACAAGGACAAGGCCAACAGGGACTTGGTCCTCCAAGCGATGATTGGCGGCGCAATCATGTTTTTGCTTCAACTGACCGGAAACCACTATGGCGACAAGATCTTGGATCACATTGATGCATACGTTGAGCAGTGGTTTCAAGATGCGCCTGAGACGGCCGAACTCTCTCAACAGGAAAAAGCAGCAATGTGTGCAGAGGCAAAAGGCGTTCTCGAAGGCGCCATCAATAATAAAACCGCCGTACCACATATGCGCAAATTCTATGCTGAAATTCGACGTGATCCCGCTATTGTCGGTGTTGCGCTGGCATCCGGTCATGAAAATGATAAGCCGGATACGATTATTCCTCGCGAAGAGTTCTCTGATCGTGCTGCAGAGCCTTTGCCCGAAGAAGATGAGACGAAGCGCACCCGCACTGAGCGAATGCCAATCTTATTGATTCAGCCGCGCCTTCACGCAGACAAGAAGGCTTGGCGCTTTTCGGTCGGTGGTTTGGAGTTCGGCGCGCGAATTGAAGATGAAAAATTTGTAGATGATATGCTGTCGGGACAATTGCCGGTGCCCGCAGTGGAAGGTGTCTATTTCGACGTGGATCTCACCTTAACGGAAGAGCGGCATGGTGGGGCTTGGGAAGTGAAATCACGACGGATCACACGCGTTCATCGCGTCATTGCACGACCTGAACAACAAGATCTACTTAGCTCGATCAATGAACAAAGCGATAGCAGCGACAACAATCAAGACGATAGCGAGGATGGCTGAAACCTTCTCGCCGCCAAGCAGCCAGACAAGGTTGAGCACGCCAAGCACTCCTGCTGCGATGAACCACCCTTTGGCTTTCTGCTTCATTTCGAGGCGCATAGCATTCTGCAATCACATTCGTAATTTAAAGCGTCTGCAATTCCAAAACCATTATCACATCATTGCCTATCGCCAAGCAAAATGCGGGCTCATTGGCAATCATCTGCCAACCTATACATAGTTCAAGAACGTTAATTTTTCATGGAGCACAGAACGGCGGCTGACCCGCTATCCGTCTTTCGTGGGACTTGACTTTTACGCACTTGGCTGCGCCTTCACACTTCGTTGCGGATTATTTGACTGGTGATGCTCTGACAATTTCACTGGCTTGAGCACTAAAAACCTTCATATCGCTTTGATGTATACGCAACCGTTCGGCCCCAGCCTGAGAGGCATGACAGCCACACTAGCGCTTGACCGTCATACCATCGCCGCAGCAAGAATGATCAATGCTTCACGCCATTGGTGCCGACGTCTTCCATTGCACGTTCCAGCCAGCCATCCGGAAGTTTGCCATAATTGTCTGCAATTAATGAGTTCACAAGATCGGCTGCCCAGTTGCCGCGTCCAGTATTCGGACCGACTGCTCTGTAATCCATAAATTCTGGGCTTTTAGCCTCCGCAAAAGATGACGGTTCAGCGCTAGTAGGCTCCACTCTCCTTGCAACATATGCTGTTTCCCGAAGGTCGGTGTCGTTGCCTCCAGAAACACGTATCGTTACGAGCATCCCACCAGTCAGAGAAAATTTTTCAGCCCTGAACTGCTCAACAAACTCGGGGAGAAACTGACCATCTTCTGATCCAGCAACCAAGCTGATATCGCAGATCGTGAGCTTGAATTCCAGTCTCATTGCATAGCCTCGCGCCTTGTCGTGGCTCTATAGCTTCGTTGATCGAGCTACGCCAGTGTCGCTGGCCTAAGGACCGAGACCCAATATATCGCCCTAATGTCGACGCACTCGCTTCCGGCAGTTGCCTCGACACCCGAATGAATACAACTGTTTCCAGTATGTGCCGAGATCCTAACGTAGGGCAAACGCAGAACCTACCACGTGATTGATCAACAAAAGATCGGCGCATCGCTCAGCACGACCGTCATTCCGGCTCTCCCTTCGTCGCCTCGAACGAGGTGAACAGCGCGCCGCCAAAGCGATGGCGCACGCGGGTCAGGTGCCACTCTCCGTTTAATTCTGTGCGCAGCCCGGAAAGCGTCACCTTGGCCCCGGCCAGCATCGACGGACGGAACCCTGCGACATCGACAGAGATCTTCATCGCCCCACGCTCAGCTTTGCTTAGCGCCCCGTCTGCGGCGCGCTCGGCTTCAGCCTGAGAGGCGTGGCAGTGACGCAGGCGCTTGACGGGCTTGCCATCACCGCGACTGATCAGGTGGCGCTTGCCCTTGCCGATCTCAGACCATTCCGCCTCGATCTTGCGATAAATCTCACGACCATCGAGTTGCCAGCGCCAGTTAGACAGCTCGCTGCGCGACAGCGTCGGCGGTGTCAGGGTATCTCCGGCCGCTGTTTTGCCTTCGCCGCGTTTCTGCACGATCAGGGCATCACCCGCTGGCTTTGCCGTCGCATCTAGGGGCAACGCCAAGCGGGTCAGGAAATGCAAATTGCTTTCAGCCGTCTGCGCAATGTAGCCCCAGTGTGCCGAGGCGATCGAGGACGAGACGACAGGCGACAGCCTGGCCTCTGCCGCAATCTTCGCAACGATTTGACTGAGCAAGACATTCTCCCAGCCCCGCGTGCGCGGCGCGCGGATGTCAGATTTCATATCAGCAGGCTTGCAGCCGATTTCGAGGCGCTGGGCGGGCCCCTCACCGCTGACCTGATCGACGCTGTAATAGCCCATGAAGGACAGCCCCGCGCCCTTGAAGCCCAGCCAGACCTCTAGCTTGGCATCCATATCGGGGAATGCGACCAGACCGTCACGATCATCGATTTGCAACTCGAGCCGGTCGCTCTTGGTGCCGTCCTCATCGACGATCTCAAGCGACAGCAGCCGGTCGGCAATCGTGGCGGTGACATCCTGCCCATCGGCGGTGATCTTGAAATCTGGCGTCATGTGCGCCCCCACAGCCGCACTTCGCCCGTCTTCACCGTGCTGGTCGCGATCACTGGCAAGGTGATCTCAACACCTTGCGGATAGATCGGTCCCAGTGCCGCCAGCCCCGGATTAGCATCGAGCACAGCCGTGATATGGGCCTCAGAGCCAAGCTCGGCCAGACAGATCGCGTCGAGCATGTCGCCCTGATTGGTGCGGTAGATGGTCATGGCAAGCTCCACTATCAAACTCGCTTAAATCCGTTAGGTCCGATGTAGTGAGCTCTCGGGGCAGCGAGCAGCCAATCCATATCGAGCGGTTGATAACATCCACCAGCCCAGATTGCCCGTCGCTCCCCAGTCACCGCGTTTTCGGAATAATACCAGACACCAGTGAAATGCTGCTGCCTCCATGCGAAGAGCGACCTTAGCCAATGGAACGCCATGTTCATCCTCACCCATAGCCGAGTAAAAGAAAGCGCGATCATCAATTCACACTCCAATCCGCACCATAGGCGCGCAGCCTCACGGTGAACTCGATCTTCCGCGGGGCCCCACCGGGCAGGAAGACGCTTTTGCGCTCTTCTACGCCCGTGATAACCCAGCGCTCCCAGACCCATCCAAGCCCATCGACCAGCATCATGGGCGCGCCCAATGCAGCCTGCGCACGCATCAATTCGACCTGATGCAAACCGCCCTTAAAGTGGGGGTAAATGACCCCTTCAAGGGTGATTTCATCGGCGTCAGGGCCGAGATATTGCAAGACGGGGGCGCGACCGGCGCGGTCGAGCTTCTCCCAGCGCCACTCGGCCGAGCGGCGAAATGTTTGATAGCTGCCAGCGTTCACGCCAAAGCGGAATGCGCCAAGCGCCATCATGACCAGATTAGTCAGCATAAGCCCCTCCATCATGCAGTGCGCCGCCTTCGTGCAGCACGCGCTCGATCTCGCGGCGCACCGCGCGCGATATCGCCCGGCGATTGCCCAGGGGCTGCATAGATATTAATGCCGCCCAAGCTAATCGAGCGCGCGCCACTACGACCGCCCTGACGCAGTGCCTTAACCTGCCGGTTCGAGATGACATTGCCGTCGACGGCGGGTTGGAAAAACTCTTGGCCCTGCTCCATCCAGCGATAGATCGCGCCTGCGCGCACCGGACCGCCAGTTGCGCGCCCGCCGCTTACGCCAGAGAATTCGTCAGGAGCATTGGCTGGTGCGCTCGCGCCATCACCGCTACCGCCCGCCAAGTCCTTCATCCAATCCGGCAGGATCGACGATAACTTCGCCTTGATCCCATCCACCATCCCGGTCAGCACTGACCAGATCCCATCTTTCAGCGATTTGATCATCGCCACGCCTTTGTCGAAGAGATTGATGTCAAAGACAGCGACAAGCTTACCGGCGATGTACTGACCAAGCGCGCGCGCCCCATCGAGCGCCATCAGGAACGGGTTGAACTCTTTGATGACGGCAAAGACGCCGTTGATCAGACCGACATCGAAGGCCGCGCGAACCCGCTCGATCTTGTCTGTGAAATAGGCCACGAACCCATCCCAGCTATCATAGATCGCATAGGCCACACCCGCGATTGCCAGCAGGGCTAGTCCAAGAGGGTTTGCCAGTGCCGCGCGACCCGCCCAAAGCAGGGCGCGTCCAACGAAGCGAAAGGCAAGACCAAGAATACGCAGCCCGAAGGCTCCTGCGCGCAACGCCATCCGCCCCATCCAAAGCAGAGCGCGCCCCAGCACCGCAACTGTCGAGGCGAGAGCCCCTGCAACCCAGATTGCGGCACCCAAGACAGCATTGAACGCCCAATAGGCCATCACGACCGTTTGCACCCCGAACCGCACGATTAGCAGGGCGACCCGCAACCCGAACAGCGCCGCCGCGACATAGGCAATACTGCGTACCATGTCGGGATTGGCATCGGCCCAAGCGTTGAGCTTATCGATGACAGGCAAGAGCGCGTTGATCATATCTGTCAGCGCGGGCAAAAGCAGCGTTCCGAGTGATATTGCAAGGGCCTCAGCGCGGCTTTGCAGCGTCTTGATCGCCCCCGCCGCATTGTCGTTGATCTTGGCCGCCACACGCGCGGCCGAGCCCGTTTCATGCAAGCTCTTGGCGTATGCTTGCAACGATCCAGTGCCTGCCTGCGCCATGAGGACCGTCGCGGCGCTCATGGATTCGGTGCCAAAGATCGTCTTGGTCATCTCGGCGCGCTGCGCGCTGCCAAAGCCGCGCATCGCCTCATCCAGATCACTCAGAATGTCGGGCACTTTGCGCATGTCGCCGTTCGCGTCCTGAACAGAGACCCCCAGCTTGTCGAGCACCTTCTGGGCTTGAGGCGTAGCCCCTGAGAGCTGCAAAAGGACCGAGCGCAGTGCGGTGCCGGCATTACTACCCTGAATACCGGCATCACCCAGCTTACCCGCCATAGCCGCTGTCGTTTCCAGATCGACCCCAAGCGATGCCGCTGCCGGTGCCACGTATTTCATCGTCTCGCCAAGCGATCCAACCGTCGTGTTCGAGCTAGTGAATGTATTCACCATCACATCGCCCAGACGGTTCATCTGATCGGCCTTCAGGTTGAAACCCGTCAGGATATTTGAGGCGATGTCAGATGCGGTGCCAAGATCGGTCGCCCCGGCCGAGGCGAGGTTGAGCATTCCCGGCATTGCCTCGATCGTGTCATTCACGCTGAAACCGGCCATTGCCAGATATTGCATGCCTTCAGCTGCCTGTGAGGCCGACCAGGGCGTTTCGCGCCCCAGCGTGCGCGCCGTGGCATTCATCCGCGCCAAGTCCTTGTCAGAGGCCCGCGAGACTGCGCCGACCTTGGCCATTGCCGCTTCGAACTGGATTGAGGGCTGCAATAGCTTGACCATTGCATAGCCGGTTCCGGCCAATGCCAGCGCCTCGCCGCCCAGTGCCCGCGTGCGGGCTTGGCTGGCGGCGATATGTTCTTTTGACAGGGCAATCTGATCCGCGCCAAAGCGGCGCGCGCCAGCCCCCGAGCGCTCAAGCGTGCGCAGCGCCTTTTTTGCGGGCGCTGTCGCCTTATCAACCAGACGCAAGATCAGAGAGACGTTAAGATCAGCCATCACCTTCCTCTTGATCAGACGGGCTGCGGGCACGTGCGCGCGCCCACCAATCGCCGAGTTCCCAAACGCTCATCGGGTCCATGTCACGCGGCGACCAGTGAAAGACGACAGCAATATCGGCCATCGCCTCCTCTACCTCATCGGGCAGGTCTAGTTGAGGCGCGCCTGATCCTCTGCCGCCGCCAGCTCGTCCGGATCGATGAAAAAAACGATCACCTCGTTTGCCAGCTTCATCAGGTCGGCTGGCTTGAGGGCGGCGACCTCATCAGGCAGCAAGGCAGGCTGGGTGATACGGGGCAACAGCACGCTGATCGTCGTGACATCCATCTGCAACAACTGCGTCAGCTTGATCCCGCGCAACGCCCCAGAACTGGGTTCCAGCACGGTCACGTGAGAGATCGTTTCATCCTTGCGAATGATCGGATTGTTCAGTTTCGCCATCTCTTTAATCCCCCCTTAAAAGCCCATTGCAGAGCGCGCCGAGGCCATCTGATCGACGCCCCCGATCACCCGCTTGGCGTTGACCAGGTCAACGTCATGAACAACGTCACCGTCGATCTCGAGCTTGTAGCTGCGCACATCCATCATCAGCTTGAGCGTGGCGTTCGTGCCGGGCTTGAGATCGCCCATTTCGTTGGTCGTGATAAGCCCGCCCATCGTGGCGATGATCGCGGTGGCTTCGAAATCTTCCTCGCCCATCTGCAGCGGGCGCAGAACGAACCGCTCTTGCTTGCCAAGCTTCTTGAACAGGATGGGGTCGAACTCGGCGAAAGTGATTTCCGAGGTCATCCCCTCAAGGCCCATATCGATACCGACCGGGCCTTCCATACCTGCGCCGCGATGAGCCTCGGTCTGGACCTTAGGTTGGGGCAGTTTGGCCTCGGTCGCGATGCCGAAATAGCCAAAGCCATCGACGAATGCGTTGAAGTTGCGGATCGTGCGGGGCAGCGCCATGGGTGGGTCTCCTTACTGAACGGCCGCGACGGACGAGACGAGCTCTTCGTAATACGAGCCCTCGCGATGCGCGCGGAAGGTGAGGTGTTCGAGCGGCGCAGGCGGCTCGATGTCGAAATCGATATACAGCTTGCCCGCCTTGAGCGTGACTTCGGTGTTCAGCTCGGGGTCAATCCAGACCGTGCCGCCCAGGATCGCGCCGCGCGCGGTCAGGGTATCGAGATAGGCCTGAACGCTGTCGCGCAGATCGAGCAACAGTTGCGCGCTGAACGGGCGATCCATCGCCCACAGCATGCCCTGCTCGATGCTTTCGTAGATCATGTCAGCGGTGCGGCGCACCGGCAGGAAAACCCAGAGCGGGTCATCCGAGGTCGAGCGGTTGCCCCAAAGGCGAAAGCCGCTTTCACGGATGATCGTGGCCACCTGTGCCTCGTTGAGCCGGTTCGCTTCGGTCTCGGTCGAGCTGATCACGAAAGTAATGGGGCGCGCGGTGCCAGTGACGCCTGACAGGATCTGATTAGAGGGCGACCACCAAAAGCCTTTATCATTGTCCATCCGGCTCAAGATGCCGCAGACATAGCCAGAGGCCGGGCGGGTCACATAGCCCGCAGTGTTGCTGTCATAGACGGTGACGGCAGGGTCGACCAAATAAAGCCGATCATCGCCAAAGTTTCCGGCATAGGTGATAGCGTCCGCTTCCGTGGTGTTCGGGCCATCCGCGATGACGACCGCACGCTGGCGCGCCGCCACCGATAGCAGGACCGAAACCACGGGTGCGATCGTTGCGGGATCGCTGGGCGTAGCAAAGCCGGGAGCGCCCAGAATGCGCGGCGTCTGGCCGGTGATGTTGCCCGCCGTCAGCAGCGCCCAAGCGCCGGTCTGAAGCGTTTCGTCGCCTACGACATTGGCTTGGGTTTCGCTGTCGTCTGCACCTTCAGTCACGCGCACGATCACGACTGCATTCACTCCCTGAGCGTAAGCCGCGCCATAAGCATCTTTGAGCGTCCCGCCATCCCCGAGCAACGCCGCCATGCGTGGCCCGGTGACAAGCACTGGTGTATCGACGGGATAAACGGTTGCATCGGCATCAGGGGCCGTACCCACGAAACCAATGACAGAGGATTTTGCGGTGCTGATCGGGCGGATACCGTCATCGATCTGGACGGTCTCGATCCCGTGAAGGAAGGTGTCGGGCATATCTGGTCTCCGAAGGAATTCCCTCAGACCATCGCCCATCGGCACGGCGCTATCGCCCTTGAACGCATTCGGGGCCGCACTTGGCGACCCCGAACAATGACAGTTTGGCACCGCCTTTAGCTTGTGTCAAAGCCTATACCAATGCCAATGTGGCTATTGCTTTGACACTCGACGCAGCGCCAGCCCGAACACGCCCAAGCGCTGTCCCGCCACGACACGCGGTCGCCAGCCTACGTAAGTCTCGATGCGTCCCGTCTGGATAGACAGGCATGGCAGGCCATTGATCGCTAGCAGGATACTGCCCACGGGCCAGAGCTCATTTTCCTTCGTTACCTTACCGAGCAGAACAACTTGACGCAGGAAATATACTGACAATAGGTGGTGCGTTAAGTTATGTATGGGGTTTCGCTGCCACCATTTCCGGGTTGCATGCCAGTCAGGGATACTCGCTGAAATATCTTCTGGGCGGGTGCCGAAGGCGATGCGCCAGAATGCGGTGAACATCAGCCCGCCCCCGGAGCGGTCGGCCACGCCGCGCCATCCTCTGGCAAATCACGCAAGGCCTGCCGATAAATCGCCCATGCGGCCTTTTCAACGTCAGTTAGGGGGCTGTCTGGTATCTGCGTCCAGTCCGATGCGGCGAGGGCAGCATCGCGTTTGGCGCGCAGGGCCACAAGTCTTGCAGCCGCTGCTTTTGCAGGGTCGATCTTAATCATTCTCCCACTCCATCTGTCAGATCTGCGTCATCAATATTCCACGCCTCGCGCTCGCTGCGGTCGGTGGGGATATCCGAGGCGTCCACAATCTTGTAGGGCTTGCCCGTCGGGACATCTTTGCCGGCTATCTCCTCCACCGTGAGGCCTGAGCCGAGCGACGGGCGAATGACGGAAACGCCGCCAGTTTCGGTTTTGTAGATGATGCGTTTGATCATGCGAATATCACCACTGAAATGTCATTACTGTCATAAGTAATATAATTGGAACTCACATCGCGCGCGGTTTTGAAGCTCAACTGAGTTGTACTGCGAGATATGATACTAATTTGGTGCCCCCGCAGTTCACCGTCTGAAACGGTTGCAGAAACTGCATAGTTTGCATGTGGCATGTCCTCTATAAAATTCATGGTATAGTAGCCAGTGCCATTGTCCGTGATGCTCGATACGTTCATTGCAGCAGTGATATCTACGGTCCCAGAGCCATTAAAATTAACCCATGCTTTGTTGGTTTTAGGTGACAATTTTTCGATAGCTTGCTTGGTAGTCAACGGCGTCATGGCTTTGGTTGCGTTTATGCCCGCCTCGGCTTCGGCCTGCGAGGCGGCTGGCACATCAATCATACGGTTGCTTGACAGATCACCGCCGCCCGTGGCGAGTCCGCTGGCAGTAACCACGCGACTCGTTGGTACCTTTCCGGCGATCTGCGTGATAAGTGCAGAAACTTGGTCATCATTGTCTTGCAACGCTGCCGCCAGTTCCGACAATGTATCGAGCGCCGCCGGTGCGCCGTTGACTAGCGCATCAATGGCAGCATTGATCTGGGTGCTCACATCAAAGTTTGCGAAATCAGCCGCTAACTGATCTGCTTGTTCCTTGAGCCACAGCGTGCGCGAGGCCAGTTGTAGGAGCGGCCAGTTCAACAGACCAGAATTGTTCGCCGGGTCAACCGCGCCGCCATTCGGCGGCCAGCCATCCTGCAGGGCCACAATGTTGGGAACCCATTCATTCACTTCATCGAGCGGGGTATAATTGTTTGGATCAGGCATTCAGTTCCACCTCATAGTTGTAGGATCCGCCGAGCACGATGCCGGCTCCAATGGTCCATAGGCCGTCGCCAATCGCGTAGTAGACACCATCGGCAACGATGATTTTCCAGAGACGGCAGCGCGCGGGCGCCACGGATGCTAGGCGCGCCTCGATGCGGTCGGCATCCTCGCGCTTGATGGGCTGCTTGATCGTGATGATGTAATCGGCCCAGCTCATACCGCTCCAACCGATATACCAGTCGCCCCCGACCGGCGGGGCGTCGCCGATCTTCGGCATAGTCGCGTATTCGGTGAGATCGGCCGTGCCATAGCCCATCAGCTCGAGCGTGCGCTTGACCGCCCAGGGCGTCCCCTTCCGGCGATGCACCGTCACGCTATCGGTGATCACCGAGCGCTTGCGGCTCTCGGGCCAGCTGCTGTCCCATTCATCGACAGACAGCGCCCAGGCGAGATAGCCAAGCAGCGCCGCAGGCACTCGTTCCGGCGACCAGAGCTGATCGACCGGGACGTCGAGATCGAAACGCGTTGCCGCGATAGCCTCGATATTCAGCTCGAGACCGGTCGCATTGGGTGGAAGCAGAGATTCGGCCATCATGCCACCGCCTGGACGATCGAGATCCCGGTGCAATTCGGCGCCTCGGTCTCGCTCGTCTCGACATCGGCCGCAGGGCTTGTCAGCTGCGCGCTGATCACGCCCGCCTGGTGAAGCGCGCGCAATAGCCCGGAGAGGGCCACAGTCGCGCCCAGCGCGCGCGTCTCTGCCACGTAAGCATCGACGGCCGCCTGCGCGGCAGAGAGCACGACACCCGCATTGGGGCCGGTGGCGATCTCGATCTGGGCCTCAACGCTGAAATCCACCAGTTGCGGAGCGGCGACCGTGACGTGATCGCAAAGTGGCCTGACTTCGTCGGCCGAGACGGCGGCATCCACGGTAGCAATCAGATCGATCGGCGGGATGCCGTCGCCATCATGGGCGAGGACCGTCACGAGAACTTCGCCGGGAGCCGGGGACGTCACCGACACGTCGGACACGCCACCGTCGGCCGAACGCGCGTGGAACTCATAGGCGCCGATGCTGCCCGCGGTCGTGTAGCCCTCGAGCGCAAGCTGTGCCCGTTCCCTGAAGGCGTCGTCGGTCTCCAGGACCGCAGGGTTCGAAGGAGTGACGCTTTCATCAGCCGGGGTGATCGTCAGGCGCGCCACGCCAAGAAGCGCGGCGAGGTTGTCGAGATCCGCACTGCTCGCTGTCGCTAGCATGACGGCGCGCGCCGCATCGTTCACGCGGGCACGGAAGAGGATATCGCGATAGACGATCGTCTCAAGCAGCTTGCGCAGCGGGTCGCTCTCCAACGAGAGGACATTCGCGAGATCCGGGACATCTTGCTCGAGCTGAGAAATCACAGATGCCAGCGCGACCTCGAAATCGATTTCCTCCACCACATCAGGCGGGGGCAGCTGCGACAGATCGATCTGGGCAAAGCGGCTCATGCGGCACTCCGGATTTCTGCGGTGATCGTAGTTGCGCCCGAGATCGTTTCACCAATCATCGAGAGTTGCATCCGACCTGCGGAGGCGCTGTCGATCGACACGCGGACCAGACGCAGGCGCGGCTCCCAGTTTGCAAGGGCATCAGCGGTGGCGGCGAAGACCTCGATCTGGGTTTCGCCATTCATCGGTGCGTCGATGAGCCGAGGCAGTCGCGACCCGTAGGAGCGGCGCATCACGCGCGAGCCGATGGGCGTCGTGAGGATATCTACGATCGACTGCGCAAGATGCGCATCCGTCGCCAAGGTCTCGCCCGTGTATCGCGACATGCCCGTCATCAGCTTTTACCTTTTTCCTTGCTGGCGGCGCGGGTTTCAGCCAGCGCCACATTCTCATACTTGGCCTGTGCAGGCGTCAGCTCGATCGTGTCGCCCTTCTTGACACGCTGACCGGCTACGCGGCCATCCGCGAGAACGGTGTAGCTTTGCTTGGCAGGCGTTGCGGGGGCGGTTTTCGTTTTGGGCTTGGTGGCCATCAGCTTGGTTCTCCTGTTTTGTTGCTTCCACTCACCACGCCACCATGGGTGTGATGGACCAGCGAGACGCCGGAAGCGGTCACGTCTCCTGTCACTTCGATATCGCCGTTCACGACAAGCGTGCCGCCAGCGAGATCAATCATTGGAGTTGCGGGGTTACTGGAGGGTGCGTTGCCTGCAAAGATCGAGGCTAGGATCACGCCTTGGGCGACGTCACCAGAGGGACAGGCAACCACGACCTGCTCGCCCACGGTTGGCATCCACCAGAACGACAGTATGCCAGCGCGCAGCTGGGCAACCGGCAGTTCCGGCGAAGCTAAATCACCGATCTGCACGCGGGCTGTCGCGCTGCCGGCATTCACGCTCGTGACCGTGCCCAGCATGATGCCGTTGGCAACCCGACGATCTGCTTCAGCGGCGGCAAAGCTCATTGCCCACCTCCGATCTGGGTATAGTCATCGGCATTCGCGCCGCCCACGTTCGGATGCTGACCGACGTAAAGCTCGATCGGCTGGGGCTGAGAAACGGGGATAGCGGTGAACGTGATCGGCTGGCGCCATGTGACGGCCCAAAGGCTTGAGGCGATCCCAGTCTGCGCGGCTGTGATCAGCGGCAAGGCCGTTACAGCCTCGGCGGGGCCAACGCCCGGCTCTGACCAGGTGCGATCAGGCAGCATGGCGAGAAGCGTTTGGCAGATCTGCGCGGCAGCCGCATCGCGTGACAGGCCCAGCCCGTCTTTGGTCACGACGAAGGCCGCCATCTCGATGGTGAACGTGGCATGGGGCCCGGCATAGGTCTGCCCTTGCGAGATCCGGGTTGTCGCAACCAGCACGGCGGGGGCGGCAAGGCCGAACTTCTTGAGCGCCTCGACGTCAAAACGCCCTGACTGCCCCTTGCATGTGCGCAGATCTGGTAACGAGACCTTGATGCGATCGGCAATCAGATCGGGCAAGGCAGCCAGCAGGTCAGGACGTGGGTCGCTCATTGCAACAGATCCTCCAGCCGGTCCGTCACCAGATCCGTGATTTCGGCGGCGTTCTCATCCGAGATCCCCAGATAGGGGCGGGCCGGAATGTTCTTGCCAACGGCCTCACCACCGAACTGGTGGATCGCGCCGTAGATCAGATTGGTGCCCACGCGCGCCGTCTCTCCGGTCGTGTAGTTCTGGATCGACCCCATCAGATCGCCCTCACCAACTAGCAGCGAGCGCGGATTGATCCGGTTCGGGCGCTTGAGGCTTTCTGCGTAGGCATCCGACCATGGGGCCCAAGGCGTACCATCTGGCGCGGTTTTTTCATCATTGATCCGGCGCTTGGTCTGATCCTCGATCAGGCTGCCGATCTCATAGGTGACCATATCAAGGTCACTGGTGGACAGACGCGCCAGCTTGGCTTGCGCAGCGCTCAGATCGAGTTCGGCATCAAAGGTGACCCCGGCCATTACAGATCCCTCATCTTGGCGCGCGAGAACAGCCGCTCGGGGCCTTCGCTGACGATCGGGCGCGGGCCAGCCGCAGGCTCGCCGTCGGTGCCGGGCGCGGAGCTGGTGAACTGCAATGTCGCTTTGCCCTCGGAGACGCGCTTGAGAAAGCCAAGCGCGTCCTCATAGCGGCGGCGGTGCTCGTCCGATAGAACATCGGCAGACAGTGCGAGACGGTAAACGGCGATATCGACGCAGATCGTGGTCAAGAAGGCGGGCACCTCGGCCAATGGCAGAGGATAGCGCACGCCGATATGGGCATCGATCTCGGCCGAGGCAGACGTCAGCGCACGATCCACGGCGGCCGTATCGGCCACACCGTCTTGATCGCGATCAGCGACATAGAGCGCATTGGCCCCATACAGATCGGTGATGTCGCTGATCGTCGCGTAAACCATTGCAAACTCTTTTGGTGATCATTTCAGGGAAGCCGGACCACCATAAATAGATGGCCCAGCGTGCTAAATTATACGTCCTTTGACGCCGTGGGTTCAGGCCCACGGACCCTCGCTTACTTCATCGTCGCCTCCTACGTTGGCCCGGCTCGAGGCTCGTTCAGCCTTCTGAATTTCTGGGCTGGGGGAATAGTGTCTCTAGCTTTCCGCCGGCATCCCGCCGGGGATCTTGAATTGCGGTGCCGGTCTCTCCCGGCTGTCACGGTCGCTGTTCTCCGTTGCAGCCCTGCACAATGGGGAGGAGGCAGGGGCTTCACGGGCGGCGAGGGATGACCGCCGCCCGCTATACTCAGTCAGCAGGCTTGATCGTGGCCCAGACCTGATCGCGCAACTCGGCGGTGAGGCGATCTTTCTCATCGGGCAGACGCTCTTTGATCGCAGCCAGTTTTGGCGATCCGTCCTTGCCGAAATCGCCAGCCTCAAGCGTTGCAATCACGCCCTTGATGGCCTCGACAAGCTGCCCATCATCCAGAGAACCGGGTTGCTCACCCGCCTCAAGTGGTGTGATGCGCAGCATCGGCTCGGCTTCGAGACGCTCAAGCACACCATCATCCAGATCATCGGGATCCACGGTGACGCCCTCATGCGGCCAGAACTGCGAGGCGCGCCAGAACCCGGCCGGGGCGATCGCGGCGACTTTCAAAAGCCCCCCCATCATGCCACCCAATCGGTGTCGAGCACTTCGACCGCGTTGTAGTTCGCGTTCGAAGCGCCGCCATCGCCCAACATGACCTTGACGGCCTTGTTCGCAGCCGAGCGCAGCTTCGGACCAACCACCAGCATCGTCGGCTTGATGCCCAGCGGGCGACCGTTGATATCACGCAAGCTGCGCATCGCCTCGATGGCTGCATCCAGATTGTCGCCGTTCAACGCAACATTGGAGGCATAGGCCATTTGCCAGAACCCGAAGCCAGCGTTCGAACGTGCATCTGCACCGTAGAGGAACTTCTTAGAGGTGAAGACCGTGTCGCTGGTGTTCGGATCGGTTTTCGAAACGAACTGCGCTTTTTTGCGCTCCTGGAAGATCAGCGGCTTGAGCGGACGCGAGGTGTCGAGCAGATACCAGTAGGGATTGGTGCCACCCGAGCTGTCGATATTTGCGACAGTGGTCGCCGCGCCGGCCTCATCAAAGGACGGGTGATCGGTGTCGAAGAAATACTGCCCGTCATAGCAGGTCGTCGCAGCACCCGCCTTGAGCAGCGAGAAGATCAGGTCATCGGGCTGTTGTGCAGCCGACAGGCCCATCTCGGCAAAGAGCGGGGCATAGACGCCAAGGTTGTCGTCCTCGATGTCGTTGCGGTCGACACCAATGGTGGCCTCGAAATCCTTATTGACGATGGTGTAGCCGAAGGCCTCCATGTCCTTGACGATGCGGTCGCCAACCCATTCCCGCATCTTGGGGAACTTGCCGAGCCAGCCATAGGTCTCGGATTTGGACGTGGAATTCACAACGGTTGCGACCTTGGTGTAGTCGCTGGTCGGGCGGGTCGCGTTGAACGCATCCTGAAACGACTTCTTGAAGCCGATCTGGAGCGCTGCGACGGAAGCGGCGGTGACGATCATCTGGGGTTACTCCTGTTTCGCCGTGGCGTAATCTTCCTCGGAGATCCCCAGCGCGAGAGCTGCGGCCTTCTCCTCGGCATTGAGCGCCGTCAGAACAGCACCCGGCTTCTTGGTGTCGAGATCGGACTTGCCAGCGATCACCGGGGCAGCCCCGATAAAGGCCTGGAACCGCTCAAGCCCACCCTCAGCGCGACATGCCGCAAGGTGGAAGTCCTTCGAGCTGGGCGCGATCTTGCCCGCCGCGATGGCAGCATCGACGGCTTCGCCGATCTCGGTCTCGGCACGGGTCTTTTCACCCTCTTCGAATTCCGCGATCCGGTTCAGCGCGAGCTGGTGATCTGCGATGGGGATGAACTTCTCCGGATCGGGGCCAGCTTTGACAGAGTTCAGAGCTGTTTGATGCTCGTCCTTCATGGCATTGATCGCCAACACAGCGGCTGCCGTGTCAGCGGTCGGTTTGAGGCCAAGCGCCTCGAGGATAGTGGGGTCCACCATTTCGGCAGTCTCCTTTTGCTCGGCCGAGTTCAGCGCGGCCATTTCAAGATTGGGGGAATTGGTGAGCCCGACACTCACGATCCGTTGGATTTCGTGCGACCCTTTCGAGAAGGTGAACACCGGACTCAAGTAGCGGTAGGCGCGGCTGGTGATGGCCGCAGCCCCCTCCGCATTCCATTCGACACGTCCCCAGATCGCTCCCTCGCGAACCTCAAGCTGTTTGACCCAGCCCACTGCCGGGGCGGGCATGCCATTGGGTGCAAGCAGCTGCGAGGAATGCTCCAGATCAATCTGGGGCTCCTTGGCCGGATCGAAGCGGTCCGCCACGGCCTGCGCATCGGGCATCGCCCAAGCGCGACCGTCGCGGCCAACAACCTGCGGACCAGCCGGGATCAGCTGAACCCAGTCCGGGGCAGAGCCGGTTTCGAAGTTGAGCGCGAGGCCAACGAGGGAGGGAAGAGGATGTGTCACCATGGAGCCGAATGTGCCGGCTCGCGCGGGGTTAATCGCCCTTGAATGCATTCGGGGAAAGTTTTTCCGCTCTGCGTTCAGGAGGCATGGCTAGGCTATGACGGGGCGCGCAATGGGCGCAAGGCCCTTTAATGGGTATTTAACGGCGCTCTGAGGCCGCATTTCGCCCATACCTAGACCCCGATCTTGCATTGCGCATCCCAAACCGACATATTTGGGAAGCGCCCGAGCCAAGTTGCCCGTCTAACCGGCCTAGGGTCGCGAGGGGTGTGACGTCCCTCCGGGCGCATCACTCCCGCACCACCGTCCCGCGCGCGATCAATCGGCGTACATACCGGCTCGAGCTGGCGCGATAGAAGGTTGTGAGAAACAATTCGTCCCCTTTGATGGTCCGCTTGATCACGGCAATCCATGGCAACTCATCATGGCTGAGAAAGACCAGATTGCGTTTGTCTTGCAGCAATACTTTTCCCTCGAGCATCAGATCGGCAAGCTTTGCGTAGTCATTGGTCAGCACTTCTGGATGTCGGCGTAGTTGCTTGTCTGCGGTGTCGCGTGAGATCGCGACCAGATTGGTCGAAGCGTCCAGATGCTGAGAGAGCTGACTGGGCACTGCCGCGACCGTGGCAATACCGGGCGCGCCCTCGCTTAGAATGCGCTGGGTGCGCCAGCTCGTCGCGATGTCGCGCAGGGCTGCCGCCTGGACATTGGCGGGCGCGCTTTCCAGCTTCCCGCGCAACATGCCCTCCATCGCCTCGCGCCGCAACTTGCCGGGATTGCGCTGCCAGCCGGGATCGATCCCTTCGGGCACGATTGCTTTCTCTCCTGTGCGCTCATTCGTCCAAACACGATCTGGCACATCGGGCGTAGTGGAGATCCCGCGCCGTGCGGCCTCGCGCTTGGTCACCTGACGCACCCAGCACTTGCAGCCCCAGCCGTTGGGCGGCATCCACTCATCCCAGAACGCGCTTTCGACAGGGAGGATCATCCCGGCCTTGTCCTGATGATGGACCCGGTGATGCTCAGATGGGCCGAGGCGATATTCCAGATAAGGGAAGGCGCTGCGCGTGCGCTCGATGCGCTCCCATTGCCCGGCGGCGCGCGCCGAGCGCAGGTTGGCATTGTAGATCGTCTTCAGGCGGCGGGGGCTGCCGAGCTGCGCCTCGATCAGCTCGCCCGTCACCGGATCTACCATCTCGCGCTTGCCCCACCATTGGCTGAGCGCCGGGTTGGCCCGGAAGTTCTTCTTGAACGTGGCGAGCGGAAGGCCTTCGTCGAGCGCCTTTTGCACCTCACCCCGGATCGCCTCGAGCACATCGAGATCCATGGCCTTGGCCACGGTGAAAGCCACGGCATGCTCTTCCGGTTCAACATCTGCCCAGGAGAAGGCCGGACGCATACCTTTGTTGCGCAGAAAGCGTGAGGCCTCGGGCGGGGGGCCGGGGTCGAAGGAATAGCCGGGGCGGTCGGGGAAGTCGGTCATGTCACCCTTGCTCAAGCTTGGCGCGGACGAAGCAGTCCTTAGCTTCGAGGAGTTTGCGCAGCCCTGCGCTCTTCTCGGGCCCATTGGGCAGGCGCGCGTCCAACTCATGGGCGAGCGCGCATATCGGCTCCGATACCCCCTTCAGATGGGGCGGCAGATGCTCGTAAGCAAAGTGCTTCAGGATAGGGCTTGACCCGGTGACCGCTGCGCGTTGGCGAAGATAGACAGTGTGCTCATCTGGCGCTGCGCGGCCGTGCCCCGCCCAATGTCCCGTCTGCGCCTGACCCTCACCCACGAAGCTGGGCCAAGCGAGGATCTGCTCAGGCATCGTCATCTGGCCTTTAGCCATCTTTCTGATCCCCCGTTACACGCGCCTTAAACATACCCTTTACAAGCGTGTCGACGACGAGCGCCGTGGGCATGTGCTTGATCGTTTCAGGCAGCTTTGCCAGCAGGTCTTCATAGCTACCCGCATCCTCGAGCGCCGTCTCGATCGCGCTAAGCATGCCGTCGGCAACCTCCTGCCAATCGGCCATCATCTCGGCCTCGATCTCATCTATCGGATCGCTTGCGGGCGCTTGCTGGTTGAGCGCCAATGCGTGATTGCGCGCGGTCGATGGCGCGGCGGGCACGCCGCTTGCCACCTCGTCTCCCTCGACAGGGTCGGTGAACTTCAGCTTGCCGCGTAGCTCGCTCGCCTTGAAGCGCACGCCTTGTGACATCAACGATACTGCACCCTCAATGATGGCCTTGGTATCTTCAGGCTCGGCGATCTCGATCAGGATCTTCGGGTAGGCGTCTTGGACACCAAAGTTCAGATCGACGAACGGCTTCACCAGATCACGGCTGAGCCGCTTGGTAACCGCCGTGGCATCGGCCGAGGCGATATCGTGGCGTACCTCGTTGTGGACATTGGCCTGTGCTTGCGAGGAACCATTATCCGAGGTCATGGTTTGACCCAGCACTGCTTTCGAGGTTTGCTCATCGATATAGCGCGCGAGGTTTTCGAAAATCTTATCACTTGTCGTGCTGGGTCCGTCGACAAACTCGATTTTCATGCTGTCAGGAATCACAGCGGCAGCATCGGTGCCGATATTGGCGACCGCGCGAAACAGCGTCTGCACATCCTGCGACGTTGCCTGACCATCATAGCGCCCAATGCGCAAAGGCAAGCCGTAGGTCTCGATGAAGGCCATCCAGTCTTTGAGCGTATACGACTTGCACATCCAGCCGAACGCCACGAGCCGGGCGAGGCCTGCCCGAAACGGCATGCCGCTCTTGAGCTTGGCAAAATGCGTGATGAACTTGAATGGCTCCAGCGCAATCCCGTCTGCCGGGTTGGCCTCATCTCGCAGGCGCAATTCGCGCCCGGTGTCGCGATCAAACTGGAAGAAACGCGGATCGCGATGCAGGAATTCATCTGGCTTCCAACGTGACGCGGAGCGAGCCCAATCGATTTCGATCACCGAGAAGCCTTTTCCCAGTGCATCCAGCATGTCCTCAATCAGGTCCGAGAACCCGTCATGCTCAGCGATTTCGGCGCGGACCGCCTCGGCGATCTTCTTATCCTGGGCGCTATCAGCGGCTGCCTTGACCGTCGGCGCAACGCCAGAGATCACCCGCTTGCGGATCCCGAGCACCGATTGATAGTGCGGATCGCGCTCTTCCATCTCTTCGGCGAGGATCAGATACTGTTCCAGATCGCCCTCGTCACAAGCGCGCAGGATGCCAGCCAGCTGGGCGGGCGTC
Organism: Paracoccaceae bacterium; assembly: GCA_016937195.1. GTDB lineage: Bacteria > Pseudomonadota > Alphaproteobacteria > Rhodobacterales > Rhodobacteraceae > Thioclava. The sequence goes on along the minus strand of JAFGWK010000080.1, from coordinate 9,869 downwards.
AGCCCAGAGGCCACCGTGCCAGACCATGCTTGTCGAATGCCGGTCAAACCGGGTTCGGCTTGCGGGCGCGTCAATGCCTGCGTGCGCACTGGGTTTCCATATTGATCAAGCAATTGAGCCATCACCAAACTCCTTTTCCGGCGCTGAACCCTGCGGTCAGCCGAATATCGCGGTCGAAATCATCGCCGCCGTGGCGCGGCACGCTTTGATAGTCGTAGGGCTGATAACCGACCTCAGCGGCAGATACTGCCAGTGCACCGGCCCAAAACCGGTCAGCGTGACCATCGCTCTCGCCATCGGCAATCAGACGCCGCGTGCCCGTCACGCCGACCTGACTTTTGATCGCATGCAAATCGGCGCGCAGCTTCACATCGCCCGCCGGGATGCGTGCCTTGCGATCCTGCATCGCTTCTTTGAGTGCTGTTGCCAGAGCCAGCTTTGATACGGTTGAGAACAAAACGCCCTCGACGCGGCTTTCGCCATGCGCACGCTTGGCATCTTCGACCGGCTTTTCGCCCATGCCGGTCTGGTCGATCCGACAGCGCACGACGCGGTAACGCGCGAAGACATCGGCCAGCAGCTGATCTTGTTCGAAGAACGAGGCGCGCCGCCGCGTGATGACTTCGCGCGTCCACAGCACATCGCCCACAGCCTCCATCACCCAGATGACAAAGAGGTCATTGCGCGCTGCGATATCGACCCCCACGAAACATGGGCCGCCCTGGTAAAGCGCGGGCAAGCCAGCCGCCGGGTGTTCGCAACTGCCGATCAGATCGTAATCCAGCCACGCACTCGCCTCATCGAGCCATTTCAGCTCGTATTCCTGCGCCCACAGATCTTCGTCAGCCATGCCTGCGCGCAGCTCTTCGATGTTTCGATCGAGGCCTTGTCGCACAGCCTCATAGATATCGACGACATGGCGCGACCAGGCCGTCTCCTCTGCGGTCATCAGCTCGAAAAACTTGTTGCCCTTGCCGTTGGGGGTTGAGATCACGCGCAGCTTGAGCCCGCCTTTCGAGATCACGGGAAAGAGCGCGCCCCAGATCTCGCGCGACTTCGCATGGAAGGCGAATTCGTCGAGGATCACATTAGCCGAAAACCCGCGTGCGGTGTCGGGGTTCGCAGGCAGGGCGGTGATACGTGAGCCATTGGGAAAGATCACCTCGAGCGCCTTGTAGACAGCGTCGGGCCCCTTGGATTGGGGCGCGCGGAATTCGCTTTCCTCAAAGCGCGGTTCGCCCCCTTTAACGAGGGTATTATAGACCTCGTAAAACGCCTTGGTGAACGGCTTGATCACCTCGGTCATTGCCTCGGCGGCCTGACGTTCGCCACGCGACAGGATCACCCAGCGGGCGCGGCGCCCCTCGGCCCAAGCGGTAAAGCAATCATCGACGCATTCGCCGCCTGTTGAGAAGGTCTTGCCGATCTGGCGCGACATCATGCCGATCTTGAAGCGGCTGTCGTCCTCGACCCAAGCGCGCTGATAGGGTAGAAAGTTGATGACGGGTTTAGCCATTCTTCGCCTCATTATTGTGGTGGAGGCGATATTGGCCGTTTTGCGAAATCAGGAAATTTGCCGCCTCAGCCGGAGTTGCCATCATGCAATCTCCCGAAAGCTGAGCAGGTAGGGCGCGCCGCGCCAGAACGCGATGCGCCCCTCCCGACCCAAGTGGCGCACGATGCGGTGCTTGCCAAAGGCCCATGCTGCGGCCAGAACCCACCAACGCGCTTGGCTGTAATGGGCCTGTGCCGTGAGGATCAGCATGCCCAAGTCATGATCGCGCTGATGTTTGTGCGCTATCATGCGAACCCCATGATCTTGCGGGCCTTGGCGGCGGCGTCTGCGTCGATATCGCCCGCATCGACAGCCGCATCGAGCTTAGCGGCTTGCGTCTTGCGATCATCATCGATCAGCTTCTCACGCAGCCCGCTGGATGCCATGACGTCCTTGAGCATCCGGCCAAGGAAGTGCAACTCCTTCGGGTCGATCTCCTCACCGGTCTTGGTCATCTGCGCCTGCATCACCTTGAAGGCGAGCGTGGTGATCATCTGGAACAGCACGTTGTGGCGCTTGGCCTCTTCATTGAGACCGTTCTCCTGCATCCAGCCTACCGCCCAGGCGCTGGCTTCTTCCTGGTACTTCACAAACTCGCGGTATTCCGCGCCATAAGCGTGCAGCGCAGATTTCTGGATGCGCAGCTCCTGACCGGCCTCTTCGAGGCGAAAGTTCAAATCCTCTGCCAAGGCTTCATAATCGCCAAAGCCACGCTCTCTCAGCGCAGATTTCAGCCAGTCCTTTAGCTCATCGGGCAGTAGATCGACCTTGCGGGGAGGTGGCATATTACACCTTCGGGCTGGGGCGCTGGATTTCGGGATGGGTGGCGAGGCCGCGCGCGATCTCGACGCCGCGCACAGTCGCCGTCACGACTACGAAATCCGCATTGGGATCAAATTCGACGAGGCCATTTTCGCGCAGCCAGCTCAGCTCGGTGACAATCTGCGCACGCGATGCCGACAGCCCAAGGCCCATGAGCACGTCCTGAAGGATCGATGCGTTGCCAGTATATTCAGGGATCTCTGCCAAGTGGCGCAGGATCGCAAGGCGGCGGTGTTTGTTGAGCGTTTTCATATAATCGTTCATGTCTCTATCCGTGAGTTCGCAGGTGATCTTCATGGCGGCTAACGCTACTTTCGATGCGCTCCATGATCTGGCTCTGGCCGTTGATGACAGCGTTCATTGTGCGCAACTCGCCACGAACCTCTGTCAAGGCGAGCGTCAGAGCATTCAGCTCCTTCGATCCTGGCATGGTTGCGAGGTCGTGCTCAGCTTGGGTCAGTCTCATATCAAGACCTGTCAGGCTGGTTTTGACCCCTTCGATCTTGGCATCGGTCCGTGCAATCACCTTGGCACTGGCGGCTTCGCGGGTGCGCCACCACGAAAAGATGGCCGAGGCCATCGCAAACACCAGTGACAAGCTGACGGTGGCATCAAAGTCGAAGAGTGCCTGCATTACTTCGCGGCCCCCGACCATTTCGCCATCGCGTCCTTGATGGTGTGACCACCCATGTAGAGGCCAAGGAAGACGCCGGTGAACTGCATCAGCTGATCAAAGGGCATCGGTGGCAGCGCGGTCTTCCAGATCGCATTGGCGACATGCAGTATCACCGCATTCCAAACCCAGAGGAAGAAAATCAGATACATCCCGCCCGGCCGCCATGCGCGCATCCAAAGCGGTTCGGTCTGCTCGGCTTCTAGCTGGGCCATCTGCAATTGCAGGCCCGACGCATAGAGCGCCACGACCTCGGGGCTCATCTGCTCGGTAGCACGCATCGCATCGATCACTTGCTTTGGGTTGTCTTGCGCGGCCTGATCGAGCTGCTCGACCGGAATGCCTGCGCGCTTGGCAATCTCGGCGAGTACCTGAGTGGCAAGCTGCCCGCCAGTGTCGCCCAGCTTGCGCGATAGGATCTGTTCGATGATTTGCATGCCGGCCGATCCGGCGAGGGTTGCGAGCGCGCCCATATTAGAAGCTCCGAAGGAAGGCCGCGAACCGGGGCGCGCGGGCGTTTATCTTGGCGGCAATCGCATCGCGGTATTGCCATGCGACCCACGCAGCAAAGGCGAGCCCTGCGCCAAACAGGATCAGATCGAGATGGGGAATGCCGGTCATCTGCTCGGCAATGTTGTTCTCGCTGCCTGCAGCCGGGGCCATCGTGGATGCGCCAGCAGCTGGCGCGCCAACGGCGGGAACGGCTTTCTTGGCCGCATCAATTCGGCGTTGCAGTGTGCTCAGCGTCGCACGCCCGATTTTTCCATCCTGCGTCAGGCCGTGATCGCTCTGGAAGCGGCGGATTTCCGAAGCAGGAATAGTCGTGTTCGATGCGCCGACCTTGTAACCAAGCTTGCGAAGCTCACCCAATGCCTTAGCCTTTTCGACCACGTCCATCGGCACGACCCAGCGCGCGATCGAGACCGAGGGGTTCGTGGCCTCTGCGCCCTGAACGGGATAGACACCATCAAGCAGGATATGCAGCTCGCGGTTACGGCGCTTGACCAGACCGGGCAGCACTTTTCCGCCGCCCTTATTCCACAGCCGAAACTTTGCAGCGATGGCCGAAGGGGTAGCGTGGGCACGCCAGAGAGCCACCCAGCTTGCCCGACCGATTGCGCCCGTGTTCCAGTGGAACAGCACGCCTGCGTCAAATTCATTTTGCTTGGCGCCGGGCATCGCCCCACCGACCGCAGGCTCGTAATTCTTGTTGAGCGCCTGGGCGAGCATAGATTTCGCCGCTTTCGCGGTGATCACCATGCCGGGTCCAACCTTACCGACTCCCGCAGCCGAGGTAATACCCGCGCCAATCGTCCAGACCCCCACCGGATCACGATAGGCGCGCAGCACGACGCCCTCTTCGAACTCAAGGGCAGCAACGCCTTTGGAAGATGTCTGCATTTCTGGCGATCTCCGGGAAAATGGCTTTTCCGGACAATCGCAAATCAGGCGCGCAAGCTCGCCCTTGAATGCATTCGGGGCCGCCCATTGGCAGCCCCGTTGCAGTCGCTATTCAAGTTGATCGCTACTATCGCCGCAGAACCTAGTCCCTGTCAAACGGCAGTTTCATCTGCGCCGCATCGGCCTCAGATTTCAGCTCCGCGCGGTAGTTTGAAACGGTGCGCGTGTGCAACCCATGATCAAGTGCAACCTGTTCAAGAGATGCGCCCCGGTTCAATGCTGCCAGCGCCGCCGCTTTGGTCTCTGCCTGAATGCGCTTCATCCCTCGGATTGAACCGCAAGGCAGGGTTAGCTTGCCCGCTCCGATCTCCTTAATGATGATCTCGGCCGCATCCTCGCCAACCACCTCAGCCAGCTTTGACCCAGCCGCCTTGACCGGGATAGAGATCTGACACCCGCCCCATCGCTTCAGCAGATCGGCAGTGCGTTCTGCGCCGATCAGCTGCTCGATTTCGCCTGCGACACCGGGAAACGCGGTCATAGATCGTCCCTTTCATGCTTGGCGCGCGTGCGGCGTCCGTGGCGGTGATCATGACGGCTCTCTTGCAAGACGGTCACGACAACACCGTTCTCGATGCGATAGTTGAACCCAGACACCCGAACCCCGCACGCACCTTGCACGTAACCGCGCGCAACCAGCTGCCCGATCTCGTGACGCAGAGCGTCCATGTCGATGCCCTTCACCCGTTCGAGGTAGCGGATCACGGCATGATCTGTGATGCGGGGATGCTTGCTCATTGGCTCAAATCGATCCCTTCACGGGCGCACCACGATTTCAGCGCCTCGACCACGTCCTTGATCTGCTCCCACTCGGTCATCGTATCGATGTCGATCGGCACATGGCCCCAAGTTTTCTCGAAGCGCGCACGGATAAAGGCATTCAGCCCCTTTGCGCCCGCGACCTTGGCGGCACCGGCCTCGTTCAGCAGCCGCCACATCACATGGCAAAAGCGGATATCGGCGCGGCGGGCTGGCGGGCGGCGACCCTGCGCATCGGCCTTGAAGCCCATGCGCTTCATTTCAGCGGCCAGTGCGCGCAGCTCGCTGTCGGTCATATCGGCCATCGAGGCCTTGCCCACGACCCGCAATTGCAGGTCATGACGCGTGGCGCTGTCGATACCAAGCTGCTTGGCCCCGACATGGATCAGGCGTTGGAGATTGCGGCGGCTCATTCAGCTACCTCTCCGGGCAAATCGGCGGCCTCTCCCTGTTCGTAAGCCTTTGCAAGGCGCTGCGCGAAGGATAGCAACCCGCCAACCGCATCTTCGGGCATAGCCCATGCGATCTGTTCCGGCTCCACACAGGACACAAAGCCGCTGATAACCGCCGCAGCAAACTCGTCGTCGCACTGCATTGCCTCAGCAAATTCGTCACCGCTGACAGAGGAATAGATGGTCATCGTCGTGCTCATCTCACCCCTCCCTCACGCCTTGGCCAGATCAATCGTGACCGTCTTCCACTCGGCGTCGACGGCATCACGCATCTGGATGCGGTAATAGGTTTTCGAGCCAACGATCCGGATTGCCTCGCGGAAGGCATCCATGGCGCGGTTCCAGCGTGCGTCCTCGACATCAAGGCTGAGCATCACGAACAACAGCGCGCGGTTCACCTGACCTTCCTTGTCGGTGTTGAAGGTCTTGGTAATCAGCGCGCGGACCTCGGGGCGGGCGTCAGACGACCAATCGTTCAGGCATTCATCCAGCAGCACCTTTCCGGTCTGCAGCTCGGGCCCGAAATCCATCAGATCAGCGACACGCACCTCGACTTTCATCAGCCCGTCATAGGTCTGATAGGTGCGGTTACCCTTTTTGCCGCCCTTGGTCAGCCCGTATTGCTGATCAAGGATGGCATCGAATGCGCCGAGATCCTCGAAGGTGTGTTCCTTGAAGCGGGTCACCTGGTCAGAGAGAGCCAGCGCAAAGCCCAAGACCTTACGCGTGGTCTCGTCTTCCAGCAGGTGCTGGGGCTTGATCAGCTCGACCGGTACCAAAGCGCCTTTCGCATCCTGCATATAGGACTTGCCGTTGATTTCGGTGATGCCGCTCGGCACGGCGGCGGGGGTGAAGTCAGACATGGTCAGGTTTCCTTCTGGGGGGTGATGAACAACGTTTCCGGCACGGGCGTGCCGGGGTAGATCGGGACAAGTCCCATCACTGCGAGCAGACCGGACATCGCCTCAATCTCCTCTGCATTAACGAGGGTGATGCCGCGCGCACCGAGCAGGTCGACCTTGCCCAAGGCGCGTGCGGCGCGGGTCACGAGTTCGTCGCGGGTAAGACGGGAGATTGCATCAGCCATGGCGGGCCTCCATTTCGCGAGGGCCGCGCAAGATCGCCGAAATCGACAGCCGGACCTCATCATCCATCAGCATCTCGTCCGCAATCAGGCTGGCAGCGATTAACAGCGTTGCCCCAAGCGCCTGAATGTCAGAGGCACCAACACTATGGGGATCGCGAAGGGCCAGTTTGGCGATATCAGTAGGCCCGCTGGTCGATTTCGGCGCTCTCTGATTATCCCCTAACAGGCTGCGCAGATGATCCATCAGGAGATCATTTGCTTCGCGGAACTCAGGCTTGCTTGCGCGCAGCTCTTTGACCCGCGCCACGGAGTTGACGACACAGGTATGGTCGCGCCCATCAAATACGCGGGCGATCTGAGCCAGCGACAACGTCGTCAGTTCCCGCGTTGCCGCGAGCGCCTCATGCCGCGCCATGACCACATTCGTATTAAGGTTGCGCGACTTGATATCAGAGCGGGCGATACCGCGATATTTCGCGACTTCATCCAAAATGGTTGCAGCGTTAAGCATCGCGATTAGCCCTCCTTACGATTGCGCGGGCAGCTCGAGCATGCGCGATACATGCGCACGCGTAGGCTGTTCACGTTCACAAAGCGGCGGGACTTTTCACGCCAGTGGCGGCATTCGTTCGCAGGCAGCATTCCCAGTGCCGGACACTCGACAGTGACCGCGTTGAAGGCACCGTTAAACAGCTCTTCAACGGCCTCAAGATCACCGGGATACTTGGCCCGCAGCACCTGTGAAATCAGTGCTGCGGAGCGGCCAAGACGCAGGGCGACCTTATTCTGACTGGTAGCCTCACATTCGCGCGCAAGGTCTGCGATCCACTGGGGCATATCCTCGCCCCAATGAGCGCGTGCGATTTCGATAGCTGTGTTCATGCTACCTCTCCCATCACGCGAACAAACTCGCCCATATTGTCGTCATAGATGGCACGCACGCGGCGTTCGCGAGGGGGCTTTGGGCCGGTATTGCGGATCAGCCGATAGAAGCCAGACCTTAGACCTGGTTCTTCCTTGCGCACGATCCGCAGGTAACCCGCCTCCAGCAGTGCCTGACAATATCCGCGCGCCTGATCCTCGCTGATTTTATCGCTGCAAGCCGCCAGATCGAGCGGGGAAAACTCCCGCATCATACGCATGGCGCGCCAAAGCTGATCTTCGATTGCCGTACAGCGATCCTCAAGCATCTGGCGGCGCGCCAAACGTGCCCGAACCAAGCCGCGCGCGAATGAGGTAACTGCGTAGCGACTAACGTTGCCATGCTTGGAAACGACCACAGCGAGACCTGCCCGGCACCAAGCGCGCAGGTAGCGCGATGCGGTAGCCCGCGCGACACCAGACCCGTCGATCAGATCCTCGACACCGAACTCTTCGCGATCGACGACATAGAGAAAGGCTGCTGACAGTTCTTCGGTGGAGTGACGTCCAGACTTCATGCCAGCTTCCTCCGAGGCGCAGGGGCCTCACCGGTGAAGAAATCCGCTTTACCCCAATCGGCCATCTCGACCCGATCAAGGCCCCGCGTCGCGGCGAACTCGCGCACGCGCTCGAGGTTGATGCAGATCCGGCGGATCGAGCGCTGAGAAACGTTCAGCAGGTATTGCTTCAGCTCGTCTCCTAGATCGACGCCACGGCAATAGATCGGTGCAAGGTGGCTAACATCTGCCAGACAGCCGGGCTCAGCGCCTACCCAGTCAAGCATGCGACCATGCACACGCTCCCATTTCTGCAGCTTCTGGGGCAGCAATTCCTCACCAATCAGGATCACGGCTGCGCCCGAACTCTCATAGATATCGCGCACGATCTCGATCATGTTGCGCGCCACCAGATGATCGGCCTCGTCGATCAACAGTGGGCGTCCGGTGCGCGCCAGCTCCTCGGAAATCTGATCGACCATATCGGCGATGGTGCGGCGCGGCTGCACCCCCAGATCGGTCAGGATTGCCTCGCAAAACTTGCGACCGGTCCACACGCTCTTGACCTGCACCTGATAGGCTTGAAACCGGTTGGCCGCATAGACGCTGGCTGTGGTTTTCCCATAGCCAGATGGGCCGTAAAATGTCGCCATTCCGGGCAACCCGACAGCGCGCTTTTGCACACGATCGATCAGCGCCACGAGGGCCGCCACGTTGCGCAGTGGGGCCACGCTATTGTAAAGTCCTGTATCTTCTGCCACAGTATTCTCCATCGTTTTCAAAATTAACCGTCGTATGGCCTGCCAGCCTGCGGCGGTTTTCTCATCGGAACATTGCGTCTCCGAAATCCTCCCAAAGCAGCCGCTCGGCGGAATACTCTGGTGTGTGCTGGTAGCTCGACAGCCAGCGTTGCTGGTCTGGCGTGATTGACCCGCCGTCCTGCTCAATGCGCTCCAGATCCAGCGCGCGCTTGAAGCGTTCGCGCGCACTCTCATCGGCTATCTTGACGGGGCGACGGCTGGCGAGATCGGCGACGATATCGGCTTGCGCCGCATCAACGTCGGGCCGCTCCGGCGCTGGTGCCGGGGCCTCTGCCTTGCGAAACACGGGACGCACGACCTTTGCCTCGACACTGCTGATCGGCGCAATGTCTTCGACCTCGTTCAGAGCATTGCCGACCTCTGCCGCTTTCAGGCGACGATGCGCGGTAAGGGCGGCTTTCTCGGCATTGAGCCATGTGCGACGCGCCTTGGAATGCGCACGGGCTTCCTCGATATCGAAGAACCCGGCTTTGAGCTTGCAGGCGGCCTGACCGAGATACTCATTCTCGGCGGAATAGATGTGCAACCCATCCCACAAAGCCGCAGGATCAAACCGCGCAATCACCCGCTCGCCTGCAATCTGCGACATCCAAGGCGACCAATATTCATTGCCCTGAAAGCGCACCATGCCTGTCTTGCTGTCGCCGCGAAGGCCCTCAGCCCCCAACAACCACAAACGACGCTGCGCCTCTGTTGCCTTGCGGATCGGTGCGTTCTGATAAGAGGCGTCGAAAACCTCGGCAAAGCTACGGCCAAAGGCGACCTCAGAACGGCGACCCTCACGGGTGTTATGCTCTTCGATCCCTTCGGCCAGAACGGTC
>JAFGWK010000079.1 GCA_016937195.1 Paracoccaceae bacterium | reverse complement strand
TGTCGGGGTCTGTTCAACGCTTTTCCCATGCTATAATGAAGGCTACGACAGGAAATTGCCCACACTCACGCGGGCGCGACAGAAACGGAAAAATCCATGGCCTATTATCGTTCCCGCAAATCCACCCATGGGCGCAATATGGCAGGCGCGCGGGGCCTTTGGCGCGCCACCGGCATGACGGATGGCGATTTCGGAAAACCGATCATCGCCGTTGTGAACTCGTTCACTCAGTTCGTACCCGGTCACGTCCACCTCAAAGATTTGGGGCAGATGGTCGCGCGGGAAATCGAAAACGCGGGCGGGGTTGCCAAGGAGTTCAACACCATCGCAGTCGATGATGGCATCGCGATGGGCCATGACGGGATGCTCTATTCGCTGCCCTCGCGCGAAATCATCGCGGATTCGGTTGAATACATGGTTAATGCGCACTGCGCCGATGCAATGGTCTGCATCTCCAATTGCGACAAGATCACGCCCGGCATGATGATGGCGGCGATGCGTCTAAACATTCCGGTGATCTTTGTGTCTGGCGGCCCCATGGAGGCAGGTAAAGTCACGATTGATGATCTTGAGCGCGCCGTCGATCTGGTCGATGCGATGGTGATCGCAGCCGATGACAAATACACCGATGCGCAAGTGGCCGAAATGGAGGCCAATGCCTGCCCGACCTGCGGGTCGTGCTCGGGGATGTTTACCGCCAACTCGATGAACTGTCTCGCCGAAGCGCTGGGTCTGGCGCTACCGGGCAATGGCTCGATGTTGGCGACCCATGCCGACCGTAAGGAACTGTTCCTTGAGGCTGGGCGCAAGATCGTCGACATTACCAAGCGCCATTACGAGGGCGAGGAAAAGGGGCTGCTGCCGCGTGAGATCGCCACGTTCGAGGCGTTTGAAAATGCGATGAGTCTGGATATCGCGATGGGCGGCTCCACCAACACCGTGCTGCACCTGCTGGCGATTGCGCATGAGGGCAAGGTCGATTTCACGATGGACGATATCGACCGGCTGTCGCGCAAGGTGCCGGTGCTGTGCAAGGTCGCGCCAGCAAAGCAGGACGTGCATATGGAAGACGTCCATCGCGCTGGCGGCATCATGGGGATCTTGGGCGAGATGAACCGCGCAGGCCTGATCCATTCCAAGGCCCGCACCGTGCATTCCGACACGATGGGCGAGGCATTGGCAAAATGGGACGTGATGGTCGCCAATGATACGGGCGTCGATGCGTTCTATCGCGCGGCCCCGGGCGGCGTGCGCACGACACAGGCGTTTTCCACGCAGAACCGCTACAAAGAGACCGATCGCGACCGCAAGACTGGCGTGATCCGCACGGCAGAAAACGCGTTTTCGCAAGACGGCGGCTTGGCGGTTTTGTCAGGCAATATCGCGACGCAAGGCTGCATCGTTAAGACCGCGGGGGTGGATGACTCGATCCTGAAATTCTCGGGGCCTGCAAAGGTGTTTGAAAGCCAGGATGATGCAGTTTCAGCCATTCTGACAGGCAAGGTTGTCGAGGGCGACGTGGTCGTCATCCGCTATGAAGGGCCGCGCGGCGGGCCGGGCATGCAAGAGATGCTGTATCCGACCTCTTACTTGAAATCCAAAGGGTTGGGCGCGAAATGCGCGCTGCTGACGGATGGGCGGTTCTCGGGGGGGACCTCGGGTCTGTCCATTGGCCATGTCAGCCCCGAAGCCGAAGAAGGCGGAATGATCGGGCTGGTGGAAACTGGCGATCTGATCGAGATCGATATCCCCGGCCGCACCATCAACCTCGCCGTGGATGAAGCAACGCTAGAGGCCCGTCGCGCCGCCAAGGGACCGCTACCGTGGAAACCTGCCGCGCCGCGCAAACGTGCCGTTTCGACCGCGCTTAAGGCCTACGCGCTACTGGCCAGTTCAGCCGCCAAAGGTGGCGTGCGTATCCTGCCCGATTGATCTTATAGGCGCTGCAGGTCGATGCATAAAAACGGGACGCGCTCTATTTCAGAGCGCGTCCCGTTGTCTTTCAAAGCCCCTGCTCGCTGTGCATCAAACGATTTGTTTGCCACTTTTCGGCCCGGCTATCAGCCAGATGATGAAACCCACCACCGGCAGAATGAGGATCAGCAAGATCCACAAGATTTTGCCCCCTGTCGACGCGCCAGATCCCAAGATCGACACAATGGCCCAAATATCCAAAATGAAGACAATGGCCGCCCCAAGCATACTAAACATCGACACTCTCCCTTTTCGTTTACGGTCTGCCAAGTGAACTCGCGGCGTGGGCTAAAGGTTCCCACACCCCAAATCAGACGCCAAACAGAGAGAAGCGGCCGTGACGCCAAAAGGCAGGCGTCACGCTTCTGTGCAGCGATTGCTTAACGCACCACAAGAACCGAACAGTTCGAGTGGCGCACGACCCGTGCGGCGTTAGGACCAAGCAGATAATCGCTCAGATCAGGACGATGCGCGCCCAGCACGATCATGTCTGCAGCATCTTTCGAGGCGACCGAGAGAATCTCATGATACGCAGTGCCAACACCCACGAGATGGCGCACTTTGGCGTTCATTTCCTCTCCCAAAATCTCGCCGACATAGGATCGCAGGAGCTCTTGGGCATGCGCGCGCGCCTTTTCGGTGTGATCGCCTGAAAAGAAGCCGCCAACGACTGACATTCCGTAATCGGGAATGACGGTAATCACATCCAACTGCGCCCCTTCCACCTCGGCCAGACGCGCCGCCCATTCCAGAACTTTGCGCTCTGGTTCTGGGCGGTTCACGTCGATTGCGCACAATATCGTATCGGTCATGCCAGTTCTCCTTGAGCAAGAGTGGCGTCATCATCTTCCTTCCGGCGATATTGCAAGAAGGCGATGAGGGCGAGCAACAGGAAGGCAGGGATGAACATCAACTCCTTGGGCGTTTGCTCATTGGGAAGTTTCACCGCCGAAAGCGTGACTGGCGTATCCCCGTAGAAATCAAAGCCGCTGAGTTTCTTTTGCAACTCCGAGCCAAACATCGGCTCATCCGCCACAGCCTTGCCGTCCTGATCGGTAACGGACAGCCCAAGCGCATCAAGGCGCGCCTGACCATCCGCCCCTTCGGGCACCTTGACCAGAACCGTCAGATCCTTGGGTTTTCCGGTGTCATAATCCGGCCCAGAGAAGACCAATCGCAACTCTTTGCCCACCGGGGCTTTGTCAAGTTGCGTAGAGATCTGCACGGGGGGCACTTCGTGATAGGGGGCCTCGATCTTGTCCATGAAGAAGCCGGGACGGAACAAGGTAAAGGCGATCAGAAGCAGCGCCACTGTCTCCCAGATCCGCGAGCGGGTGATGAAGAAGTTCATCGTTGCCGCCGTGAACACGAGAATACCGATCGTTGCGACGATGAACACCACAATGGCCTTGTACCATGTCACATCAATCAAAAGCAGATCGGTATTAAAGATGAACACGAAGGGCAGCGCGACGGTGCGCAGGCTATAAAAGAACGCGACGAAGCCCGTTTTGATCGCATCCCCCCCCGAGATCGCCGCGGCGGCAAAGCTCGCCAATCCGACAGGCGGCGTCACATCCGCCATAATCCCGAAATAGAACACGAACAGGTGGACCGCGATCAGCGGCACCACGAGCCCCGATTGCGCGCCCAGATGCACAACCACCCCGACCATCAGCGAGCTGACGACGATGTAGTTGGCCGTCGTGGGCAGCCCCATGCCAAGAATGAGCGACAGGATCGCCACAAGGATCAGCATCAAGATCAGGTTGCCGCCCGACAGGAACTCGACGAAATCGGCCATGACCTGACCAATCCCGGTCAGGGAAACCGTGCCCACAATAATGCCCGCCGTTGCGGTTGCCAGACCGATCCCGATCATATTGCGCGACCCGTCGATCATGCCCCCGATCAGATCAAAAAGCCCCTCACGCAGCAGCGCCACCGTGTCGCTTTGGCCACGGAACATCGCCTTGAGCGGCTTTTGCGTCAGCAGGATGGCAAACAGCAGGAACGAGGCCCAGAACGCTGACAGCCCCGGTGATTTACGCTCAATCATCAGGAAGTAGACCAGCACCACGATGGGCAGCAGATAGTAAAGTCCGGCTTTGTAGATTTTGGCCACTTCGGGAAGTTTGACGATCTCGGAGGTGGGATCATCGGGTTCCAGATCAGGCACCTTGGCCGCGACCCAAACAAGCGCCACATAGGTTGCAAGCACCAGCAGCGCGAGCACCCAAGCCGCCCCTTCCGGCACCAGCG
>JAFGWK010000078.1 GCA_016937195.1 Paracoccaceae bacterium | reverse complement strand
GTCTAGCGCCAGCCTTGCGATAGGCTTCAAATCCATCATTCCATCCCCCTAATCCGCCGCTAAATGAAGGTAAGACCACGATGACACAGTTAGTCCCCTCTCACGGTCGAGCCGAGCTGCGCGCGGCCCGCAGGGCCTCGTGGCGCCTTTACGTCTTTGTCGCGGTGTTCAGCGTTTTCGTGAACCTTCTGATGCTGACAGGGCCGCTTTATATGTTGCAGGTCTATGATCGGGTGCTGGGCAGTCGCTCCGTCGAGACGCTGGTGGCCCTGACGGGGCTGGTGGCGTTTCTTTATGGCATGATGGGGCTTCTCGATTACGCGCGTGGACGCGTCATGGGGCGGGTAGGGGCGCGGTTTCAATCGCGCCTTGATCGCCGGGTGTTTGACGCAGTGGTGCGCAAATCCGCGATTGCGCCCGATGAGCGCACTACGACCGGGCTGGCCGATCTGGAATCGGTACAGCGCTTGATCGCCTCGCCGGTACTGACCGCCGTGTTCGACCTGCCGTGGACGCCGCTGTTCCTTGCGGGGATCTGGGTTTTCCATCCCTTTCTTGGAATGCTCGCATTGATAGGCGGGGCGATCTTGGTGGTCGTTGCGCTGCTTAACCAGTTCGTCACAAGCGGTTCTCTTGGGCGCGCCAATCAGGCAGCGGTGCAAGCCGGGGTGATGGCCAACCAGATTCGCGCCGAGGCCGAGATGGTTCAGGCGATGGGGATGCGCGATGCCGCGTTTGATCGCTGGCACAAGGCCCGGCGGCGTGCGCTGGGGGCGCAGATCCGGGCTTCTGATCTGGGCGGTACGTTCAGCATCACGACCAAGACGTTTCGGCTCTTTTTGCAATCGGCCATGCTTGGGCTTGGCGCCTATCTGGTGTTGCGCGGCGAGATGACGGCGGGCGCGATGATTGCGGCCTCTATTCTGTTGGGGCGCGCCTTGGCCCCGGTCGAGCAAATCGTTGGCCAATGGGCAATGATACAGCGCGCGCGCAAGGGCTGGAGCAGCTTGGAAATGTTGCTTGAACAAGTCCCGCCCGAGGGTGCGCGCACCGAATTGCCCCGCCCGAAAGCCCGCCTGGAGGTGAATAATCTGACGATTTTGGCCCCCGGCGAAAGCGAGCCGGTGTTGAAAGCGGTCAGCTTTACGGTCGAGCCGGGGCAGGCCATCGGTGTGATCGGCACGTCGGGGTCTGGCAAGTCCACACTGGCGCGTGCGATCACCGGAGTGTGGCGGCCGCGCTCGGGAACGATCCGACTGGATGGGGCGACGCTGGATCAGTTCTCGCCCCATATGCTGGGCCGTCACATCGGCTATTTGCCCCAGCGGGTACAGCTATTCGAGGGCACGATTGCCGAAAATATCGCGCGCTTATCAGATGTGCCGGACCCCGCAGCCGTCGTTGCAGCGGCGGTCAAGGCTGATGCGCATGAGATGATCCTCAAGCTGCCACAGGGGTATGATACGCCGGTGTCTGCCAATGGAGGACGGTTGTCGGGGGGGCAAATGCAGCGCATCGGGCTTGCGCGCGCGATGTATGGTGATCCAGTGATCTTGGTGCTCGATGAGCCCAACTCCAACCTTGATAGCGAGGGAAGTGCCGCCGTGAACACAGCGATCCGAGGCTTCAAAGAGGCTGGAAAATCCGTGATGATCATGGCCCATCGCCCGGCCGCGATCAAGGAATGCAACATTTTGCTGATGCTAGAAAACGGTGCCGTGCGCGCCTTTGGGCCAAAAGACGAAGTACTGCGCGAGGTCGTTCAGAACCGCAGCAAGATCGTGCAATCTGTCGGCACCGGAGGGATCAAATAATGGAGCAAGATCAGAACACGGCATGGTCCGCACGCTGGCCCATTGCGATCGGGCTTATTGGTTTGATCCTGCTGCTTGGCGGGTTCGGTGGCTGGGCTGCATTTACCAATATCGCAGGCGCGGTGATTTCCAGCGGACGTATCGAGGTCGATCAAAACCGTCAGGTGGTGCAGCATCCCGATGGCGGGGTCGTATCCGAAATTTTGGTCGATGAGGGGCAACTGGTGAAGGCGGGGCAGACTTTGTTGCGCCTTGATCCGACGACACTCAATTCCAAACTCTTGATCACGGAAAACGAGCTGTTTGAGCTGATGGCGCGCCGTGGCCGATTGGAAGCTGAACGCGACGGGATCGCGACGATCTCTTTCGATCCGCTGCTAGAGAGCGCCGCCAATGGAAATGCCGATATTCGAGGCTTGATGGAGGGGCAGAGGCGGTTGCTGGCCGCGCGCGCCGAGACTCAGAAAAACGAGATCGCACAGCTTACGAAACGCAAGTCGCAGATCGCCGATCAGATCAAGGGAATCGTGGCGCAGCAAAACGCGCTGAGCCAGCAAAATGACTTGATCGCTGCGGAACTGAGAGATCAACAATCGCTTTTGGACAGAGGGCTGGCGCAGGCCTCGCGCGTGTTGTCATTGCAGCGCGAAGAGGCCGGGTTGCAGGGCAGTCTTGGCGAGCTGACGGCGCAAAAGGCGCAATCCGAAGGCCGCATGACGGAAATAGATATCGAGCTTTTGAAGCTGCAATCGGGCTTGCGCGAAGAGACCAACACGACATTGCAAGACTTGCAATATCGCGAATTGGAACTGCGTGAGCAGCGTTTGTCCTTGATCGAACAGATCAACCGGCTGGATATTGTCGCGCCGGTCTCGGGCGTAGTGTACGGGTTGCAGGTGTTTGCCCCGCGCTCGGTGCTGAAGCCGGCGGAGCCGTTGCTTTACATTGTGCCGCAGGATCGGCCTTTGGTGATCCATGCTCAGGTAGCGCCAAACCATATCGACCAGATTCGCATCGGGCAGGACGTGCGCGTGCGGTTCTCGGCGCTTGATCGGCGGACGACGCCCGAACTGACGGGCAAAGTCGTGCAGATCTCGGCGGATGCGTTTCAGGATGAAAGGTCCAAGACAAGCTATTATCGCGTTGAAGTCACCCTGAGCGAGGATGAGCGGGAGCGGCTTCCCGACGAAGTAACCTTGATCCCCGGCATGCCTGTCGAGGTGTTCATCCGCACTCAGGATCGCACGCCGCTCGCCTATTTGGTCAAGCCACTCACCGACTATTTCGCCCGCGCCTTTCGCGGCTAAGCGTTTGGGCATAGCGCGGCAGGCATTGAACGCGCGTGTGAGGTGCGCTGCTTGCCGGGGAGGGGGGCTGCTTAGAAGCTGTCTGGACCGGATGGATCGCGCAGCGCGCGAATAGCCAAGCTTGCTTCGGCGCATCGCGGTGCAGTTGGTGCGTCTCTAGTGCGCAGCCCTTAGGATCATAGCGCGCCTACCACGCATCAGCGCGCGCCGCGTGCGCGAAGGCGGTGCCATCCCCGAACGGATAGAGCGCCTGGCGGCGTGCATCGACGCGGTTGAGGATGCTCAGCACATGCTGAACGCCTGCCAGTTGCAAATGATGTGCACTCGCGCGCACCGCGTCTTGGGGGGAGTGTCCCCAGCGGATGACCATCAAGACTTGCTCCATCACCGAGGCAATACGCGTCGTCGAGGCGCTGGTCAGCGTGGGGGGGCAGATGAAGATCGTCATCAAGCGGTGCGTAGACGCATATTTCAAAATGGCGCGAACGGCTTGCGCATCTTCAAGCGGCGGCAGTGGCCCGTTTCCGCGATGCAGGATGCGCAACCCGCCTGCGCCCACATAATCGACCAGCTCGCTCAGATCGCGCCCCTCGCGCAGATGCTCGGCCAGACCTTCTGGGCCGATCTCGGAGTGTGATTTGTCGGGATGCAAAATAGCGGGCAGGTTTTCGAGATACCAAGGCTCATGCGGACCGACGGTATCAACAAGCAGCACACCTTGGCCGCTTGAAACCAGTTCGCGCGCCAGCCGATAGCCGACAAAGCGTGCCCCGTCATGGGGCTGAACGGGCGTAATCATCAGGCTGCGTGGCAGCGTGCCGCCCTCTTGGGCAGCGATCGTTCGTATCGCAGAATTCAGCGCGAGCTTGAAATGCTTGTCCTCGCCCTGCGCCTTGCCCCAACGCGCCACTGCTGGCAGCATCCCCACAGCGACGAGATTGGGGTCGTCGTCAAATTGCACATGCGAGCGCGCGGTGCGATCGGTCAAATCCCGCGCGCCCGCCAAGGTCAGCGCAAATAGCCCCGAGGCCAGCATCGTGAAGATCAGATAGACCTTGCGCCCGCGTCCTTCGGGCCAAAGTGGTGGCGTTGCAGGGGCGATCATTTCAAGGTCAAGCGCGGGCTGAGACAAGCGTGCCTCAAGCTGGCGGCGCTGCCCCTCATATCCGTCCAGAATGGTGCGCTGCGCATCCGCGCGTCGGATCAGGTTGATCAGTTTCAATTCGGCCACAGAGGTTTTTGACAATGTTCCCTGCAATCTGTCGCGGCTTTGGGTCAGGGTCGCTTGCTCATCCTCAAGCTGACCAAGCTGGGCGCGCATAGAGGCCGCCCACGAGGTCAGCTCATCACGTATCGAGTTTTCGATCTCGGCGATATGGGCGCGCTCCACCAAGACCCCGCCATAAGCCTCGCCATAGCTGGCCGTCAGCTGTGCCAGCGAGCGTTTGCGCAACTGTAGGGCCTTTCGCAAATCGCTAAGTTCCTCGGGCTCATCCTGGGTGATCCCGCTCTGCCCTGCTAGCGCAGCTTCGACCGAGCGAATCTTGCCACGCAGTTCCGATGTTTGACGCTGCAGATCGGAGAGTTGTTCATTGACCAGAACGATGCGGCTTTGCTCCAGTGTTTCCGCACGCCCGACCGAGGTGACGCCGCTTTCTTCTTGATAGGTCTGCACTTCGGTCGCGGCCTGCGCGACGTTGGTTTTCTGAGCCGCGATCTGTGTATCCAACAGCTCAAGCGCGCCAGAGATGCGTTGTTGGTACTTGGCCTCGCGATCTTTCAGATAGATCCCGACCATCGCGTTTGGTACGTCGGCTGCCAGCTTTGGATCGGGCGCGCTAAAGCTGATTTGCACGACCTGACTTTTGGTCTCATGCCAGACGGACAGATGCTGATAATACGATGCCAGAACGCGCTCTTGCACGCCGAGGGGGCGTGCGGTTTGCGAGGTGCCAAACAGGGCCGATTTCAGCCCCGTATAGGCCCGTCTGAGCGCACTGGGGGGCTTCGCTTGTGGGTTGAACGCGGGAAGGGCTGCAAGATTAAACTGGGTGATGACCTGATCGGCGATCGCGCGCGAGCGCAGGCGTTCGACCTCATCGCTGAGGTCTGGGGCGGTCGCTTCGGTGGTGGTATCAATTGACAGTGTCGGATGAATCAGAAATCGGGCTTGGGCGCGATAGACCGGATCAATTGCAATGATGAACGGCAGTGCCAAAACGGTCAAAATGGCGGTCACCGCGGCAATGAACCGGGCATTGCGCCGCACCATCCGCACCATCGCGCTCATGTCGAAATCGGCCTCGCGCGGTTGCGCAGGATCGGGGGCGGCGAAGGTCAGGGGCGAGGGCCGATTAGGGTGAATCTGGTTCATGCCGTTCCTCGCTGGGTCGGCGCGCCTTGCAATGCGCCTTTCGAAACAGATTTGTGCAAGGCGTCGAGCTTGCCAACATAGGCTTCGATGCTCAGGGCATTCAGATATTGCTCCCGCCCCGCCTGCGCGATTTTCATGCGCTTCTCGGGATTGCAAATCAGCTCACTCAGAGCGCTGGCCAGCGCCGAAACGTCACCGACGGGGACGAACAGGCAGGTTTCGTCATCGCGTAGGATTTCTTCATGCGCCCCCACGCGGGTCGTCACCACCGCAAGCCCATGCGCCAAGCCTTCAAGCACGGCCATCGCCATGCCTTCGCCATGCGAGGGGAGTACTAAGATATCCGAGCTTTGGCACAGCGCGCGGGTCTGCGCACTGCTCAGCCAGCCGGGCAGCGTCACACGATCGGACACCCCCAGACGCGCCGCCTCGGCGGTGTAGTGATCCACGGGACCATCGCCCGCTAACACGGCTGACCAGTTCAACGATTGCATGGAGGGTTGCGCCAAAGCTTCCAGCAGTTCCGGCACACCTTTGCGCGGCCCCAATTGCCCCAGAAACACGATGTGGACCGGGGCGTTCGCGGTGGCTGAATCGGGCGGGATATCGTCGCTTGCGCCGCGTTGCGGGTCGGGTACGGCATTGTGCAGCACACCGATACTGCGCGGGGGCACGCCCAGCAAATCCATTGCGGTGGAGCGATCACGCTCACCTAGAACGATGACGCGATCGGCACCACGAAACAGGGTGCGGATCGCGCGTCTTTGCCAATTCGGGCGGCGCAGAAAATCGGCGGCATAATCGTAATCATGCAAATGCAGCACATGGGTGCATCCCAAACTGCGTGCCAACCCGCCCAGGATCAGCTTTCGCATTGTGCTGCCCCGCCCGGCGATATGCAGGTGATGCACGCGGCTGGGGGCCAGCAGGCGATCTTTGAGCATCAGGGCCATCGCGGTCCACAGAACAGGTGGCGAGCGCAGCTTGTCCCACCGTACCCCGCGCGTGTCGGTGACGCGGTGGTCGTGGGGGCCTTTGGATTGCGATGCCAGAATATAGCCGATCAAGCGCCCGATCCCACCGCCATGCTCTGTGCCGCCCGCCACATAGTGGCGCACGCTTGGCTCTGGCATCGGTTTAGGATGTTTATGATTGCTCTTGCGCACGTTTCCCCATCCGTTCGCTGATATTTGTTGGCTTTAACTGTCCGGCAGGGACGCGCGCGGAACAACGTAACTTCCCGATATCGCGCCCATCTGTTTGGTGGACGCCCTAGACCCTTTGGAGGATGCGGGCGTAAAGCTGCTGCGCCTGCGCGCCGATAGTTTCGGGCGAAACAACGGTGTCTGCCCAGTCGCGTGCCCTCTCGCCACAGCGCGCGCGCAATGCGCTGTCTTGCGCCATCTGCGCGATTGCATCGGCGAGTTGCGTCGGGTCATTGGGTGCCACGACCAGCCCCGTTCCATGCGGTTCGACACTGGCACGCAGCTCGCCCACATCGGTGACGATGACAGGCTTGCCAAAGGTTGCCGCCACCGGCAGCACGCCGCTTTGCGAGGCCTCGCGATAGGGCAGCACCACCAGATCGGCATCCAGAAAGAGCTGCGCCACCTCGGTATCTTCGATAAAGCGGTGGCGGATATCGTAGTGCTCGGGGCGGCCCATCAGATCGCGCAGCGCCATCGGATCATCGCCGCGCCCAGCTACCACAATTTGCAAGCCCGGCACGCGATCCCCTAGCAAGGCCTCGGCGCGCAAAAGCGTATCAAGCCCCTTGTAGGCAAAGACCCGGCCGAACAACAAAACAGTGAAGCTGCCTTTCGGGGCGCTTGGCGTCAGCCCCTTGGCCCGCGCAAGATCAGCATAGCGCGGCATTGCTGGGTGGGGCAGCACATGGATGCGTTCGAAGGCTTTGTGAAATGTTTCGGCGGCACTGGTGCGCAAGCCATCGCCATGCACCACGACATCGCCTGACTGGCGCACCATCAGGCGCGGCGCCCATGCAGGCAACGTCGCAGTGTCGCGATCTCCGGGGTGCAGACGCGTGTCGTGGATTGTCGTCAGCAGCGGGATCGGTCGCCAGAACGGCACCGCCAGATTAAGCCAAAGGGCGGTGTTGCTGAGCAGATGTATCAGGTCGGGTTTGCGCTGTTTGATCAGCCGCGTAAGGCGCGCCAAAAATGCCGGATTGGCCAGACTGCGATGGCGTGGCCAGTCCATCAATATCAGATCAATCGCGGGGTCCAGCGCCTCGCGCAGTGCCGCGAAACGCGCGCGCGGGGCAACCAGCGTCACGGGCATATTGGCGGCGATCCCATTGGCAAACGCGATGGTGTAATCGAGCGGCTCAGAGCCGATCAGCAGCACTTTCATGGCGCGCCGACCGGATCAGCACCGTCCATCCCTGTGCCTGAGACATCGCGAATCGCGCGCATACTATCGCGGATGCGACGTGCCAGAACTGGCTCGCCCGGGTCGCGCAGCCCATCCCATAACAGTGCCAAACGCGCCGCTGGCGAAGCCCCCTGAAGACGCGCGCGTGCGGTTTGATAGGGAAAGTGTTCCGCCAGATCGAGGCGATGCGGCTGTCCGCGTTCGGTCAAAAACTGGTTGGTGGCCGCAACGGTAGCGTCCCAATGGGCCATGCGTTTTTGTAACATCGCAGCATCATCTTGCGCGCGATACCAGTTATTGGCGTGGATGAAATAGTACCCCAAAGGCTCTGGATGCGCCGCCACGCGGGCAAAAAACGGATAGATCCCGACCAGCCAAGCGTCGGCCGAAATACGAAAGCTGTCGGGGATGTCGCCGATCTGGTTCCACAGGCTGCGGCGCACTGACACGGCAGAGGTCATCGGAAACGGCCAGCGCCCTCCCGAGCGCACCATCAGCGGGGCCAAATCCCCCTGACACAGGCTGCGCGGGATCGGCGCGAATGCATTGGAGCCGTCGGTGTTGATCGGTTGCAGGCGGTGATAGACCAGCCCAACGCGGGGGTCGGCCGCAAAGGCGGCGGCGGTGGCCGCCAGCTTGTTTGGGGTCCACCAATCATCGGCATCCAGAAAACATAAAATCTCGCCATTGCTATGGCGCACGCCGGTATTGATCGCGGCGGCCTGTCCGGCATTGCTTTGAAAAACCGCTATAATCTGATCGCCAAAGCTTTCGATCACGGCGCGGCTGTCATCGCCAGAGCCGTCATCCACCACGATCACCTCGGCGCGCACATCGGTCTGATCCAGCGCACTTTGCACGGCGCGCGCCAGATACGCGCCGTAATTGTAGTTGTTGATGATGACGCTGATCAAAGGCGAGGTCATGCGGCGAGGCTCCGGTGCGCAAATAGGTGGAAATTACCGGCTGGGCGCAGGGTTAGCCGCGCGGAAGGTCGGGCAGGCTGAGTTCAACGATATCACCGGGTTCAAGATCGGTCTCCATGTTTGCCTGCACCTGACGCGTGTCATTGCCAGAGCGGCGGTAAATCACGACATCGGGCACCACAGCCGAAAGCCCAGATTGCGGATCACTTTTTTGCCCTGCGGCCAGAAGATGCCCTGCGATAATATCCATCTCGGATTGCAGCGTGGCACGTTGGCTGAGTGCGGCGCGATAGGCTTCGCGGGTTTTGATGCGGGTCTGCGTGGCCTCAAGGCTCGTTTCGTGGCGGATGCGCTCCATCGACTGGCGTGCGCGTGCGGCAAAGGCGTAGTTTTCCAGCAAGTCGCGCGACAGGCGGGAATCTTCGCGCTGTTGCTCCATCAATTGCGGGAGCGGGACCAGCCCGCGTTCAACGAGCTTGCGGGTTCTTTCCACTTCATCATGCTGAAGTTGCTGCTCGTGCTTTTGGAAAGTGGCTTGCTGTTCAAGAACATCGATTTCGACCTCGGCCAGTTTGACGGCGGTTTTGGCGTAGGCAAGGTTTGACGCGTTTTGAGCGGTCAGGTCGCGCAGCAGCGCGCTGTCGAGGTTCTGAATGGCACCGACCGG
>JAFGWK010000077.1 GCA_016937195.1 Paracoccaceae bacterium | reverse complement strand
TGCGATATCTACACCGATGTCGATGGCATCTACACCACCGATCCGCGCGTGTCGGACAAGGCGCGCAAGCTTGACCGAATCGCGTTTGAGGAAATGCTTGAATTGGCCAGCCTTGGGGCCAAGGTGCTGCAAACGCGCTCGGTGGAACTGGCGATGCGCTACAAGGTGCCGCTGCGTGTGCTAAGCTCTTTTGAGGAAACCGACGAGACTTCGGGCACTCTGGTCTGCGACGAGGATAAAATCATGGAATCGAAAGTTGTCTCCGGCGTTGCCTTTTCGCGCGATGAGGCGAAAATGACGCTTGTCACGGTCGAGGATCGTCCCGGTATTGCAGGCGCGATCTTTGGGCCGCTCGCGGATGCGGGTGTGAACGTCGATATGATCGTTCAAAACATCTCGGAACATCAGGCCAAGCACACGGTGAAAGTCACCGATATGACCTTTTCCTGCCCGATCAATCAGGTCGCGCGGGCGCGTAAGGCGATGGAAGATGCGCGCGATGCCGGGCTGATCAATTTTGATGATCTGGTTGCGGACGAAGATGTTGCCAAGATTTCGGTTGTGGGCATTGGCATGCGCTCTCATGCGGGTGTCGCGGCGCAAATGTTCAAAGCGCTGGCTGCTGAAAACGTCAACATTAAGGTCATCGCCACATCGGAAATCAAGATTTCGGTGTTGGTTGACCGCAAATATCTGGAACTTGCGGTTCAGGCCCTGCATGATGTGTTCGAACTGGACAAAGCCTGATCTAATTTAACAGGCCTTCAGAACGGGGGCGCGAATTTCCTAATGGTGGACTATAGCGATAGCGACAGTCGCACGCTGCTCAAGCGGCTGCGCGATACGCTGGCCACCGATGGCGATGGTCAGGATCGGCTGAACCGGATCACCCATCTGATCGCGGATTCGTTGGGCACGCAGGTGTGCTCGATCTATCTGTTTCGCGATCCTGAAACGCTGGAACTTTGCGCTACCGAGGGATTGAACCCCGAGGCTGTGCACCACACGCGGATGCGCCTTGGCGAGGGTCTGGTGGGGCGTGTTGCGCGCTCTGGCCAGCCGATCAACACCGCTGATGCGCCCTCTGCCCCCGGTTTTCGCTATATGGCTGAGACGGGCGAAGAAATTTATTCCAGCTTTGTCGGCGTGCCGATCCAACGCGTGGGCGAAAAGCTGGGCGTTTTGGTGGTACAGTCCAAGGAAAAGCGCTCGTTCACGGATGATGAGCTATACGGGCTGGATGTCGTCGCGATGGTGCTGGCCGAAATGACGGAACTCGGCGTGTTCGTCGGGGGCGAGAACTCTGAAATCGGGGCAACCCATCGCTTTCCGGTTATGTTTCGCGGCACCACTGGCCAAGAGGGGGCCGCCGAAGGCCGCGTCTGGCTGCACGAGCCGCGCGTTGTCGTCACCAATCCCGTTGGTGAAGACCCCGAGGCGGAACAAGCCCGTCTTGAAGCTGGCATCAAGGAGTTGCGTGCGCGCATCGACGAGATGCTGAGCAATATTAAGGTGATGGACAAAGACCAACGTCAGGTTCTTGAAACCTTCAAGATGCTAGCGGCCTCCAAGGGCTGGAAGCGCCGGATGAGCGAAGATATCGACGCCGGTCTGTCTGCTGAAGCTGCGGTCGAGAAGGAACAGAATTCTGCGCGGGCGCGTATGAAGCAGGCCCCTGATCCCTATCTGCGCGAGCGGCTGAATGATCTGGACGACCTGTCCAATCGCCTGCTGCGCATCTTGACCGGGCAGGGCAGTGATACCGGGGCGGAGATGCCTGAAAACCCCGTCCTTTTAGCGCGCAATATCGGACCTGCGGAACTGCTGGATTACGATCGCAAGCTCAAGGGTGTGGTGCTGGAAGAGGGCTCGGTCGGCTCCCATGCCGCGATCGTGGCGCGTGCGCTTTCGATCCCGCTGGTGATCCATGCCGGGCGCATCACTGCCGAGGCGCTGAACGGCGATCAAATCTTGGTCGATGGCGATCAGGGCGTGGTGCATTTGCGCCCCGAAGAAAGCGTGGCCCATGCCTTCCGCGACAAGATCGCTATGCAGGCCGAGGCCCAAAAACGCTATGCCGATCTGCGCGATTTGCCCGCGACCGATTTGTCAGGGCAGACGATCTCGCTGGTGATGAATGCGGGGCTGATGGCTGATCTGCCCTCGCTCAAAGGTTCTGGCGCTGAGGGCGTGGGCCTGTTTCGCACCGAGTTGCAGTTTCTCACCCGAACCCACATTCCGCGCCGGGGCGAGTTGGCGCAGCTTTACGCCAAGGTGATGGATGCCGCCGATGGCAAACGGGTGTATTTCCGCACGCTCGATATCGGTTCGGACAAGGTCGTGCCCTACATGAAGCCGCAAGACGAGCCGAACCCTGCGATGGGCTGGCGCGCGCTGCGGGTGGGTTTGGACAAGCCGGGCGTGCTGCGGATGCAGTTGCAGGCGCTGCTGCGCGCGGGCAATGGCCGGCCAATGTCGATCATGTTCCCCTTCATCGCGCTGCCCGAGGAATTTTACGCCGCGCGTGACATGCTGTTGCGGGTACGTGACCGTGAGGCGCAACTGGGCCGCGCTGTGCCGGAAGAGCTTAGCATCGGCGCGATGTTGGAGACGCCCTCTTTGGGCTTCGCACCTGACAGTTTTTATGACGCCTGTGATTTCATTTCGATCGGTGGCAATGATCTCAAGCAGTTCTTCTTTGCGGCGGATCGTGAAAACGAACGCGTGCGCAAGCGCTATGACACGCTGGATACGTCATTTTTGACCTTCCTTGAACGCATTATCGCGCGCTGTGCAGTGGCTAATACGCCGCTCAGTTTTTGTGGCGAAGATGCGGGTCGCCCAATTGAGGCGCTGACCTTTGCCGCGTTGGGTATTCGCTCGCTTTCGATGCGGCCAGCGTCGATCGGGCCGGTCAAACATCTGATCCGACGCTCTGATCTGGGGGAATTGCGCCACATTATCCAGCGCGCGCGCAATGAGGGGCAAGCATCGGTGCGCCCGGCCGTGACCAGCTATCTTGCGCATCTCTAGAACCGGAGACTGGGCGCGGGCTATTTCTTTGAGAGCCGCGCTACCAGTTCTTCGCGCAACGCACCCTCATCTTCGCCACTATCACGCGCCAGCCGTTTTAGCCCGAAATGCACCCGCGCGATTTCCTGATAATAGCTGGTGAAGGAATAATTCACCGCAGCCCCCGCCACTGCGCCCAAAATCGGGGCGGCTTGCGCGGCCAGTTTTTGACCCAGAACCGCAGATAGGCGTGGCGCGACCTTGGCCACCAGCGATTTCAGGCTTGGTCCGGTGATGGTGGTGCGCGCGGCCAGAAAACTGAGATCCATCCCGTCATCATCATCAAGCGGCCCTGCCGAGGCAAAGATGCGCAGGCATTCCACCCGCACCTCTTGCGAGGCGGGGTCAAACCCGTGCTCTGCCGCGATGCCTTGGATGGCGCGCAGCAGCATCGTTACGGTAAAGGGCAGTTCGGCCAGCGAGCTGCCCAAGCCCCCCGCGCCCCCCGCAGCGCCCATCGCTGCCGTGAGCGTGCGGTTCATCCAGTCGGGGCGATCCGCCACGATCCCGCGCGAATGCTCTGCCGCCACCATCGCGCCTGACAAAGCGCGCTCTGTCGCGCCTTCAAGGCCAGTGCGCACGGGTGCAGGAAGTTTGCCCAGCAGGCTTTCGGCCGATCCGCCGATATAGCCAATCAGATGCATCACGACACCACCCGCCGCGCGGTGTCGTTTCGCCAGCGCGTCGATTTGATTCAAAATGACCGGATCGGTCACGGGGGGAAGAATCTCAACCATCAAAGCCTCCTTGCGCGCCATGTAAAAACGGCTTGCCCGATAGATATGGGGCCAAGTGGGACGTTCGGCAATTAGTTCGCCTTTTCGACGCTTCCTTGCACATGCTCCCAAGCGCCCGGCACCAGTTCAAGACCCAAGACGCGGTCGGGGTTTGTCGGTGGGGGCATCTCGACGCCCTCAAGGCGCTCAAAGCCGAATCGCGCGTAATAAGGCGCATCGCCGACCAGCAAGACGCGCTCCCAGCCCAGCCGATGGGCCTCGGTCAGGCTTTCATGCATCAACAAGCCACCCAAGCCCTCGCCCTGACGCGTCGGGTGCACGGCAATCGGCCCAAGCAGCAGCACCCGCGCACCGCCGACCTGCACCGGCCAATAGCGGATCACGGCGGCTAGAATGCCGTCTTGGCGCAGGGTCAGGCAAAGCGCACGCACCGGTTCCACGCCATTGCGCAGTCGATAAGATGAAAGCGCCGTGCGTCCGGGCGCAAAGCAGAGGTCATATAATGCCTCAACCTCCCACCAGTCGTCCTCCGTCTCTTCCTCGAGCTGATACATCACGCGCGCCCTTTTACCCTGTCAGACGCGGTAGCACGCGCTAAGTTCGGGATCAAACAGGAGAGATGATGTTTTACAAACCCCAAGATGGCCACGGCCTACCGCATAACCCGTTCAACGCCATTGTGGCACCCCGTCCGATTGCCTGGATTTCCACGCGCGGCGCGCTGGGGGACAATCTTGCGCCCTATTCTTTTTTCAACGCGGTCGCCTATACGCCGCCGCAGGTGATCTTTGCCTCGACCGGGGGGAAACCGGATCGCGAGGGTACTAAGGACAGCGTGGCACAGCTGCGCGAATCAGGGGTGTTCTGCGTCAACCTCGTGACTTCGGCGCTGAAAGATCAGATGAACGCATCATGTGCGAATTTCCCTGCTGGCACGGATGAGTTCACGCAATGCGGGATTGAAAAGGCCGAGTGCGAAACGATCATCTGCGCGCGTGTGGCACAGGCGCCCGCGGCACTGGAATGTCGCGTCGTGCAGGTGATCGAGTTGCTCGGGCAGGCCAATTTCCTTGTGCATGGCGAGGTGACGGGCATTCACATTCAAGATGCTTGTCTGCGCGATGGCCGCTATCTGCCCGCCGACCGATTGTCGCGGTTGGGATATCACGATTATGCGGCCGTGAGCGATCTGTTCGAGATGAAGCGCCCCGATTAAGCCAATCGGCGCACGCGGCGTTGTTCGAGCAGTGTATACAGCCCGCTCGCCACGATCAGCACCGAGCCGAGGATCATCGCGCTATCGGGGCGCTCGCCAAAGACCAGTGCGCCAAGGATCAGTGCAAAGATCAGTCGCGTATAGCGGAATGGCGTGATGACCGAGACCTCACCCATCCGCATCGCCTTGGTGAGCGACCAATAGGCGAAGGTGCCGAAACAGACCGCGCCTGCGATATCGCGCAGCGCGACCCAGTCGGGCAGGCCAGAGCCGCCGGTGATCAGCAAGATCAAGGCTCCGGTCGGGATCAGCATGGCAAAGCCGTAAAAGCTAAGCTGGAAGTTCGACAGAACGGGCGGGCAGGCGCGAGTGGCCAGATCGCGCCCCGCGAAACCAAACATCCCCAGCACCGTCCAAAGCGCTGCGGGCACGAACCCCTCAAGACCGGGACGCAGCACAATCAACACGCCGATAAACCCGATCCCGATGGCAATCCAACGCCGCGCAGAAACGCGTTCGGAAAACACAATCGCTGCGCCGGCGACAACGACAAGTGGGGTCGCTTGCAAGATCGTGGACGCGTTTGTCAAAGGCGTCAGCGCGATACCTAAAGTGTAGCCAAGACGGCCCACCACTTCCAAGCATAGCTTGATTAGCATCGGAGGGGACAGCACTGCACGATGGCCTAACGACTGCCCGCGCGACGCAACCAGCGCGGCAAACACTGCCATCCCGCCAAGGCCAAAGATCATCAAAACGATCCCGACCGCGACATGGGAGGCGGCAGATTTTACGAACATGTCCTCCATCGAGAACGCCGCCATCGCTGCTACCATCAGAATTGATCCGCGTATATTTTCCACTTCCAACTCCCTCGCGCGATCACTGCGCCCCTTAGCGCCGTAGACTGCTGATCACGCTGCCGCAATCCCCTTTTATCGCGCGCCCGCTGCGCATAGGCTCGCGTTGATATCAAAGAACAGCCTAAGGATTTGTGGAATGAACAGGATGATCGGAGTGATTGGCGGCTCGGGCCTCTATGAGATCGACGGGCTGGAAGATGCTGTTTGGGTTAGTCTGGATACACCTTGGGGCGCGCCCTCGGATCAGATTCTGACCGGGTCGTTGGGGGGCGTGAAAATGGCCTTCCTGCCGCGTCATGGCCGGGGCCATGTCCACACGCCTACCACCGTGCCCTACCGCGCCAATATCGACGCAATGAAACAGCTTGGCGTAACCGATCTGGTCGCGGTTTCGGCTGTTGGTTCGCTGAAGGAAGACTATGCGCCAGGCGATTTCCTGATCGTGGATCAATATATCGACCGCACTTTCGCGCGTGAGAAGTCGTTCTTTGGCCCCGGTTTGGTTGGCCATGTCTCGGTCGCGCATCCGATCTGTACGCGCCTTGCAGATCACTGCGCCAAAGCCGCGCAAACGACCGGTGTGCGCGTGCATCAGGGTGGCACCTATATCGCGATGGAGGGGCCACAGTTTTCCACCAAGGCGGAAAGCGAGTTGTATCGCAGTTGGGGTGCGGATGTGATCGGCATGACCGGCATGCCCGAGGCCAAACTCGCCCGCGAGGCTGAGATGTGTTATGCCTGCATCGCGATGATCACCGATTACGATTGCTGGCATCCCGATCATGACGCGGTGGATGTGGCTCAGGTCGTCGCCGTGGCGCAGAAGAACGCGGCGAAGGCGCGCGGCCTTGTGGTAGCGCTGCCGGCGCTTTTGGCGGGGCCTGCCAGAGATTGCAGCGCGGGGTGCAACCATGCGCTTGATAGTGCGATTATGACCGCTCCGGCCAAGCGCGATCCTCAGATGATGACAAAGCTGAAAACAGTAGCAGGACGCGTCTTTTGAACGGCGCGCGGGCCAGCTTTGCTTGGCCTCTGATATGTTTTCTGGCTAATGGTGGCCAAACCCCAATTCGGAGCCTGAAAAGATGAGCCCCCAGACCAAAACCGTCAAAGAATATATCCGCACGATCGCCGATTTCCCCCACGAGGGTATCCTGTTTCGCGATGTCACCACGCTGTTTGCCGATCCGCGCGGGTTTCGTATGGCGATTGATCAGATGCTGCACCCGTGGGCGGGCCAGCAGATCGACAAGATCGTCGGGCTGGAGGCGCGCGGTTTTATCCTTGGTGGGGCGATTGCGCATCAGCTTTCCAAGGGCTTCGTGCCGATCCGCAAGAAGGGCAAGCTGCCCGGTCAAACGATCTCGCAGGCCTATAAGCTGGAATATGGCGAAGCGGTGATGGAAATGCATGAGGATGCGATCCAGCCCGGTGAGAAGGTGTTGATCGTCGATGATCTGCTCGCCACCGGGGGCACCTGTGGGGCCGGGATCAAGCTGATCGAGCGGGTGGGGGGCGAGATCGTGGGGTGCTCCTTTGTCGTCGACTTACCGGAACTGGGTGGGCGCAAGCTGTTGGAAAATCTGGGCATGAACGTGCATGTCCTGTGCGAATTTGAAGGCGCTTAACCAAATCTCAACGGGAATCACGGATAGCTATGCAGGCCTGATGGTTCGGCTGCTTGCAAACACGTGAACCAAAGCGCTGCACCTCGTCGGAGTGATCTGACGGGGTGCATTCTGTTTCTGCCCGCTCAGTTTGGGGCCAACATCGCGCCGGGGTTCAGGATGCCGTTTGGGTCAAGCGCGGATTTAATCGCGCGCATCGCCACCAGCTTACCGGGGTTTGCGTAGCGTTCCAGCTCGGCCACTTTTAACCGTCCGATCCCGTGTTCCGCCGAGATCGAGCCGCCAAGCCCATCCACCAGATCATAGACCACCTGCGCCACGCGCCCGCGCAGGTTTTCGTATTCTGCGCGGCTGCGCCCCTCGGCGGGGAAAGCGTTGAAATGCAGGTTGCCATCGCCAACATGGCCAAAGCAGTTGATCCGCATGTCCCCCAGCGCGGTCAGTTTGCGGCGCGCGGTGTCGATGAATTCCGCAAGCTTGGGCAAGGGTAGTGAAATATCGTGGCTCGAAATCGAGCCAATGCGCTTATTCGCCTCCGGCAGGTTTTCGCGCAGGGTCCACATCTGTGCGCGCTGGGCGTCGGAACTGGCAATCACCCCATCGCTAACCAGATCGCCCGCCGCCTCAAACAGCCCCGCCAGCGCATCTTGCGGATCAAGGCCCTCGGGCAAGCCGATCTCGATCAGCACCGACCATTCGGGGCGCTGGGTAAAGGGCTGGTGCACTTGCGGGCCGACGGCATCGAGAAACGCCAATCCTTGCCCGGAAATCAGCTCAAAGGCGCTGATACAGCCGGGCATGCGCGCCTCGGCCAGTTCCAGCAAGGCAAGCGCGGCGGCGGGGCTGGGAACGACCATCATCGCGGTGCCAAGGGCGGCGGGGGGCGGAAATAGCCGCAACGTGGCCGCCGTGATGATGCCCAACGTCCCTTCCGAGCCGATCAGCAAGTCCTTAAGATCATACCCCGTATTGTCTTTGCGCAAATGGCGCAGACCCGAGATTACCGTGCCATCGGCTAGAACCGCCTCAACCCCCAAACACAGCTCGCGTGCGTTGCCATAGCGCAGCACATTCACGCCACCCGCATTGGTGCCCAGCACCCCGCCGATCTGCGCGCTGCCTTGGCTGGCGATGGTCAGAGGAAACAGCCGCCCGGCATCGTCAGCCGCGTCATGGGCATCTTGCAGGCTTGCCCCGGCCTCGATTTCCAACACATGGCCCGTCACTGCGCGCACCGCGTTAGTCTTTTCAAGGCTCAAAATGACTGGCGCGGGGCCGTTTTCCATGATCTGCCCGCCGACCAGCCCGGTGCCCCCGCCATAGGGCAGTACGCCGACTCGCGCCGCATTGCAGGCACGCAAAATGCCTGCCACCTGCGCCGTGCTTTGCGGGCGCACCAAAAGCCCGCCATGACCGTTATGCCGACCGCGCGGCTCTTGCAGATAGCGCGGCTCGGGGGCGTCGATGCGCAACTCTGGGACGGCCTGCGCTAACTGTGCCGCAAAGGCTTGATCGGCGGGATTCAGCATTGTGTCTCCTTCAACGTCCACACGCGCCTCTTGCGGTGCTGGGTCAGTTGGTTTTGCGACCGCTCAGGAAAGGCAACGGGAGAACGGGTATCCCTTCCTCCAACATTTCGCGCGCCTCTTCCAGCTTAGCCTCGCCATGGATCGCGCGGGTGGGGCTGTCGCCGCTATGCATCGCCCGCGCTTCGGTTGCGAAATTCATCCCGACATAATCCGAGTTTTTCTCAATTTGGCGACGCATCGTCGCCAGCGCTTGTTCGGCGTCGTTCTGAGGGGTGGAAAGCGGGCGTTCCGGCGTGCCGCCTTGTGCGGCCTTATCACGCGCAGGCGTCACAGAGGGCGCCATCAGGCTTTTGGAAACCGCCCTCGAGCCGCAGATCGCACAATCCAGCTGACCGGCACGCGCGAGAGCCTCGAAACCGTCGGACGAGGGAAACCAGCTATCAAACCGATGGCCCAGATCGCATTGCAATGTGTAGCGGATCATCTTGCGAAACTCCTGTCGGATGGTTCAGCAGATAAGCGAAAAGCGCGGCGATGCAAGGCTATTGGCGTGCCCGAAGTCTTGCGCCTATGGCCTTTGCCAGCATCCCAATATCTGCCGGTGGGCCGAGCGCGGCAGTGGCAGTTTGCGTTAGCCGGGTCTGATCGGCACTGCTGAGCGTCGTCATTGCGTCGGCCAGTTCGGCGCTAGTCTTGCACAGAATCGCCCCACCTTGGGCATCAAGCGCGCCAAACGAGTCGCGGAAATTATCAACATGCGGCCCGTGCAGGATGGCGCAGTGATGGGCGGCGGGCTCAAAAGGAGTGTGCCCCCCTTTTTGCACCAGCGAGCCCCCCACGAAACAGATCCCGGCGCTGGCATACCAATTGTCCATCTCGCCCATCGTATCGGCCAGATAGACCTCAGCATTGGGGGCATCGCCGCTTGAGCGCGTGGTATGTGCGAGCCCTGCTTTGGTGATCAATGCGGCGATCTCGGGGGCGCGGTGTGGATGACGCGGAGCAAGGATCAGGCGCAATTCGGGGCGGTGTGTGCGAGCCTGCGCGAAGGCGGCCAAAACCTGCGCCTCCTCGCCCTCATGGGTCGAAGCCGCCAGAATGGTTGCCGCGCGCGGCCAGTCCAGCGGCAGAGAGTCGCGCGTTGCAATCGCAGTCTTGAGGTTGATGCAGGGCAGCAACCTGTCCGGTGGCAAGCCAAGGGCCAGAAACCGCGTCTCCGAACCCTTATCCTGTGCTGAAAGCGCACTGATCTGCGCCACCATCTGTCGTCCCAAACGCGTCTTGCCCCAACGTGCGCCAGAGCGCTCAGACAGGCGCGCACCGATCACGATCACGGGCAGCCCGCGCGCCGTGACCAGCGCCATGCGATTGGGCCAAAGCTCATTTTCCACCACGATCATCGCTTGCGGTTGATGCGTCTGCAAAAATCGTGTCACCACCGTGCGATGATCGAGCGGCGCCATCCGCGCTACGATGCGCGCATCGTTCCAGCTATGCGCAAGATCTTGCGCGGTCACCGTGTTCGTCGTGATCAATATGCGTAGCGCGGGATCATCAGCCAAAAGCGCTTCGATCAGCGGGCGCGCCGAGGTCAACTCACCATTAGAAGCCGCATGCACCCAAAGCGCCCCGCGCATGTCTGCGCCGCCGCCCAAACGCTGCCGCGCCTGTGCCCAGCTCTCAGAGTGCCGTAACACACGCCAAACCAGCCAAAGGAGAACCGGCAGCGCGATCAGATGGGTCAAAATGCGATAGGCGAACACAGGGTTTCTCCGATACTCTCACGTCTTAGACCGGATCCACCCCCAAAGTAGCAAGCCCTGATCAAGTATTCTCGCAATGTCGTTTTGCGTGATGCCTCCGGTGCCGCCCTTGGTCCTGTGCCGTGCTCGCGGGACTTCCAACGAAGGCCCCTTAGGGAGGGGCGCATGGATCAATTCGATTGTGTCATTGAGGGGCGCGCAGGTTGCGTTTTGGTCAATCGGCTTTTGAAGTTTCCAAAAACCGGTTGCTATTGCGCGAAGTGGAGGGCGTGACAACTATCAGTGGGTTCATATTTCGATGGGGTATTTTTGCTATATCGGCAATCTGCGTGCCGATTGGGGTTATAAGACTGCCCGCCAATCCGGGCCTTGACGAGAATGGAGCGACGTCGGTTGGCAAAGTGAAAGGCTTCGGCGCAAACCTAAGAGATAATTTGCGGCTGCGCTGGATCTTCAAGGTGCATGGCGTGAATAGGTTGAACACCATGGCCTCGAGCCTCTCGGGAAAAGCGAAGATCGGGGCGGGATCGGTACTGCTTCGTTCGGGGCCGATGGCGACTGGGGTGTGGCAGCGCGGCGATTTTGGCACCTGCAGGAGCCTCCGGCGGGAGTATTTCTGGCCAAATGAAAGCCAATCGCGCGCCCCATCAAGCCTGAATAAGGGAGGTGGGGCGCGCTTTCACTTGGCGCGGTCATCGGCTCTCCTGCCTCTTCCGCAGGGATATATTCTCAAATCGTCGTTAAATTTGCCTTAAAACCCGCGCTTTCATTTGGCTTAAAATACTCCCCGCGGAGCGTCCCGGCCGCGCCACACGCGCGCGGACCGGGATGCGAGACAAGGGTTAACCCGCTTCGACGCGCCGTTTTTCTGCTCGATCCCAAGCCTTATCCGAGGGCGAGATGAAGGTGTAAAACATTGGCACGACGAACAGTGTGAACAGCGTCCCGATCAGCAGGCCCGAAAAGATCACGACGCCCATGGCCGAGCGCGCGGCCGCGCCAGCCCCTTCCGCCAAAATCAGAGGCACGACTGCCAGCGCCATAGCCGCAGTGGTCATCAGGACTGGACGCAGACGAATCTGGGCCGCCTTTACGATTGCCTGCCGCCGTGTCAGCCCCGATTGTGCGCGTTGCTGGTTGGCGAACTCGACAATGAGGATGCCGTGTTTCGTAATCAAGCCAACAAGCGTGATCAAACCCACCTCAGAGTAGATATTGAGCGTGCCAAGCCCAAGGTTGAGCGGCAGCACCGCGCCGAAAATTGTGAGCGGCACGGTCATCATGATGATGAAGGGGTCGCGGAAGCTTTCAAATTGCGCGGCGAGCACGAGGTAAATCACCAGCACGGCCGCAGCAAAGGCGATCAAGATCGTATTGCCTTGGCTTTTCTCGATCCGCGACTGTCCCGAATAATTCAGGAAGAAGCCCTCGGGCATGACCTGATCGGCGATATCGGTGATGGTTTGCAGCCCTTGACCCGTGGATTGCCCGGGCAGGGGCAGGGCGGTGATCGTTGCTGAGTTGAGTTGATTGAACTGTTCAATCGAAGCTGCGTTCACCCCGGTCTCGATCTTGACCAGCGCCGAGAGCGGCACCATGGCCCCATTGGCCGCACGCACGTAATAGCGCCCCAGTTCTTCGGGATTGGCGCGGAATTTTTGCGGCACTTGCGGGATGATATCGTAGCTGTTGGAATCGCGGTCAAATTGCGCCACCGACGCCTCGCCCACCAGCAGGCCCAATGTTGTGCCGATATCGGATACCGGCACATTCAGCGCTGCAGCGCGGTCGCGGTCGATCGTCACATTGACCTGCGGGCTGTCATAATTGAGCGAGTTTTGCACAATGATGAACTTGCCCGAGGCCTGTGCCTTGGTCTTGATTTCCTCCGCCACCTCGGCGACGCGCTTGGACGAATGGATCGACTGAAGTACGACCGAAATCGGCAAGCCGCCGCCCGTTCCCGGCAGTGAGGGCGGGGCAAAGGCAAAGCCCTGAAGGCCGGTGGACTTGCCCAGATCGCCTTGGATCTCCTGCTGGATTTCTTTCTGGCTCCGGGTGCGTTCGGACCAGTCCTTGAGCGCCCAGATATAGATGCCCGAATTGGTTGCCCCGCCAAAGCCTGCAATCGAGAAATCGGTGCGCACTTCGGGAATTCCCGCAGTGTCTTTGGCCACTTGGTTGATATATTTCTGCGTGTAATCGGTGGTCGCGTATTGCGGTCCGTTGAGGATCGCAAACAATGCGCCATTGTCTTCTTCTGGGGCCAGTTCCGTCGAAGTGTTCATAAGCATAAAGCCCGTCACACCCATCAGCGCGACCACAATCAGCAGTGTTACGGGGCGCACATCAAGCGAGCCCGCCACTCGCCGCCCATACCAGCCTGAAAGCCGTTCGAAATTGCGATCCACAAAGGCTTGGAAGCCCTTGGCTTCGCCATGCACCAGCAGCCGTCCCGCCATCATTGGTGTGATGGTCAAAGCAATGACGCCGGACAAAAGCACCGCTCCGGCCAGCGCAAAGGCGAATTCGCGGAACAACTGCCCGGTTAGCCCGCCAGTAAAGCCCAGCGGCGTCATGACGGCGGCCAGTGTGATCGTCATCGCGATAACGGGGCCGGTGATTTCCTTCATGCCCTGAACAGCGGCAGGGATCGGTTTCATCCCGTCTTCGATATGGCGGTGAATGTTTTCCACCACGACAATCGCGTCATCCACGACCAGACCAATAGCCAATACCATCGCCAGCAGCGTCAGCAGGTTGATCGAATATCCCAGCGCCATCAGCACCCCAAGCACGCCAATCAGCGACAGCGGGATCGTGACGATAGGCATCGCGACCGAGCGGAACGAGCCGAGGAACAGCAAGATCACCACGACAACGATAGCCACGGCCTCTGCGATGGTCTTGAACACCTCCTTGATCGAGGCCGAGATTGTCTCGGTGGAATCATAGACCAGTTCGATTTTCATGCCTTCAGGCAGGGTGGCGTTGATCGCGGGCAGCTCTTTGCGCACCGCTGCCGCTGTGTCTAATGGGTTGGCTGCGGGCGTGGGTGAGATGCCAAGGAATGTGCCTTGCTTACCGTCAAACGTGACGATCTCGTTTTCGGCGGCTTTTGACAGCTCGATCCGCGCGACATCGCGCAGGCGTACGACCTCATCACCGCTGGAACGGATCGGCAATTTGCCAAACGCTTCGGGGGTTTGCAGTGTAGATTGCAGGGTGATCGATTGGGCGACATA
Source organism: Paracoccaceae bacterium (assembly GCA_016937195.1). GTDB lineage: Bacteria > Pseudomonadota > Alphaproteobacteria > Rhodobacterales > Rhodobacteraceae > Thioclava. Next base: position 5,534 of record JAFGWK010000077.1, on the reverse strand, counting down.
TTCGTTCTTTGTCTTGCCCGGTGCAGACAGGAAGTTTGATGCACGAATGGCCCCGAGTACTTCGGATGCCGTCACCTGACGGGCCGCCAGCTTGTCGGGATCGAGCCAGATTCGCATTGCATAATCGGACGCACCAATGATCTGCGTTTGCGCCACGCCGGGAATCGTGGACATGCGCGGCTTGATGACACGATTGAGATATTCGGTCAGTTGCTCGGGCGTCATATTGGGGTTCACTGCCGCCAGATACATCAGCGCGAATGTGCGCCCCGTACCTTTTACGATCACCGGATCCTTGGCATCCGAGGGAAGCTGGCCTTTGACCTGCTGCACCTTGGAGAGAACCTCGGTCATCGCGGCGTCTGAGTTCGAGCCCAGCTTCATATGCACCGAGATGACTGACGCCGAGGGGCGCGATTGCGTGGTGACGTAATCGACATTCTCGGTCGTGGCGACAGCGGCTGCGATGGGCGAGGTGATAAAGCCCTGAATCAGTTCCGGCGAGGCACCGGGGTAGGCGGTGGTGATTGTGACCACCGTTTCCTCGACCTCGGGATATTCGCGCACGGGGAGATTGAAATAGGCCTGCGCGCCGATCAGCAGCATGAAAGCGCCCAGCACCATCGACAGGACGGGGCGGCGAATGAAGATTTCAGAGACGTTCATATTCCGCGCCCCTTACTGCGATTTCGCGGCGTCTTGGCCGGTGCTTTCAGGCATATCGAGCGCTTTCATCACATCGGCCTGACTGGGGGCATCGGGATCGGGCGAGATCGTATTGTCGATGCTTACGGTCGCGCCAGAATTCAGCTTGTTCTGCCCGGCATTGACGACCATGTCGCCTGCTTTCAGGCCCTTGGTAACCTCGATCAGCGCGCCAGAGCGACGCCCCAGTGTGACAAAGACCTGCTTGGCGACCAGTTGCGGCTTGTCCGCACCGTCGGGCGTTTCTTTACGCACGACAAAGATCGAATCGCCATACAGGTTGGAGCTCACGACCGTTTGCGGCAGTGCGATCACGTTCTTCTCTTCAGGTAGGATCACGCGAACATGCACAAATTGGCCCGGCGTCAGGCGCTCGTCATCATTGGCGACTTCGGCGCGCAGGGTCACAAGGCGTGAATTGGCGTCGATCTTGGGTTCCACGCCAGTGATTTTCCCCTTGAGATCAAGCGTGCCGTCTTCGGTCGTGACCTCTACGGCCTGACCAACCATGGCTTGACGCGCCTGCTGTTCGGCCAGTGTGAAATCGACGCGCATGTGATCGCGATCTTGCAGCGTGGCAAAGGTCGTGCCGGTAGCCGCATATTGGCCCAACTCGACTTGTGGAATCCCCACCACACCGTCAAAGGGCGCAACAAGGCGCTTTTTCTCAAGCACGGCTTGCAGCTTTGCCACGCTGGCGCGGGCCTCTTGCGCCGATGCCTCGGCTTGTTCCAGATTAGACGTCGCCGATACCCCGCGCTGCGCCAATTCCCGCGCGCGTTTGAGGTTCGTCTCCGCCAGATCCAACCCAGCATTCGCGGCTTCCAGATCGGCGCGCTCGGAGCGGTCGTCGATTTTCAGAAGAAGCTGACCCTTTTTGACCTTGTCATTGGATTTGAAATTAACTTCCTGCACGGTGCCGCCCATTTCAACGGCCAGATCGGTGCCCTGCGCAGCCGATGCGGTTCCAATCGCCTCAAGCCCCGGCGTCCAGGTGATTGGTTTCACCTCGCTGACCGAAACGGCCACGGCAGGCTGTTTCATCGTCGCAAAATACTGTGCGATCATCTTCGAGCGGAACATGTTGAAGCCGACGATACCGCCCACGACGAGAATAAGCAGCACGATGGCAATGAGAAGGCGTTTGATCATTTGATAGGGTCCGTCGGTTAAATCGGTCACGTTCGTGCGAGGTTTGTGCGGTTTTGAACCGATTGGTTCGATTTTGCGGGCGGAGTCAATGCACATGCGGCGCTGCATGTGCGCACAATGCACAACAAACTCTAAGAACTGCTGACGAATTTGGCTCACAGGGGCGTGAAATCAAGGCGAATTGGTGTGCAAGGGCGCAACTGTGGCTTATGAGGCGCGTTTTTCGTCTGATGGCGTATGACCTAAGGTGAATGTCAGAATGAGGTGGCGTATCGGGTTCAAAGGGCACAGTATTTTAACACTGATGTGTAAGTCTCGGATATCCGGGCCTGCAATGGCAAAAATGCGAGGCACTACATGGACCCCCTTCAAGCGATCCGTATCGGTTTTGATGCCGCGAAAATTGGCTTTGAGGCGCAATCGGTAATCGCGATGCGCCTTGCGGGTATTGCCGGGTTTTGGAATGTTCCCGAAAATGAAAATGTCCGCATGGTGCAGGAAAAACCTATGGCCGTGCTTGAGGCGGGACAAGCTGCTTTTGACGCGCTGATGAAAGGGCATTCCCCGGACAGGGTGGTTTCGGAATCCATGGCCCGCATCGGTAATCACACCCAAGCGAACATGGCACGGCTGTCCAAGTGTGGGCCGAGCTGGTTCTAATCGCTTTGGGTCAAGACGGGGCGACGCCGCGATCCTGTCCAAACCCAGCATCCAACACTGTTTGAGTTAGCGCCTATGCGCCAGATGAGCAGCGGAGCACTCAAGCCATTGGCTAAGTGCTCCGCCTAGAAAATGCTGCCTGATCAGGCGGCATCCTCTTCATCCAGATCGTCATCGCCCTCATCCACTTCGGCAGGGGTGACCATCGCGGTGAGCATTGTGTGCATGTCGATCACGCCCATCGGACGGCCATTTTTGTCAAGAACGGTTGCGTTGCGCACGTCCTTGTCGGCTAGCTTGCGCGCGGCGAGTTCCAGCGTAGTCGTTCCCTTCAGCCGCAGTTTGGGCAGGGCGACATCGCCTTCGGGTAGCGGGGTGGCCACGGTTGCCGCGCGAATTACACGCCCCCGGTTCACCTCACGCACGAACTCGGCGATGTAGTCATTGGCCGGGTGCAGCACAATTTCTTGGCCCGTGCCGACTTGCTCCACTGCACCATCGCGCAGGATCGCGATTGTATCGCCAAGGCGCAACGCTTCATCCAGATCATGCGTGATGAAGACGATGGTCTTTTTCAGCTCGGCCTGAAGGTCCAGCAACACTTTTTGCATGTCCATCCGAATGAGCGGATCAAGCGCCGAAAATGCCTCATCCATCAGCAAAATATCGGCGTCATTGGCCAGCGCGCGTGCCAGACCCACACGCTGCTGCATTCCCCCCGAAAGCTGGTTGGGGTAGTAATCTTCATAGCCCGACAGACCGACGCGGTCGATCCACTTGCGCGCAATCGGATTGGATTTGGCCGCATCAATGCCCTGAATGTCCAGCCCGTAGCGGGTGTTTTCCAGCACGGTGCGATGGGGCAGAAGCGCGAATTTCTGGAACACCATCGCCGTTTCGTGGCGACGGAATTCGCGCAGCTCATCGGTCGTCATCTGCATGACGTCGCGCCCGTTATACAGAATCTCGCCCGCCGTCGGCATGATCAACCCGTTGATATGGCGGATCAGGGTCGATTTGCCCGAGCCCGACAACCCCATGATCACCGAGATTTGGCCCGGCGGCAGTTCAAGGTTGATATTTTGCAGCCCCAATACGTGGTTGTGCTTGTCGTTCAGCTCGTCCTTGCTCATGCCGTTCTTGACGGCATCCACGTAGCGGTCGGCGTTCGGGCCAAAGATCTTGTAGAGGTCGCGGATCTCGATGCCCGAGCGGTTTTCGGGCGCATTGCTCGTGCTATCAGTCATGGCCGACCTCCGAATGTTTCTGCAACCGTTTGCCAAAGGCTTGGCTGGCACGGTCGAAGATAATCGCGATCGCGACAAGGGCGAAACCGTTCAGGAAGCCGATGGTGAAAAACTGGTTGTTAATGGCCTGCAGCACGTTCTTACCAAGGCCGCCAACCCCAACCATCGAGGCCACGACGACCATCGCCAGCGCCATCATGATTGTTTGGTTCACGCCTGCCATGATTGTAGGGAGCGACAGCGGCAATTGCACGCCCCACAACTTTTGACGGGAACTGGCGCCGAACGCATCTGCGGCCTCGATCACCTCTTTGTCGACAAGGCGAATCCCAAGGTTCGTCAGGCGGATCATCGGTGGCACAGCGTAGATCACAACGGCGATTACGCCGGGCACTTTGCCGATCCCAAAGATCACGACGACCGGGATCAAATAGACAAAGGATGGCATGGTTTGCATGACGTCCAGAACGGGGCTCAGCACCGATTGAAACCGGTCTGAACGCGCCGCAAGAATGCCAATCGGCAAGCCCAGAGCAATTGCGATCAATGTCGCGACCGCGACCATCGCCAGTGTGGTCATCGTGTCTTCCCACAACCCGAAGACGCCGATCAAGCACATGCCGATGGCAGAGCCGATCACGATCTTGATGCTACGTGAGGCCAGCCAGACGACGCCAAGAATGACTGCGAGAACGACAAACCAAGGCGTGTTGGTGAAGGCGTTCTCAAGCGTGTTGAGAAACCATTGCAACGGGCGGGTCGCCGCGTCGATCTGGTCGGAGTAATGGCGCACGATGTCACGGAAACCATTGTCGATTCCCATACGCATCAGGCGCAGGGTTTTATTGGGAAGGGCGGGAAACTCACACAAGAGTTCCGGGAGGCCCCAGCAGGAAGCTGCCATCTATAATGTCCTCCGGTAGCGTGCCGATAGAGAGTTCAAATAAGAAGCGCGCGTAAGGAGCCCCCTACGCGCGCCAAAGATATTCAGGTCGCGATCAGAGTGCGGCCTCGACCTTTTGGGCCACCTCAGGGGACACCCAAGCCTTCCAGACATCCGGGTAGGTCTCGAGGAAATGATAAGCCGTATCCTCGTTCGTGCCCTGATTGTCGCTCTGCCAGGCAAGAAACTTGCCCACGATCTCGTTCGACCATTCGCGCTTGGACAGGTAGCCCATTGCGATGGCGTTCTTTTCAGAAAAGTCTTTCGTTACGACAGTAAAGACATCCGAAACCGGATAAGCATTCGGGACCGGATTGGGGCAATCCGCTTGCGAGGTGCATTTGTCCCAATTCTCTTTATCGTTCGGAACGCCGGCATCCAGCTTGACCATCGGGTATTTGCCCAAGATCGCGGTCGGGGCCCAGTAATAGCCCAACCAGCCCTGCTTGCGCTCGTAGGCATTCGCGATGGAGCCATCAAGACCGGCTGCGGACCCGGTGTCGACCAGATTGAAGCCCTTCTTCTCGGCGTCATAGGCGCGATACAGGTTTGCCGTCGAGATCTGACAGTTCCAGCCCGCCGGGCAGTTGTAGATACCGCCCATCGAGGGATCTTCGGGATCTTTGAACAGTTCGGGGTGTTTTAGCGCATCATCGACGGTTTTGATGTCGGGGTGTTCTTCCTGAATATATTTTGGAATCCACCAGCCTTCGACGCCGCCATCCTTGAGGATCTTAGCCGCAATCACCATGCGATCGTCGCTCACCGCTTTGTCGAGCGCGATTTTCACCGCGTTTACCCAAAGCTCGGGGGCGATGTCGGGCTCG
>JAFGWK010000076.1 GCA_016937195.1 Paracoccaceae bacterium | reverse complement strand
TCGGCCTGACTTTGCAGCCGTACCATCGCAAAGACCTGCACCTCAAAGCCCAGCTCGCGCGGGTTCACATCGGCATGATAGCCCTGAATATAGCCCGCCTCTTCCAGAGTGCGCACCCGGCGCAGGCAGGGAGGTGCGGAAATTCCGACGCGCTTGGCCAGTTCCACATTGGTCATGCGACCATCGCCCTGCAGCTCGGCCAGAATCTTGCGGTCGATATCGTCAAGCCGGGTGGTGGGCATTTGAAACAATCCTTCGTAACTTGCTGCGGAACTTACCCGTAGGGCGAAGTATGCGCAATAAAATTTCGCGCGCCTGAGGGCAAGAGCAATTCGTCGCAGATCACAAGGGCTTTTCGCCGCGTCTCCAGCCGACTATATCCAATCAGCAAATAGGATGGAGGCCGGGATGGGCGAGACGAAGAAAACGAAAGTTCTGATCATTGGCTCGGGGCCTGCGGGCTATACGGCGGCGGTCTATGCGTCACGCGCGATGCTGGAACCGGTTCTGGTACAAGGGATTCAGCCCGGCGGGCAGTTGACGATTACGACCGAGGTCGAAAACTGGCCTGGCGAAACCGAAATTCAAGGCCCCGATCTGATGGTCAAGATGGAGGCCCATGCCAAGGCGATGGGCGCTGAGGTGATCACCGATATCATCACTGATCTCGATCTGTCCAAACGCCCGTTCATCGCGCAAAGCGATTCGGGCACGGTGTATGAGGCGTCCGCCGTGATCCTCGCCACCGGGGCGCAGGCGAAATGGCTCGATCTGCCCTCGGAAGAAAAGTTCAAGGGCTTTGGCGTCTCGGCCTGTGCGACCTGCGACGGGTTCTTCTATCGCGGCAAAGAGGTCGTTGTGATCGGTGGCGGCAATACGGCGGTCGAAGAAGCGCTGTTCCTGACCAATTTTGCCTCAAAAGTAACGCTGATCCATCGCCGCGACACGCTGCGCTCGGAAAAGATCCTGCAAGATCGTCTATTCAAGAACCCCAAAGTCGATCTGCTGTGGAACCACACCGTCGAGGAAATCTTGGGCGATGAAAACCCGCTGGGTGTGACCGGCGTTCGGGTGAAATCCACCACGGATGGCGCGGAAAAGGTCGTGCCATGTGATGGGTTCTTCGTGGCGATTGGCCATGCGCCCTCGTCCGAACTCGTCACCGAGCAGCTCAAACTGCATTCGGGCGGGTATGTCTGGGTCGATCCGGGTTCGACGCGCACCTCGGTTGAAGGCGTGTTTGCCGCGGGCGATCTGACCGATCACACCTACCGCCAAGCCGTAACCAGCGCCGGTATGGGCTGCATGGCGGCGCTGGATGCCGAGAAATGGCTCGCCGAACAAGGCGAGGCCGAGTGATCGCCTACTGCGGCCCGGTCTGGCGGATCTTGTTCGCTGATCGGGCCGCAGAGCCCTGCGCCTCGGTGCGCGCACCCGAGGGACGGTTTCACCACTTTGGGCAAGTGGCGCTGTACGCCTCGCTCTCGTCTGAGGGCGCGGGTGTGGCGATCCGGCGCTATGTTCGCGTCGATGACGCACCACGCGTGATCGTGGAACTTGCCGTCGATGCCGCGCGCATCCTTGATCTGCGCCAAACGCCTGACACCCAAGCCGCCTCGGTCGTCTGGCAAGAGATCCGCGCCAGCGGGGCCCCCGCCCCGACATGGGCCATTTCCGACCGAGCACGCGCTGCGGGCGCGCAAGGGATGATCTATGCCTCGCGCACGCGCCCCGATCTAAGCCATCTGGTCTTGTTTGACCTGACCCCGCCAATCGTGCGCGCCGTCAGCCCGGCCCGGCCATGGCACCCGCCCTCCCCGGTTTGACCCTGAACGCGTCATTGACCTGACAGGGCCATCGGCTAGGCTGGCCGCCAAAAGGAGGGCTGGAGATGCGCTGGCGCGGGGTCAATCACGTCGAGTTTTCGGTGCTCGATTACGAAAATTCGGTCGCATTTTATGACGCGATGTTTGGCTGGCTGGGCTATAAAAGTTTCTGGACCCTCGATATCGGCTATCGCTCGACCTATTACATGGCGCGCTTTCCGATGCCCCATTCCTATATCGGCATTCAGCCCGCTCAGACGGGGCAAAAGCTTGATCATGCGGCGCGCGCGGTCGGGCTGCATCACATCGCACTTTGGGCGCGCAATCGGCGCGAGGTGGACGCGTTTCACCACGACTTCCTGATCCCGCGCGGGCTAAGCGTGACCGATACACCGCAAGAATACCCGGTCTATGCGCCGGGCTATTACGCGGTATTTTTCGACGATCCGATCAACGGCATCCATTGGGAACTGGCGCATATTCCGCGCCTGCCGGGGCTAGGTGCGATCAGGCGGTTTCGTGCCGCGCTGAAGACCGCGCAGGCCGAACATCCTGAATGGCGCGGCCCACCGGAAAAAATCGCGTTTCGCGACTTGCCCCGGCGATAATCTCTGATTTCGGGAAAGTTGTACCAAAATGGGTGGATTGGCCTGAAAACTCTCCAGAATAGCCCCAGTTTTACTTGAAATGGCGCTCTCTTCGGGTCTAAGCCGCGCAGGCACGGATTTTCATCCCGACCATATCTCAAGCAGCAGGACAGTGCAGATTATGAGCCAGCCCCCGATCCACGCCCCGATCCCAGAACTTTATGTCTCATATGAGTCGGCGCAGAAGCTCAAGGTTGAGGCCGCTCACCTGCCCAGTTGGGATCTGACCGCACGTCAGATTTGCGATCTTGAACTGCTGATGAACGGAGGATTCAATCCGCTCAAAGGGTTCATGAGCGAAGAAGATTACAACGGCGTCGTTGATAACATGCGTCTAAGCGATGGCGCACTATGGCCGATCCCGATCAACCTTGATGTCTCGGAGAAATTTGCCGAAGGCGTTGAGGAAGGTCAGGACATCGCGCTGCGCGACCAAGAGGGCGTGATCCTTGCGATCCTTTCGATCACCGATAAATGGATCCCAAACAAAGCGCACGAGGCCGAAAAGGTTTTTGGCGCCGATGATCTCGCCCACCCGGCAGTGAACTACCTGCACAATACCGCAGGCCCGGTTTACCTTGGCGGCCCGATCACCGGCATCCAGCAACCCGTGCATTATGATTTCAAAGGGCGCCGCGACACACCCAATGAATTGCGCGCCTATTTCCGCAAGATGGGCTGGCGCAAGGTTGTGGCGTTCCAGACGCGCAACCCGCTGCACCG
>JAFGWK010000075.1 GCA_016937195.1 Paracoccaceae bacterium | reverse complement strand
GCCAACTGGCCTATCGAGGATACCGAACATTCTGACGCTGCTGCCGAAACAGCCGCGCGCATGGCCCATGAGGGTCGTGTTCACGCGCTGATGAAGGGCAGCCTGCATACCGACGAATTCCTCCACCCGATCCTGCAGCCCGAGTTGAACCTGCGCACCAAACGCCGTCTCAGCCATGTGTTCCTGATGGATGTGCCGGGCACGGATCGTCTACTGTTCATCACCGATGGCGCGATCAACATCGCCCCCGATCTCGCAGCCAAGACCGAGATCGTGCAGAACGCCATTGAGATGGCGCATGCGCTCGGCGTTGAAACCCCGCGCGTCGCCATTCTCTCGGCGGTTGAGGTGATCAATCCGCGCATCCCCTCGACGCTGGATGCCGCCGCCCTGTGCAAGATGGCCGAGCGCGGGCAGATCACCGGCGCAGTGCTGGATGGGCCGTTGGCGTTTGACAATGCGGTCTCGACGCTGGCGGCGGAAATCAAGCATATCCATTCCGATGTCGCCGGGCGGGCCGATATCCTGCTCGCGCCCGATCTGGACGCGGGCAACATGATTGCCAAGCAGTTGGAATATCTTGCCTCCAGCGAGGCTGCCGGGGTTGTTATGGGGGCGCGGGTGCCCATCGTTCTGACAAGCCGCGCCGATTCTGCGCAAAGCCGTTTGGCGTCTTGTGCGGTGGCGGCCTTGATCCATGCGCACAGGTCGGGGGGCGTGGCATGAGCGACGTTATTCTCGCCCTCAACGCGGGCTCAACCAGCCTCAAATTCTCGCTATTCAAACTGGGGCCTGACGGGATCGATCCGACGGCTCTTGCCGATGGTGAGGCCGATGGGTTGCCCGACTGCCCGCATCTCAGGATCACGGCGGCCAGCGGTGGCATCGACACTGCACTGGACGCAGGCGGTTACGAGGCGGTGCTGGCGCGCGTACTGGATTGGATAGAAACCCATGACAGCAGCATGACCCTGATCGGCGCGGGCCATCGTATCGTGCATGGTGGGGCGGAATTCACCGCGCCCGTGCGTCTGAACAAGGCGATTACACGCAAGCTGGCCGCGCTCAACCCGCTGGCACCGCTGCATCAACCTCATAACCTCGTGCCCGTGCGCGTACTGGGCGCAAGCCACCCGCACTTGCCGCAAGTCGCCTGTTTCGACACCGGTTTTCACGCAAGCAACGCGCAGCTAACCACACGCTACGCAATCCCGCGCGAGATGCATGATGCGGGCATTCGCCGCTATGGCTTTCACGGGCTGTCCTATGAATACATCACCTCGACGCTGCCAAAATTTCTCGGGGACACTGCGGATGGTCGCGTCGTGGTGGCGCATCTGGGCGGCGGGGCCAGCATGTGCGCGATCCATCAGGGGCGCTCGGTCGCCTCAAGCATGGGGTTCTCGGCGATTGACGGGCTGGTGATGGCGACCCGCTCGGGCGCGATTGACCCCGGCGTTCTACTCTATCTCATGAGTAACCGGGGCATGGATGAGGCCGCGCTCAGCGATCTTCTTTATCGTCGCTCGGGTCTGCTGGGCGTGTCGGGGATTAGCGGTGACATGCGCACACTTCTGGCCAGCCCCACCCCCGAGGCGCGCGAGGCCGTCGATCTGTTCATCTACCGGATCGGGCGCGAGCTCGGCTCACTGATGGCGGCACTGGGCGGGCTGGATGCGCTTATCTTCACCGGCGGTATTGGCGAGCACGCTGCCTCGGTGCGCGCGGGCGTCTGTGCGGGCGCGCAATGGCTGGGTATCCGGCTGGATGAGGCCGCCAATCAAAGTGACGGGCCACGCATCAGCGATGCGGATAGCGCGGTTCCCGTTTTTGTCATTCCTACCAACGAAAACCTGATGATCGCACGCCACACGTTGGCGGTGCTGCGCCCACAGACGGAGGGGCGCGCGAAACAATAAGTTCATTCAATCAAGGAGCGAATCATGTCCAAGATCGACGTTATTCTCGCGGCTGCGACACGCACCGCCATCGGCACCTATGATGGAACGCTCAAGGGGACACCGGCGACCGAGCTTGGGGCGGTCGCGATCCGTGCCGCGCTGGAACGATCCGGTCTGAGCGGTGGCGATATCGGCACGGTCGTCATGGGCAATGTCATTCAGGCGGGCAACAAAATGAACCCGGCGCGCCAAGCCGCGATTGGGGGCGGGCTGCCTGTCGAGGTACCCGCGATGACGGTCAATCGGGTTTGTGGATCGGGCGCACAAGGCGTTGCCAGTGCCGCGCAGGAGATCTGGCTGGGCAACCTGTCGAGCGCCATCGGCGGCGGCATGGAGAACATGGACCGCGCGCCCTACCTGATGGCAGGCGGGCGCTGGGGCTACCGGATGGGCAATGCCGAGATTTACGACTCGATGCTGTTCGACGGTCTGAACGATGCGTTCTCGGATAAGCATTCGGGCTGGCACACCGAGGACTTGGTAGCGAAATTTGGTCTGACCCGTGAACAGCAAGACCGCTTTGCGCTGCGCTCGCAGGAACGGTTTGCTGCGGCGCAGGCGGCGGGCAAGTTCGAGGCCGAAATCGTCCCGGTCGAGATCAAGTCGCGCAAAGGGTCGGTGATATTTGCCAAGGATGAACACAACCGCCCCGACACGACCATGGAATCGCTGGCCAAACTTCGCCCCGCTTTTCGCAAGGATGGCACGATCACCGCAGGCAATGCTCCGGGACTGAACTCGGCGGGTTCGGCGATGGTGGTGGCCGAACGTGGCTGGGCCGAGGGTAAGGGCATTACCCCGATGGCGCGGCTGGTGTCTTACGGCATCGGCGCGGTCGAGCCGGGTTTTTTCGGCCTTGGTCCGGTGCCCGCCGTGCGTCAGGCGCTGGATCGGGCAGGCTGGTCTATCCGCGATGTCGAACGCTTTGAGATCAACGAGGCGTTTGCGGCCATCGTGCTGGCAGTAATGCACGAACTGTCGATCCCGGAAGACATCGTCAATGTCGAGGGCGGCTCGATTGCGCATGGCCATCCTATCGGGGCGACTGGCGCGGTGCTAACGACCCGGCTTTTGCATTCGATGGCGCGCGACAGCATTCGGCGTGGCGTGGTGACGCTGTGTATCGGGGGAGGTCAGGGCATCGCGCTGGCGCTGGAGCGGTTGAACTAAGGAGACATGAAGATGGAGCATGTGAAAGACAATGGCTCACCGACCAATGCCGTATCTCGCTGCGGTCGAGATGACATGCGCCATCGGCGGCGCGCTGGTGGTCGATGGCGGTTTTAGCGCCCGGTAATGCAAGCAAGTGCCGCGCTTGGGGAGGAGGCGCGCGCAGATTTCTCGAAAGGAAAGATCATGACGACATCACCCATTAAAACCCCGAAAATCGACCATTCCGTTCCGTGGTTCTGGCCCTTGGCCATGAGCATGGAGATGGAAGAAGGCGGTCTGGAGATGTTTCGCGAAAACATGAAAGCCGTGGCCGAAATGGCCGAAATTTCCGACCCGCCCCCCTCAGTCTGGGCGACCGAAAATCGGATACTGCAAGAGATGGACACGATGCGACTGCGCGATTTCACCCGCGAAGGGGCGGTGCAGGACGGCGTGCCGGTCCTGATTGATCCGCCCTATGCTGGGCACAGCTCGACCATCGCGGATTACCAGAAGGGGCAAAGCCTGATCGAAACCTTGCTCGATGCCGGGGTGCCGCGTCTGCTGGCAATGGACTGGAAGGCGGCGACGCCCGAAATGCGTGATTTTAACATCGACAAATACCTCGCCGAGATCAACGTGGTCGTCGATGATCTGGGCGGGCGGGTCGCCTTGGTCGGTCTGTGCCAAGGGGGCTGGATGTCGGCAATGTATGCCGCACGATTTCCCGAAAAGGTGGTCGCGCTAGTGCTGGCGGGATCACCCATCGACACCAATGCGGGCCACGGCCCAATCCGCAAGCTGGCCCATGAAATGCCGCTCGATCTGTATCGCGAAATGGTCGAAAGCGGCGGTGGGCGGATGCTGGGGCAATATATGCTGGCGGGCTGGAAGAACATGCATCCGGGCGAGCAATACTTAGGCAAGTTCATCGACCTCTACGCCCATGCGACGGATGAAAAATACCTCAAGCGCACCGAGGCGTTCGAGCGTTGGTATGAAAACCCGATTGACCTGCCGGGGCCTTATTACCTGCAATCGATCGAGTTGCTGTTCAAAGACAACCTCTTTGCCAAGGGCAAATTCGTCGGGCTGGGACGAAGGCTTGATCTCAAGGCGATCACCTGTCCGCTGTATATGCTGGCGGGCAAGGCCGACGACATCACCACTTATGAGCAGGTCTACGCCGCCGAACACCTTGTTGGCACCGATCCCGGCAAGATGGTCAAGCAGACCGTACCGGGCGGACATATCGGGTTGTTTATGGGCTCCAACACACTGAAAGACACTTGGCCGGGGATCGCCAAGTGGATCATAGAGGCGGTGTCATGACCGCGGGTGCAAATGCCGCCGCGCCCGTCGACGAGACAGATCTGACGGCGGGGCTAAGCGCGGGTGAAGCTCGCAAGCGGCTAGAGACATTCGGCCCAAACGCGCTGGAAGAGCACCGGGTCAGCCCCTTGAGAAAGCTGGCTGGTTATTTTTGGGGGCCGATCCCGTGGATGATCGAGGCGGCAGCGGTGCTTTCGGCGCTGGATGCGCATTGGGCGGATCTGGCGATCATTCTGGTGTTGTTGCTGTTTAATGCAGGCGTCGGGTTTTGGCAGGAACGCAAGGCCGACGATGCGCTGTCTGCGCTGAAGAACCAACTGGCGCTGAAGGCGCGCGCCCTGCGCGACGGCAAATGGGCAGAGATCGACGCCGCCGATCTGGTGCCCGGCGATGTGATCCGCATTCGCCTTGGCGATGTGATCCCCGCCGATGTGCGTCTGCGAGAGGGCGCGTATCTTTCGGTCGATCAGGCCGCGCTGACGGGGGAATCTCTGCCGGTAGCGAAAAAGCCCGGCGAAGACGCCTATTCCGGCTCGATTGCCAAACAGGGCGAGATGGTTGCACAGGTCACGGCGACCGGTTCCAACACCTTCTTCGGGCGCACCGCCAAGCTTGTGGAAGGCGCGGGCGCGGTGTCGCATTTCCAGCGCGCCGTCTTGCGGATCGGCGATTTCCTGATTCTTGTGGCGCTGATTTTGTCGGCGGTTCTGATCTTGGTCGAGCTGTTTCGCGGAGAAAGCCCCTCAAGGTTGTTGCAATTCGTGCTGATCCTTGTCGTGGCTTCCATCCCGGTGGCGATGCCTGCCGTGTTGTCGGTTACGATGGCGCTCGGTGCGCTGGCACTGTCGAAGAAGAAGGCGATCGTGTCGCGCCTGCAATCCATCGAGGAAATGGCGGGCATCGACATTCTGTGTTCGGACAAGACCGGGACGCTGACCCAGAACAAGCTGACCTTGGGCGATCCTGTACTGTTCGCGGCCACCGATGCGCCCGCGCTGATCCTTGCGGGTGCGCTGGCCTCCAAGGCTGAGGACAAGGACGCCATCGACCTTGCCGTGATTGGAGGGCTGACAGAGGGCGCACTTGCTGGCTATACGCAGACCGCCTTTACCCCCTTCGATCCGGTCGGCAAACGCACGCAGGCCGATGTGACCGGCCCGCAGGGGGCCTTTCGCGTCAGCAAGGGCGCGCCGCAGGTGATTCTCGATCTCTGCGCACCCGATGAGGCGACCACCACGCGCGCCAAGGGGATCGTGGATACCCTTGCCACCAAGGGGTTTCGCACGCTGGGCGTCGCGCGCTCGCAGGATGGCGGGCAAAGCTGGGTCTTTCTGGGAATCCTGCCGCTATTTGATCCGCCGCGCGAAGATTCCGCGCAGACCATCGCCGAGGCGCGCGCCCATGGCATTGAAGTCAAGATGGTGACTGGCGACGATACCGCCATCGGGCGCGAGATTTCGGGCAAGCTGGGGCTGGGCACGAATATCCGTCCTGCTACCGATCTGTTCGGGAGCGATGGCGATCAGGTGCCCGCAGATGCCGCCGAGCAGGTCGAGGCTGCTGACGGGTTCGCCCGCGTCTTC
>JAFGWK010000074.1 GCA_016937195.1 Paracoccaceae bacterium | reverse complement strand
TACCCAAGGATGCGGGCGTAGCTCAGGGGTAGAGCATAACCTTGCCAAGGTTAGGGTCGGGCGTTCGAATCGCCTCGCCCGCTCCAAAAACAAAAGACCTCCCTTCGGGGAGGTCTTTGTCATTTCTGCCGTGGCCAACCGATCATCGAGCAGCCGCAGAGGGTGGGACCACGCAGGTCTTTACACCCACAGATCGGCTGCAATGATCACTGAGCAGACATTTCGCGCAAATATCGGGTGTGTCGGGGCTGGGCGCGCAATCCACCGGGCCCTGATCGAGGAAATAGGTCATGATTTCCATCAGGTCTTCCACCGCAGCGCGACGGCGCAACACGCAGCGCAGGGAAGACAGCATCGAGAATAGCTCTCCTTGCGAAAATAGAGTGCTGTCCGAGAGCAGTAGCGTCACCAAATCAGGGTTGTGAAACTGCCCCGCCAGCACCACTGAAATCGCGCTGTCCACATCCCCGCGCGCGGCGTTTGGAAACAGGTTCGCCAGCAGCAGATCAGGCGTATTCACCCGCATTTCGGACAGAGCACGGGGCAGTCTGTCGGTATGGGACACTTCATGCCCCAGAAATTGCAGACGCTGTGTCACGACCGCCATCTCCAATGACCTTTCTTCAAGAATCAAGACCTTCATCGACGTCTCCGCAGGCAAATAATTGGCAAGGATGAGTGGGGTCCGTTTAAAATCGCCTTAAGAAAGCAGCTCGAAACCGATCTTAAAGGACAAACGCTTAACAAGCTCTTTGCACCGGCCTATAAGGCAGACAGCAACAAGGAGGCGCCCGATGCGCAAGGCCAAGATCAGCCGCACCACAGCCGAGACCGATATCTCTGTCGAGATCAATCTTGATGGTCAGGGAACCTATGACAACCAGACTGGCGTCGGGTTTTTCGACCACATGCTGGACCAGCTATCGCGCCATTCGCTGATCGACATGACCATCCGCGCCAAGGGCGATCTGCATATCGACGATCACCACACGGTTGAGGATGTGGGCATCGCCCTGGGGCAAGCCTTGACGCAAGCCTTGGGCGACAAGCGTGGAATTCGCCGCTATGGCCACTTCGCGCTGGCGATGGATGATGCGCAGATCAGCACCGCGCTTGATCTGTCGGCGCGCCCGTTTCTGGTGTGGAATTGCGACATGCCCAGCGCCAAGATCGGCACGTTTGACACCGAACTGGTGCGCGAGTTCTTTCAGGCGCTCGCGACCCATGGCGGGATCACGCTGCATGTCGACCGGGTGCACGGGCTGAACGCACACCACATCGCCGAGGCCGCGTTCAAATCGGTCGCGCGCGCGCTGCGCATGGCCGTGGAACCCGATCCGCGTATGGCCGACAGCCTGCCCTCGACCAAAGGGGCGCTGTAATGCTGACGGCGCTGGTTGATTACGACAGCGGTAACCTGCATTCGGCAGAAAAGGCATTCCACCGCATGGCGACTGAGACCGGGCATGGCACGATTGTCGTGACGTCCGAGCCCGACGTCGTGGCGCGCGCCGATCGCATCGTGTTGCCCGGCGATGGGGCCTACCCCTCTTGCCGCGCTGCGCTGCATCGCTTTAGCGGCTTGGCCGAGGCGATCGAAGAGGCCGTGACGGTGAAATCCCGTCCCTTCCTTGGCATTTGCATCGGCATGCAGATGCTGGCCACGCGCGGGCTGGAATTTGAGGAAACCGAAGGCTTTGGCTGGGTGCCCGGCGAGGTGGTCAAGATCACGCCCGATGATCCGACGATGAAAGTGCCGCATATGGGCTGGAACGATCTGGTGATCGACACGCCCCATCCGGTGCTGGACGGCATCGCAACGGGCGATCACGCCTATTTTGTGCATAGCTATCACTTCAAGGTCGCCGAGCGCGCCGATCTGCTGGCCCATGTCGATTATGGCGGGCCAATCACCGCAATCGTCGGACGCGGCAATGTCGTGGGCACGCAATTCCATCCCGAGAAATCGCAAGCCACCGGGCTGCGCCTGATCGCCAATTTCCTAAACTGGAAACCATGAGCGGGCCACGCGCCGTTCTGTCATGGTCCTCCGGCAAGGACTGCGCGATGGCCTTGCACGTCTGTCGCAGCGAAGGGCTGGCCGATATAGTCGCGCTTCTGTGCACCACCAATGAAGCGTTTGACCGCGTTGCGATGCATGGCACGCGCAACGCGATCTTGCGTGCTCAGGCGGCGGCCGTGGGCCTGCCGTTGATCGAAGTCCCCCTGCCCTGGCCCTGCTCAAATGAAGAGTACGAAGCGCGCATGGTATCGGCGATGGATCAGGTCCGCACGCTGGGTGTCGAGACAATGGTGTTCGGGGATCTGTTTTTGGAAGATGTGCGCGACTATCGCATCGAAAAGCTCGCGCCGATGGGTGTGCAGGCTCTGTTCCCGCTTTGGGGCCGCCCGACCGATGAACTGGCGCGCGAGATGATCGCACTTGGGTTCGAAGCTCATCTGGTCACGGTGGATCCCTCGAAATTGGACGCCTCCTTTGCCGGGCGCCAGTTCAATGCACGCTTGCTGGATGACCTGCCCCCAAGCGTCGACCCTTGCGGCGAAAACGGCGAGTTTCACACCGCCGTTTCGGCAGGCCCGATTTTTAACGCGCCGCTGACCGTGGCAGTGGGCGAAACCGTATTGCGTGACGGTTTCGCCTATGCCGATCTCAGCCTGCGCTGATCACTTCACACGCTGCCAATCCTGCGACTTGCAAAACAGCCCGCCCGCGATACAGCCAGCCAGCGCCATGGCGCTACCCTGCACCGTGATCTTGCCGAAATAGATTTTGTTGTTAGAGGGGCGCCAGACTTTGCCCTCGTATTTACCACCGCCCTTGGGGGCCATGTCGATGACGATTTCCTTGCCCTCGTTGCCTGTTTTGACCTCTTGCCCCTTGGCATCAAAGCTTTTGGTAATGTCGCCGCAAAACGCAGCCCCACAAGGCTTGATCGTGACATAGGCAAACTTGCCCGCATCGGGCTGGGTCTTCCACATGCCCTCAATCGGGTCGGCAAAAACTGCACCCGCGCTCAGCGCGATTGCCGCCGCAGCCAACATCAGTGTCTTCATGGTAAATTTCCTCCCTTTTACCGATCTCGCAGCTATCAGGCCACGCCCCCCGATTCCGGGCAAGCCTGACGTGACGTCCGCGTCAATCTGCCCCGACCTCTTGCCCCTTGGCCCTGCGCCGTGGCATGAGGCGCAAAACGATGGAGAGCCATGATGATCCTGTATCCCGCAATCGACCTGAAAGACGGGCAATGCGTGCGCCTGCTGCATGGTGAGATGGACAAGGCGACGGTGTTTGGAGACGATCCGGCCGCCCAAGCTGCCAGCTTTGAGGCGGCGGGCTGCGAATGGGTGCATCTGGTCGATCTGAACGGGGCTTTCGCCGGAGAGCCGGTCAACGCCGCTGCGGTCGAGGCTATCTTGGCGCGCATCAAGGTGCCCGCGCAACTGGGCGGCGGCATCCGCGATATGGCCACGATTGAGCGCTGGCTGGAGCGTGGCCTTGCCCGCGTCATCCTTGGCACCGTTGCCGTCGAGAACCCCGACCTCGTGCGCGAGGCTGCGCGCGCCTTCCCCGGTCAGGTCGCCGTGGGCATCGACGCGCGGGGCGGCAAAGTCGCAACCAAAGGCTGGGCCGAGGAAACCAACGTGATGGTCACTGATCTTGCGCGCAGTTTTGAAGACGCGGGCGTGGCGGCAATCATCTACACCGATATCCTGCGCGATGGTGCGATGGGTGGCCCCAATATCGCGGCAACCGAAGCCTTAGCGCGCGCGGTCAAAATCCCGGTGATCGCCTCGGGCGGGGTGTCATCTCTGCCCGATCTGATCGCGCTGCGCGATACCGGCGTAATCGCGGGCGCAATCTCCGGGCGCGCGCTTTATGATGGGGCGATTGATCTGCAAACGGCTATAAGCGCGCTAAGCGCCTAAGCTATTGGGGGGACGCCCCCGTAATAGTTTCAGCGTTTGGAAAACAAGACGCAATGCCTGTCCAAATGTCTTTGATGAACGCTAGGGTCCCTCGCCTGAATGCATTCGCGCCGTTTTCCTCCAGATAGGATCGTGCGGTTTAAGCCATGAAGGACGGATCGGCCACTGGCGTCGATTTGGCCCAGCAGGTCTTTTAGCGCCATGGGGCAACTGCTTGGGAAGATGTTGCGTCTTGCCAGAAGTTGCCGCGCAATTCGTTTCTGGCAGTCATCCAAGCGTGGCCCGTGAGGCACGTTACGATGCAGGTTTACGCCACCGCGCAGTATTGGGCTCGCCTGCAGAGACGTCTTGTCTCGTATGCAAACGTGGGATGCTGGCCGCCTCTGGTGGCCTCCATGTGCCAAGGTGGGAGCGCATGTTTCCATATGGAGGAGCGGTCATATCGGGAAATAGCGCGGTCGGGCTCAATCCGTTGGCCAAACGGCGGATGTCTGACAAGCGCTGAGAGGCTGAAACATCCCGCAAGAAACTGCAGCACAAGCAGATGATCAACGCGCTGCACCGACATCAGGCAGAGTTTGGGAAACTCTTAGGAAAGGTTTTGATCACTCTCAGAAATCATCCCCTTTGAAGTCAGCGCCACACGCGCTTCAAACCCGGATTCCAACCCGGTGCGGGGCGAGGTTAGAATCAACCGGCTGCCGATCCGTTCGGCGATGGCGGCGACAATAGCAAGGCCAAGCCCGCTGCCATCCGTTTGCGTACCCGCGCGCTCAAAGCGTCCTGTCAGGCGCGCCAAAGTCTGGGGGGGCAACACGGGGCTTTCGTTGGCGACGGTGAAAACTCCGTTTTGCGTCAATGTCACCTCTATCGGATCGGGTTTGGAGCTGTGTCGCAATGCATTCTCGACGAGATTTCGGCACAAAATCCCAAATGCGTCGGGGTCGAGGTCTGACATCACCGCCACATCTGGAAGCGTCAAGATAATGCGATCTGGCGATGTCGATCTGGCGATGTCGTCAATGATGATGCGCGCGACAACCCGTAAGTCGGACGGTTGATCTATGCGCAGGCGCCCCCCTTCAGCCCTAGCAAGCTGCATCAGGCGTTCAGACAACCGGGTCAGCCGCTTGAGGGTGGCTTCAATTTCGGCGGCGCGCGCATTTGCGGCGGGGTTATCGGACTCTGATTGCAGCCGTTGCGCTTGGGCAATGGCCCCGGCCAGCGGGGTGCGCAACTCATGTGCGGCATTGGCGGCAAAGCTGCGTTCTGCCTCAAATGCCCCTTTCAAGCGCGCCAACAGGTCGTTCAATGTGGCCGCAATTGGCGCAATTTCCGAGGGTATGCCCTCTGTCGGAACAGGAGACAGATCGCGTGCGCTTCGCATCCCAAGCTTTTCTTGAAAACGGTACAAAGACCCAAGACCCGCACGTACGGCCAGAACGATAACCAGTAACGCAAGCGGAATCACGATCAGTATCGGCAATCCAAGTCCGATCTGGATTTCACGCGCCACACTGGCCCGGTGGGCTAATGCCTCGGCAATAGTGATGCGAATGCTGCCTTGCATCACATCGTCGTTGTAAAGCCTGTAGGTCGCCGTTTGGCGGAACCCCGGCCCGTCATAGGGAGGGAAATCCGCAGGGTTCGCAGAATGAGACTGCAGTAGGATACGCCCGGTTGCATCGCGAATGACATAGGTGAAAAACTCGTTATGGGCGTGGATCGTTCCAATCCGTTGCGTTGGACCATTCTTGTCTCGGTCGATGATATCTGCGGCCGCAAGCGGTAAAATGCGCTGTGCGGTTTCCTGAAGAGAGCTATCGAACACGACGTCAATTTCACGACGCAAAATCACCGCTGTCACTGAAGCCGTCGCAATCCACAACAGTGTCAGCAACACACCCAGCGAAAGGGCAAGTCGCGCCTGCAAGCTGCGCGGCTGTTTCATGGCGCGCCCAGCCGGTAGCCCATACCGCGTTCTGTCTCGATGATATGAGCCCCAAGCTTTTTCCGCAAACGGCTGACGTGAACCTCGATGGTGTTGCTCTCGACCTCTGTGTCAAAGGCATAGAGTTTTTCTTCGAGTTGTGGCTTGGATAAAAGCTGTCCGGGGCGCGCGAGCAACGCCTCAAAGAGCGCCCATTCGCGCGCCGTCAGCGCGACTGTTTTGCGATCGCGGCGAACACTGTGTGCAGCGAGATCAATATCTAGCGCGCCATGGCGGATGATAGGATTGGGATTGCCCGTATACCGGCGAGCGACCGATCCGATCCGCGCCGACAGTTCTGCAAGATCGAACGGTTTGACAAGATAGTCGTCAGCTCCGGCGTTGAGCCCGTCTATTCGATCCGAGACCTGATCCAGTGCTGTCAAGATAATCGCCGGCGTCACATCCCCCCGAGCGCGCAAGCCTTTCAGAAATTCGATCCCTCGCCCGTCGGGCAACATGAGATCCAGCAGGATCAGATCAAACGCCGCACCGTTTAAGGCATCTTGGGCGGTATCAAGTCGGCTGGCCCAGTCTACTGAGTGACCATCTCCCGTGATTTGGTCCCGGACGGCGGCCCCCAAGACCGTATCATCCTCGATCAGCAAAATGCGCATACCTGATCCCGTCTATCTAAGAATAAGCCTATGTAACCGACCACACTGACGCGAAACTGACACGAAGATATGGCGTGCTTCAGGCTCCCGTCAGCTTTGCTGTGCAATGTCTGCGAACGACGGCTTCAATACGGAGTTTGGCCCATGAAGAAGACATTGACAATTCTTGCCTTTCTCGCAGTTCTTCCGGCAGGGATGGCGTTAGCCGAGGACGATTGTTTTGTGCCAATGGCCAATTGGCAACCCCGCGAAGCCGTGGCCCGGCTGGCGCAAGAAAAAAACTGGGTGGTGCGTCGGATCAAGATTGATGACGGCTGCTATCAGATTGGCGGCACCGATGCGGAAGGGCGCAGCATCGAAGTGACCCTTCAGCCAGAGACGCTTCAAGTCATTGAAATCGAGTATGAAAAAAAAGGCTCTGGCGAACATCGCATGCGCCGGAATGATACCGAACGACATGATGATTGAGTGCGGTAGCCTGCGTCATGCGCATTTTTGCACCGCGTCTTTCGACATGCCGTTGGGATGCTGACATCAAGCTGAAGAAGAAAATCCCATGCTGTCAGGAAACGCTCAGCTACGCCTCTCAGATTGAGCAGATCGCAACACTGGAGATCTCGTTATGAAAAAGACCCTCATTCTTCTTGTCGCATCGACTGCGTTCAGCATGCCCATTGTCGTGCCCGCATGGAGCGCCACTCCGACCCCGGTTGGCAACATCACGTCAGCGGTTTTCTCGCCCTCTATCAACGCTAACGAGAACGAACTGCCGCTTATCTTTGTCAGCGATGATGATGAACGCGGCTGGTCCCGCCTTGTTGGTCGTGAAGAAGACGATGACGAAGAAGATGATGAGGAGGAGGAGGAGTGCGACGATGACGAATGCAATGCTGGCGCACGCAATCCCGCCCCAGCAGGCAGCGTTGCGCCACCGAAAAATGGGCTCTTTGGCACGGGTGCACCGCCACAGGTTCAGGTGAAATGAAAATTGCCGCATCGCGGCGGAAACGCGCGCGTCAAACGTTCACATCTTGATAACAAGAGGCTTCAAAGATGAAATCCGTTCTCACAACTCTGGCGCTTACCACGGCGCTGACACTTCCCGGTCTTGCGATGGCGCGCCCGGTCACTTTGACCGCAAATCTTAGTAATTACGGCGGCGATGGCGCTTATCTTGCGCTTTATGTGACCGATGCAAACGGGGCATATGCCGGCAGCCTCTGGATGGCCGGTGGCAAGTCGAAATATTACAAGCACCTGACCGACTGGTATCGTTTCACCAATGGCGATACCGCGCAGGTCAACGGTATCACCGGCGCAAGCGTGGGCGCGGGTCGCTCGCTCAAAATCTCGCTGGATCTCGCGGATGCGCTGTTTGATGCGGGCTATACGCTGCATATTGATGCCGCCGTCGAAGACATGCGCGAAAGCCCGAACGAGATTGTCGTGCCCCTGACGACGCAGGGCGCAGGAACCGCCGTCAAAGGGCGACGCTATATCTCTGACTTCACCTACGACATGTAAGACGGAGGCAGGTCCGTGATCCGCAAGCTTCATCGTTGGCCGGGCCTTTTGGCCTTGGCGCTTCTGACCCTTTTGGCGCTTAGCGGGGCGGCCCTGTCGGTTTTTCCGGCCATCGAGCACATTGCAGCACCGCAGGCCGATACCAGACAAAACGTGGCGCAACTGGCGACGCGTGTTCAAGGTGCTTTTCCCGGAGTTGAACAGATCAAACGCGCCCCGTCGGGACAGATCACCGCCTACTGGTTTGACAATGGCACACCGGGTGCGGCGATCATTGATCCGGCGACGGGCCAAAGCGCAGCTTCAGCCGACCCCAATCAACTGCTGCGCTGGCTGACCAATTTGCACCGCTCGCTCTTTTTAGGCGATAGCGGGCGGATTGTGATGGCGCTCGCAGCGGCTGCGATGCTTACGCTTGTAATTTCGGGCGCGTTTCTGGTTGTGCGGCGCACGGGCGGATGGCGGCGCTGGTTTGCACCTTTGCGCGGGCCTCTCGCGGGGCGTATCCACGTTGAAATCGCGCGCGTTGCAGTGCTGGGGCTCGCGCTGTCATCCGTTACGGCGTTGTGGATGACGGCCTCCACCTTTGATCTTTTGCCCGATGGCGAGGCGATTGCGACTTTCCCGACCTCGACGAGTGGCAAAACCGGATTGGTGTTCGCACAGAGTGAAACGCTGACCCACACCCCGGTCGCTGACCTGCGCAAACTGAGCTTTCCCGATCCCAGAGACGCGACCGACGTTTTCACCCTGACGACGAATCAAGGCACTGGCTATATCGACCAAGGCACTGGTGCCCTGCTGAGTTGGGAGGATCAGACTGGCTGGGCGCGCCTGTCCGAAACCCTCTACATGCTGCACACGGGTCAGGGCGCGGCTGTGTTGGGGGTGGTGCTGGGGCTGATGGCGTTGGGTGTGCCTGCCTTGGGCGCGACGGGTCTTATTATGTGGCTTGCCGGGCGCCGTGGTAGACCGCGCATCCGCGCCAACGCCCCGGCAACCCGGGCAGACACGATCCTGCTGGTCGGGAGCGAAAGTGGCACCACGTGGGGTTTT
>JAFGWK010000073.1 GCA_016937195.1 Paracoccaceae bacterium | reverse complement strand
ATTATGTAACCTAAGTAGATCAAGAAAGCCATCTAAACGATTGTTTTCTAAACACTCTACCGTATTGGCATCGGTAGAAACTTCCCGCTTAGGCCAATGATCTCATCCCAGATCCGCAAGGTCAGATCGCGCGGACGCTCTTTTACCGGACGCACAAGAAACCAATGCCGCATCAACGGCAGACCTGGCGCGTCCAGTAGCACCAAACGTCCGGTTTCAATTTCGTCCGTCACGGTATGTAGACTGAGGAACGCCACTCCAAGCCCGGCCATGACGGCTTGTTTGATCGTCTCGTTGCTATCCATCTCAAGCGTGTCATAGATCCGCCCGTCGCCCACCCGGTCCAGCCAACGCGACATCAATATCCGCGTTCCCGAGCCTTGCTCACGCGCGATAAAGCGTTGTGCAAACAGAGCCTCAAGATTGTTGGCATGACAAATCAACGGATGACCCGGCGGCGCAATCAGCCCGTGCGGATGATCGCCCAGCGGCTCTGCGATTACCTCGGGTTGGCGCGGTGGTCGTCCCATTACGGCGATGTCAAACGAGCCACGCTCCAACCCTTGCAGAATTTCCGTTCGGTTACCGATCTTCAACGACAGCTCAATCTCGGGATGCGTGTCTTGCATTAATTTGATCAACCTAGGTGCAAAATATTTGCCCGTTGAGACCACGCCAAGCGTCAATCTGCCGACCTGACCACGCTGAATGGCGCGCAGATTCGCCTCCGCCTGCGACAAACTGTCCTCTATTCTCAGCCCCGCCTCTCGAAGCGCGTGGCCTGCCTCAGTCAACTCCGACCCCGCGCCATCAACAGCCCGCTGGATCAGCTTCATTTGCAAAGCCTCTTCCAAGCCTTTGATTTGCGTGTGAATCGCTGGCGTCGTCAAACCAAGCGCCTCCCCCGCCGCCGTGAGTGAGCCGCCAATCGCCACCGCATCAAGTGCGCGCAATTGCTTTAACGTGAGGGCATTCATCCGCATCGCGATTAAATTTCCTTTAAGTCTATTTTGCATTATTTAAATTCCATAAAACTCCAGTTTCCGCAATCGTAACCTCACTTCAGCACGTCACCTTGGAGGAGGGTCCGATGTCCGTGAGTTTCGAAGGCCTTGGCCTGTCCGCAGAACTATCCGATGTAATGACCCGCCTGACGCAGGTTGGCGCGCAACTGGCCCGCATTATCGCACGCAACGGGATTGAGAGCGATCTGTCGCAAGCGGCGGGTGTGAATGCCGGGGGCGATGGCCAAAAGGCGCTTGATGTGATCGCCGATGAGGCCTTTATGGATGCGCTGCGCCCGAGTGCGGTGATCCATTACGCCTCGGAAGAACAAGACGACGTCGTTGATTTTGGCAAGGGCACGTTGGCGCTGGCGATCGACCCGCTGGATGGGTCTTCCAATATCGACGTGAACGTGTCGATTGGCACGATCTTTTCGATCTTTCCTGCCGCCGAGACGCATGAGGCCAGCTTTCTACGTCCCGCAAGCGAGCAAATCGCGGGCGGCTATATCATCTTCGGGCCGCAAACCGCGCTGGTAGCAAGTTTCGGGAATGGCGTTCATCAATGGGTGCTTGAGCCGGGGGGCGACACGTGGATCCGCGTCGCCGATCCGCGTCCGCTGCCTGTTGATACCTCTGAATATGCTATCAACGCGTCGAATTATCGTCACTGGCCGGTGCCGATCCGTGCCTTTGTCGATGATATGGTGGCGGGGGCAGAAGGCCCGCGCGGTCGCAATTTTAACATGCGCTGGATTGCCTCTCTGGTGGCGGAAACCCATCGGATCATCACCCGCGGCGGCGTATTTCTTTATCCCGGCGATGATCGTGAGGGCTACAAGCGCGGTCGTCTGCGCCATGTTTATGAATGCGCACCGATTGCACTGCTCATCACCCAGCTTGGCGGGGGGGCCACCGATGGCGCGGACCCGATCCTAAGCGCCCTGCCCGATCAATTGCACGCCCGCACGCCCTTTGTCTTTGGGTCCAACTCCAAAGTCGCGCGCGTCGCAGCCTATCACGATCTGCCGCAAGACGAGGCCCACGCCCTGTTCAACAATCGCGGCCTGTTCCGGAGCTAAATCATGTCCAAGAAACACCCGATCATCTCTGTCGTGGGCTCCTCTGGGGCTGGCACTTCGACTGTGAAATCCACTTTCGAGCAGATTTTTCGCCGTGAAGAGATCACCGCCGTTTCCATCGAAGGCGATGCATTTCACCGCTTCAACCGCGCGGATATGAAGGCAGAGTTGCAAAAGCACTATGACGAGGGCGATCCCGGCTTTTCGCATTTTTCATATGAAGCCAACGAGTTAGCCGAACTAGAGCGAGTCTTTCGCGAGTATGGCGAAACCGGCATGGGTAAGACGCGCCACTACATTCACGACGATATTGAGGCGGAACGTCACGGCACGCCGCCAGGTCATTTCACGCAATGGGGCGATTTTGCCAATGACTCCGATCTGTTGTTCTACGAAGGGCTGCATGGCTGCGTCGTCAATGACGAGGTCAATCTTGCGCAACTGGCTGATCTGAAAATCGGTGTGGTGCCCGTTATTAACCTTGAATGGACGCAGAAAATTCATCGCGACCGGGCCTCGCGAGGCTACTCGACCGAGGCGGTGACCGATGTGATCCTGCGCCGGATGCATTCCTATGTGAACTGCATCGTGCCGCAATTCTCGGAAACCGATATCAACTTTCAGCGTGTGCCGGTGGTGGATACCTCAAACCCCTTCATCGCGCGCTGGATTCCGACGCCCGATGAAAGCCTTGTCGTGATCCGCTTCAAGGACCCGCGCGGCATCGACTTTCCGTATCTGACTTCGATGATCCATGGCTCATGGATGAGCCGCGCCAATTCCATCGTGATCCCCGGCAATAAGCAGGATTTGGCGATGCAACTGATCCTCACGCCCCTAATCGAGCGCCTCGTGCGCGACGGTCGGCGCGCTTGAGAAGGATAAAGAACACAATGAAAGATATTCAAACCAATCAAGAAACAGAAATGGCCAATGCCATCCGTGCGCTGGCAATGGATGCGGTTCAAAAGGCCAATTCCGGCCACCCTGGAATGCCGATGGGCATGGCCGATGTCGCGACCGTTCTGTTCAACCGCTTCATGGCAATTGATCCGAGCGCGCCGAAATGGCCTGACCGTGACCGGTTCGTTCTGTCGGCCGGGCATGGTTCTATGCTGCTGTATGCGATCCACCATCTTCTGGGGTACGCAGATATGGACATGGATCAGCTACAAAACTTCCGCCAGCTTGGGTCGCGCACCGCTGGCCACCCGGAATATGGCCATGCTGATGGCATCGAAGTTACGACCGGCCCTCTGGGTCAGGGCATCGCCACCGCCGTAGGTATGGCACTGGCGGAGAAGATGAAGAATGCGCGTTATGGCGATGATAACGTAGATCATTTCACCTATGTGATCGCGGGCGATGGCTGCCTGATGGAAGGTATCAGCCACGAAGCGATTGATCTGGCTGGGCATCTTGGTTTGGGAAAACTGGTCGTGTTGTGGGACGATAACGCGATCACGATTGATGGCGATACGGACCTGTCCACCTCGACCGATCAGCAGGCACGTTTCGCCGCAGCGGGCTGGCATGTCGGCACCTGTGATGGTCACGACATGGCTGATATCGCGGATGCGATCGAAGCTGCGCGCCATGATCCGCGCCCCTCGCTGATCGCGTGCCGCACGATCATCTGCTTTGGCGCGCCCAATAAGCAGGGCAGCCATGATGTGCATGGCGCTCCACTTGGGGATGCTGAGATCGCAGCGGCGCGTAAGCAGTTGAACTGGGTCTATGAACCCTTTGAAATTCCTGCACCTATCTATGACGCATGGCAACAGATCGCGACGCGCGGAGCGATGAAACGCGCCGCATGGGAGCAGCGTAAAAGCGCTGAATTTCAGACGGCCGAGGATTGCGACACAAGCGCCCTGCCCGCCGCAATCGCGGCGTTCAAGAGCCAACTCTCGCAAGACAAACCCAAAGTCGCGACCCGCAAAGCCAGCCAAATGGCGCTGGAAGTGGTCAATGCCACCCTGCCCTTCACGGTTGGCGGCTCTGCCGATCTCACTGGATCGAACCTTACGAAAAGCTCGAAAATGCAATCGGTTACGCCCGATAACTTTAGTGGTGACTATATCCATTATGGCATCCGCGAACATGGGATGGCGGCCGCGATGAACGGGATAGCGCTGCATGGCGGGCTCAAGCCCTATGGCGGCACGTTCATGGCCTTTGCCGATTACTGCCGCCCCGCGATCCGTCTGTCGGCGCTGATGGGCGTGCCGGTGACCTATGTAATGACCCATGACAGCATTGGCCTCGGCGAAGATGGCCCGACCCACCAGCCCGTCGAACATCTCGCCAGCCTGCGCGCCATTCCCAATCTGTTGGTGATGCGTCCCGCCGATGCGGTGGAGACCGCTGAGGCTTGGGAAATCGCAATGATGTCAAAGGATAAGCCGGTGATGATCGTGGCGTCGCGGCAAAACCTGCCCTTGCAGCGCATTGATCACGTATCTGAAAATCTGAGCGAACGTGGCGCCTATCTTCTGCGCGATCCCGGGCATCGTGATGTGACGCTGATCGCCACGGGGTCCGAAGTCGAAATCGCAATGGCGGCAGCGGACCAGCTTGAGGCCGAGGGGATCAAGGCCGCCGTTGTCTCCGCCCCGTGTTTTGAGTTGTTCGAGGCGCAGGACCAAGCCTATCGCGCCGCCATTCTTGGCACAGCCCCGCGCGTGGGCTGCGAGGCCGCGATCCGGCAGGGCTGGGATCTGTTTCTAGACCGGCAGGACGGCTTTGTCGGGATGAGCGGGTTTGGAGCATCAGCCCCTGCCCCGGCGCTGTACGAACACTTTGGCATCACGGCGCAAGCCATTGTGAAACAGGCGAAAAGCCGAATCTGAGCAAGCCGGGGGCCAGCCCCCGGACCCCCGGGATATTTTGGTCAAGAGGAAGACCAGAGAAAGAGGAAAGACTGATATGGCATTGATAACGCTCAGACAACTTCTGGATCACGCTGCCGAGCGCGGCTATGGCGTACCTGCGTTCAACATCAATAATATGGAACAGGGTCTCGCAATCATGAAGGCGGCGGCGAAATGCGACTCGCCCGTCATCATGCAAGCCAGCCGCGGCGCGCGCAGCTATGCCGGAGATATCATGCTGCGCCATATGATTCAGGCGCTGGCCGAGATGTATCCGCACATCCCGCTCTGTATGCACCAAGATCACGGCAATAACGAGCAAACCTGCCTGAGCGCGATCCGCCATGGGTTTACCTCGGTGATGATGGATGGCTCGCTTGAGGCGGATATGAAAACCCCCTCCTCTTATGAATATAACGTCGAGATCACCGAGCGGGTTTCGCGCATGGCCCATTGGGTCGGCGCCTCGGTTGAGGGCGAGCTGGGTGTTCTGGGGAGCCTTGAAACCGGCGAAGCTGCGGCTGAAGACGGCTCGGGCGCCGAGGGCAAGTTGAGCATGGAAGACCTGCTCACCGATCCCGATCAAGCTAAGGATTTCGTGGCGAAAACCAAGGTTGACGCGCTCGCGATCGCCTGTGGTACCAGCCACGGCGCCTATAAGTTTTCGCGCAAACCCACGGGCGACATTCTGGCGATTGAGCGGATTGAGCAGATCCATGCCAAGATCCCGAATGTGCATCTGGTCATGCATGGCTCGTCGAGCGTTCCGCAGTATTTGCAGGATCTGATCAACGAATATGGTGGTGAGATGCCCCAGACCTATGGCGTGCCCGTCGAAGAGATCGAGCGCGGCATCAAATCAGGTGTGCGCAAGGTCAATATCGACACCGATAACCGCATGGCGATCACCGGGCAGTTCCGCAAAGTTGCGACGCAGAAAAAGACCGAATTTGACCCCCGTAAATTCACCATTCCGGCGATGGAAGAGATGGAAAAGCTGTGTCTGGACCGCTTTGAGCGCTTCGGCACCGCTGGAAACGCAAGCAAAATCAATGTCATCGACATGGATGAGATGGCCAAACGCTACAGTGCAGGTGCGCTCGACCCGAGCGCATAAAACTCAGGCCCGTCTATCGCCCAAAGGCAATGACGCGGAAAAGATCGGACTTTCAGGGAGAAGGAGACCCCGACCATGAACACGCAAGCACCCTCAGCCAAATATTCGGCAGGCGTTAAGGAATATCGCGAGACCTATTGGGAACCCAATTATACCCCCAAGGACAGCGACGTTCTGGCCTGTTTCAAGATCACGCCGCAGGCCGGCGTTCCGCGCGAAGAAGCTGCCGCCGCCGTGGCCGCAGAAAGCTCGACCGGCACTTGGACGACGGTCTGGACCGACCTTTTGACGGACCTCGAATATTACAAGGGCCGCGCCTACGCGATCGAGGACGTGCCGGGCGATGACGAAAGCTACTATGCCTTCATCGCCTATCCGATGGGCCTTTTTGAGGAGGGCTCGGTGGTCAACGTCTTCACCTCGCTGGTGGGCAACGTGTTTGGCTTCAAGGCGGTGCGTGCGCTGCGCTTGGAAGATGTGCGCTTTCCGCTATGGTTCGTGACCACCTGCGACGGCCCGCCCCACGGCATTCAGGTCGAGCGTGACAAGCTGGACAAATATGGCCGCCCGTTCCTGGGCTGCACGATCAAGCCCAAACTGGGCCTGTCGGCCAAGAATTACGGGCGTGCGGTGTATGAGGCGCTGCGCGGCGGGCTTGATTTCACCAAGGACGACGAGAACGTCAACTCGCAGCCCTTCATGCGCTGGCGTGACCGCTTTGAGTTCTGCCAGGAAGCCATTGAAAAGGCGGAACTTGAGACGGGTGAGCGTAAGGGCCACTACCTGAACGTGACCGCGCCCAACATCGAAGAGATGTATAAACGCGCTGAGTTTGCCAAGGAAATCGGTTCCCCGATCATCATGTCGGATTACCTCACGATGGGGTGGGCGGCGCAGGCGTCGCTGTCGCGCTGGTGCCGCGATAATGGCATGCTGTTGCACGTTCACCGCGCTATGCATGGCGTGATCGACCGTCACCCCAAGCATGGCATCAACTTCCGCGTGCTCGCGAAGATGCTGCGCCTGCTGGGCGGCGATCACCTCCATTCGGGCACCGTGGTGGGCAAGCTGGAAGGCGACCGCGAGGCCACGTTGGGTTGGATCGACCTGATGCGCGACAAATACGTCAAAGAGGACCGTTCGCGCGGGATCTTCTTTGATCAGGACTGGGGGCAGATGCCGGGCGTTCTGCCGGTAGCCTCTGGCGGTATCCATGTCTGGCACATGCCTGCGCTGGTCAACATCTTTGGCGATGACAGCTGCCTGCAATTCGGTGGCGGCACCTTGGGGCATCCCTGGGGCAACGCGGCTGGCGCTGCGGCCAACCGTGTCGCCGTCGAGGCCTGTGTCAAGGCGCGCAACGAGGGCCGCGATCTGGAGAAGGAAAGCAAGGACATTATGACCGAAGCGGGCAAGCACAGCCCCGAGCTGAAGATCGCCATGGAAACCTGGAAAGAGATCAAGTTCGAATTCGACACCGTGGACAAACTGGATGTCGCTCACCGCTAATTCCACACGATAGCGTTATGAGAAACACCTAAGAAAGGATTGAAATCATGAGTGGAATGCAAGACTACAGCTCCCGCATCTCGGACCCGAACAGCCGCAAGATGGGCACGTTTTCCTATCTGCCGCAACTGACCGCAGAAGAGTTGCGCAAGCAGGTGGAATATATCGTGAAGATGGGCTGGAACCCGGCCATCGAGCATACCGAACCGGAAAACACCCGCTCAAACTACTGGTATATGTGGAAGCTTCCGATGTTTGGGGAAACCGATGTCGATGCGATCTTTGCCGAGATCGACATGTGCCGCAAAGCCAACCCCAAGAACCACGTCCGCCTTGTCGGCTATGACAATTTCAAACAGACGCAGGGCACCTCGATGGTGGTTCACCGGGCCGAAATGACGGCCTGACGACGTCAAAGGCGGGGCCGCACGCATCGCGGCCCTGCCCTTTTGTTTTCCCAGCCGCGCGACCGGAGGGCAGCCAATATGAGCGATATCGATTCCAGCCAGTTTCTGATCAAGACTGAACCCTATTACCGCCCTGTCGGTAATGAGGTCGAACAATACGCCGCCGCCTATGACGTGCGCATGCCGGTGATGCTGAAAGGCCCGACGGGCTGTGGCAAATCCCGCTTTGTCGAATATATGGCGTGGAAATTGGGCCGTCCGCTGATCACCGTGGCCTGTAACGAGGATATGACCGCCTCGGATCTGATCGGGCGGTTCCTGCTCGATATCAACGGCACGAAATGGCAAGATGGGCCGCTGACCGTGGCCGCGCGGATCGGCGCGATCTGCTATCTCGACGAGGTGGTCGAGGCGCGCCAGGATACCACCGTCGTGATCCACCCGCTGACCGATCATCGCCGCCAGTTGCCGCTGGAGAAAAAGGGCGAGCTGGTGAACGCCCATCCCGATTTCCAGGTCGTTATTTCCTATAACCCCGGCTACCAGTCGATGATGAAGGATCTCAAACAATCGACCAAACAGCGTTTTGGCGCGATGTCGTTTGATTATCCCACGACTGAAACCGAGGTCGAAATTGTCAGCCACGAGGCCGGGGTCGATCTGAAAACCGCCGAGCGTCTGGTGCAAGTCGCGCAACGCTCGCGCAACCTCAAGGGCCACGGGCTGGACGAGGGAATGTCGACCCGTCTGCTGGTTTATGCCGGCCAGTTGATCGCCAAAGATATTGCCCCGCAGGCCGCCTGCCAGATGGCGCTGGTCGAGCCGCTTACCGATGATCCCGACATGCGCGACACGCTGCAAGCGGCGGTGTCCACCTTCTTCCCGGAGGTCTCGGGTAGCAGCAAAGACAAGGTGGCATGAAACTCGCGCTCGACGACTACCGCGACGAATTGGTTCAGGCCGCGCCAGAGCTGAACGATAGCCTTGAGGGCCTGTTTCACGAATCCGCCCGCCTGATGTCGCCTGCGGGACTCAAGGATTATATGGACGGCGCGCGGGCGATGATTGCGCTTGGCAAGGGGCCGAAGCTGCTGGTGAGCTATCTCGATGAGATGCCTCAGGTCGTCAAGGAATGCGGCGAGGATGCGACTCGCGATGTGGTGGGCGCGGTGTTGAAGCTGTCCTCGATGGTCTCGGGCGAGGTGATCACCTTGATGCTGTCCACCCTACCCGGTGCGGCGCGTCGTTTTGGCGACCCGGACCTGCTGCGCGGCTATCTCGCGCTGATCCACCGCTTGGCCGCAATCGCTCCGCGTGGCTTGCGCCCGATGTTTGGTGTGCTTGAAGAGTTGCTGGGCAAGCTGACTCTGTCGGGCCTGCGCCGCTGGGTCGACTTCGGCGCCGAGGCCTACCGCCGTGATCTGCCCAAACAGGCCGATTACTTCGGTTTAGTCTCTGAAGACAGCCGCGCTATCCTGAAACAGGAACGCCGTGGCACGCTGTTTATCGACTCCCAGCGGCGGCTGAATTTCTACCTGCGCGCATTCTGGGGACGTGACTTCTTTCTGCGCCCCTCAGCGGCCGATTTCACCGGCTTTCGCCCCTTTATCGAGGACGGCGCGCTGCACCTTCCCGATGCGGTGGATGGGGTGGCGGGGGCCTCGGGGCTGGATCTGTATCGCGCGATGTGCGCCCATATGGCAGCCCATATCGCCTATTCCGATCGCGGTTTGGGCCAAGAGGCGCTCAACCCCGCGCAGATTTTCCTGATTGGAATGTTTGAGGATGCGCGCGTTGAACATTGCGCGATCACCGCCTTCCCCGGCCTGCGCACGATGTTTCTTGCCTTGATCCCCCAAAGCCCGCCCAAGAGCTATGAACATGAGACGATGTATCTGCTGGAACGGATCGCGCGGGCGCTGATCGAACCGGGGCTGCGTTTGGGCGATGTCGAGATCGACAATATCATCGAGACGTTTCACGCCAATATCGCCGAGAATATGCGCGAGACGATGCTGTCATGGTCGCTTGGGGTCGAGTTGTATAACCTGCTGGCCGAACGGCGCGCCGTGCCCAGCCTGCGCATTCTTGAAAGCCTCGCCATTCCTTACCGCGACGACAACCGCTTTGTCTGGGCGATGGACGGTTATGACTGGGACAATTCCAGCGCCTATCAACCCGAACAGGGCCAGGTGCGCAGAAATGTCGGCCTCATGGAATTCATCAATGAGGTCGATGTCGAGACCGCAGGCGATGACGCGCAAGAGATCTGGGTGCTCTCGAGCGAGCTGTTCCCCTATGAGGATGAAGGCGTTTCCTATAACGAACGTGAGGGAAAAGAGCCGGTCTCGGGGCCGTTCCATTACGGCGAATGGGATTACAAGGTGCAGCTGCATCGCCCCAGCTGGGCGACCGTCTACGAACGCCGTCAGGGCAAGGGCGACGCCGAGGAAATTGACACCATCCTGACCGCTCATCGCGGCATTCGTCACCGCATCAAGCAAATTGTCGACCGGTTGCGCCCGCAAGGCGTGTCGCGCCAACGCCGTCTGGAGGATGGCGACGAGTTGGACATCAACGCCGCCGTCGAGGCCGTGGTGATGCACCGCATCGGTATGCAACCCGACCCGCGCATCACCATGCGCAACGTGATCAACCGGCGCGATCTGGCGGTGCTGATCTTGCTCGATCTGTCGGAATCCACCAATGAGCTGGTGCGCGGGACAGAAAAAACCGTGCTCGATCTGACGCGAGAGGCCTCGGCGCTGGTGGCCTCGGCCATCGAGGGCATTGGCGACCCGTTTGCCATTCACGGCTTTGCCTCGGACGGGCGCCATGATGTGCATTACCATCGTTTTAAGGATTTCGACCAAAAGCTGGATGAAGATGCCAAGTCGCGTCTTGCGGGCATGAAGGGCGGGTTATCAACGCGCATGGGCGCCGCGATGCGCCACGCAGCGCACCACCTGTCGTTGCGCCCCGAGGCGCATAAGTTGTTGTTGATCGTGACCGATGGCGAGCCGGCCGATATTGACGAACGCGACCCGCAATATCTGCGCATGGATGCAAAGAAAGCGGCTTCCGAATTGGCGCAAATCGGCATATCCAGCTATTGTCTGACCCTCGACCCCGAGGCAGACCGCTATGTCTCGCGAATTTTCGGGACTAACAATTTCACGATCATCGATCAGGTTGAACGCCTGCCCGAAAAACTGCCAACTTTGTTTGCGCAACTGACGAAATAGGCGCAACGCCACGGAGGACACCATGAGCTTTGACCGTTCCATCAAGATCGCCCCGTCGATCCTTTCCGCCGATTTTGCCAATTTCGGCGCGGAAATTCGCGCCATCGAAGACCAGGGCGCCGATTGGGTTCATGTCGATGTCATGGACGGGCACTTCGTGCCCAACCTCACCTTTGGTCCGCCTGCGGTAAAGGCGTTTCGCCCGCATGTGAAAACCTTCATGGATGTGCATCTGATGATCGCGCCCGTGGACCCCTATATCGAGGCCTATGCCGAGGCGGGCGCGGATATGATCGTGGCCCATTACGAGGCCGGCCCGCACCCGCATCGCACGCTTCAGGCGATCAAGGCGACGGGCGCAAAATGCGGCATCAGCCTTAATCCCGGAACCCCGGCCAGCGCCATAGAATACCTGCTTGATCTATGTGACATGGTGCTAGTGATGAGCGTCAATCCCGGCTTTGGCGGGCAGAAATTCATTCCCTCCAGCGTGCAAAAAGTCCGTCAGGTCCGCGAGATGATCGGCGATCGCGAGATCCATATTCAGGTCGATGGCGGGGTCGATCCCAACACGGTCGGCCCGCTGGTCGCGGCGGGCGCGGATTGCTTTGTTGCGGGTTCGGCGGTGTTCAAAGGTGGCTCGGTCGACAAGCCCGAGATCTATGGCGAGAACATGCGCGCGATCCGTGCCGCCGCCGAAGGAGCGCTGAAAGCGGCGCAATAATCGCGTCTTTGTGATCTGCATGCTTGCCCTGCGACATTCTGTCGTTCATATTCGCTAAATTGAATACCTGTTTAGGGAGGAACGGGCATGAACGTCACGCGACGCACCATTCTGCGCGGTGCGCTGGCAACCTCGGTTGCAAGCGCCCTGCCGCGGTTCAGCTTTGCTGCGCAATCTCTGGAACTGGGCAGCGCACGGATCGACACGCTCTCGGATGGCAATCTGGTCTTGCCGCTTAGCTTTGTGTCCGACGATCCCAAGGCTGCGCCTATTCTGAAGGATTACGGCATCACCGGCCCCGAGGTCGAGCCACCCTGCAACCTGACGCTGTATCGCGATGGCACGAATACGGTGCTGTTTGATGTCGGCGCAGGCCCCGATTTCATGCCCTCGGCAGGTAAACTTCAGGCTGCGCTGGATGCGCTGGAAATCAGCCGCGATGACGTGACCCATGTGGTTTTCACGCATGCTCACCCCGACCACCTTTGGGGCGTGCTGGATGATTTCGACGAGGCAATCTTTGCCAATGCCCAGCACCTGATGGGCAAAACCGAGTTCGATTACTGGATCAACCCCGAGACGGTGAACACGATTGATGCGGGGCGCACGACCTTTGCGGCAGGCGCGCTGCGGCGCTTGCAAACACTTGAAGATCAGATCACAACCTTCGGAGACGGCGAGGAAATCCTGCCCGGTATTGCGTCGCGCATGACGCCGGGCCACACGCCTGGCCATATGAGCTTTGAGATCCGCAATGGCAGCAATTCCGCGTTTGTGACGGGCGATTCGATCGTCAATCACTACCTGGCCTTTGCTGCGCCCGATATGGCGGCAGGGTCAGATCAAGATCCCGACTTGGGAGCAAAAACGCGCGTCGCTTTGCTTGATCAACTGGCGTCTGAGAAGATGCCGATCATCGGCTTCCATTTGCCCGAAGGCGGGTTGGGCCATGTCGAGCGTCAGAATGGCGCTTACCGTTATATTCCCGAGGTGTAATGTGAAAAATCTATTTATTGCCAGTGTATTGGCGGCGCTTATTAATGTATCTCCCGCTGTCGCCTCCGAAGACATTCCCGATCAATATCCCGGCTCGGTGCTGTATTCCAAACCCTATGAGGTGATCCCCGGCATCTGGTCGGCGATTGGCGCCACCGCGCCGCCGACCTATGAGAATGCAGGCCATAACAACAACCTTTCGTTCATCGTGACCGGCGAAGGCGTCGTGGTGGTCAATTCGGGCGCGTCCTATAAGCTGGCCGAGGCATTGCATAAGGAAATCAAGGCCGTAACAGACGAACCTGTTAAACTCGTCATCAATGAAAACGGCCAGAACCATGCGATGTTGGGCAACAATTACTGGATCGAACAGGGTGTGCCGGTACTAGGTCATATTGATGCGGCGGCCGAGTTCGAACACGGGATCGGTTCGGCGCTGGCTGGCTTGCAACGCTATGCCAAGGAGAACGCCGAGGGCACGGACCCGATGGGTCCAACCGAGACATTCGAGGATGAGCGCGTGATTACGATGGGCGAGTTCGAGATTCACGTTATGCATCTCGGCCCCGCTCACAGCCCGGGCGACACGCAGGTCTGGCTACCCAAGCAAGGCTTTATGATTGCCGGCGACATCGCATTTTCCGAACGTATGATGCCGATCTTTTCCGGCACTTGCACAAGTTGCTGGATCGACACTTGGGAAACCAAGTTTATGCCGCTCAATCCGAGCTTTATCATCCCCGGTCATGGCCACCCGACCAATCTCGCACAGGTCACACGCTACACGCGTGACTATCTTGTGTATTTGCGCGGCAAGATAGGTGCGCATATTGAAGAAGGCGGCGATCTCGCCAGCGCTTATTACGTCGATCAAAGTCCCTACGAACATCTTGATACGTTTGAGGAGCTGGCGACGAAAAATGCTGGCGTCGTCTATGAAGAAATGGAATTCGAATAGGAGACCGCATGGCTGTCACCCCCCCTGTCTGCGATTTTGGCTGGAAGGCACCGGGTTTTTCTCTGCCCGGCACCGATGGCAAGACCTACAGCTTGGACGACATCCGTGGCCCCAAGGGCACGTTGGTGATGTTCATCTGCAACCACTGCCCCTACGTGCAATCCATTCTCGACCGGATCCTGCGCGATGCGGCGCAGTTGCAGGCGGCGGGCATCGGGGTGGTGGCAATCTCGGCCAACGATGTAAATGACTATCCCGAAGATGGCTTTGAGCACATGGGAGAACTCGCGCGCGATCGCGGCTTCACCTTTCCCTACCTCTATGATGAAAGCCAAGCCGTTGCAAAGGCTTACGGCGCGGCTTGCACACCTGACTTCTTTGGATTTGATGCGCAAGACGGGCTACAATATCGCGGGCGCCTTGATGCGTCGGCCAAACAGGCGGGGCCTGCGAATGCCAGACGCGAGCTATATGAGGGTATGATATTGGTGGCACAAACCGGGCAAGGCCCACGCGATCAGATTCCCTCGATGGGCTGCTCGATCAAGTGGAAGTCCGCATGAGCGCACCTTGCGTCATCTTCGATCTCGACGGCACGCTGATTGACTCCGTGCCCGCGATTCATGCTGTGTCCAACGCGGTGCTGACGGATATGGGGTTTGAACCGCTGACACTGTCGGAAATCCGCAGTTTCGTGGGCAAAGGCGTGCCCAACCTTGTGCGCCAACTTCTGATTACCTCGGATGAAGACCCGGACGGGCCGCTTTTTCAGCGCGTCGAAAGCGCGTTGATCGCGCGCTATGAAACCGATGTGGAAGGCAATGTAATCTATCCCGGTGTGATCGCAGCGCTTGATAAACTTGCCGATCACGGCTGCAAATTGGCGATTTGCACCAACAAGCCCTTCGCCCCTGCCGAAGCGGCATTACGCCATGTCGGGCTGTGGGAGCGCTTTGAGGTCGTGCTGGGTGGCGACAGTCGCCCCACACGCAAACCCGACCCCGAAATGCTGCATCATTGCCATGTGCTGCTGGGCGGGGGGGCGATGCTCTATGTCGGCGATAGCGAGGTTGATGCCGAAACCGCCGTCAACGCCAAGGCAAAATTTGCGCTTTATACCGAGGGTTATCGCAAAACGCCGGTCCATGAGATGCCCCATGATGTGGCGTTTTCCGACTTCAAGATGCTGCCCGGAATTGTCGAGCATTTTGAATGGTAACGCGTGGTTTACATTGGATCTTGCGCACGTCTTACTACGTGCGGTCACGCCGACACTGGGACATCGTGCCGCAATGTCATAAATTCAGCCCGCGCCATATGGCTAGGGATCGTTAAAGGAGGCCAACATGATCAAACCAGACGTCAAAGGCTTTTTCGATACCGCCACGTTCACCGTGTCCTATGTCGTGAAAGACCCCGGCAGCACCGCCTGCGCCATCGTTGATAGTGTGCTGGATTTCGATTATTCCTCGGGGCGTACCGACACCAAATCCGCCGATGAGGTGATCGCCTATATCAAGGATCAAGGCCTTGATGTGAAGTGGATTTTGGAAAGCCATGTTCACGCAGACCACCTCTCGGCTGCGCCCTATATTCAGGAACGCGTTGGTGGTAAAATTGGCATTGGCGGTCAAATTCAGGTCGTGCAGGAAACCTTTGGAAAGATCTTTAACGAAGGTACTGAGTTCCAGCGCGATGGTAGCCAGTTCGACAAGCTCTTTGAGGAAGGCGACACTTTCGAGGTTGGCGCGTTGCAGGGGCGCGTTTTGCACACGCCCGGCCACACGCCCGCCTGCCTGACCTATCTGATCGGAGATGCTGCTTTCGTGGGTGATACGCTGTTCATGCCCGATTTCGGTACGGCACGCTGCGATTTTCCCGGCGGGTCTGCGGAAACGCTCTATAACTCGATCCAGAAAATCCTTGCCCTTCCCGATGAAACGCGGATCTTCGTGGGACATGATTACAAAGCGCCCGGACGTGACGAATTTGCTTGGGAGACCAGCGTCGCCGAAGAAAAGGCGCGCAACATCCATATCGGGGGTGGAAAATCGCAAGTCGATTTCGTCAAGATGCGCTCTGAACGCGACGCGACGCTCGCGATGCCGAAACTGATCATTCCCTCGCTGCAGGTGAATATGCGTGCAGGTCAAATGCCGCCTGCCGATGATGAGGGGAAAACCTATCTTAAGGTCCCGGTGAACGGGCTTTGAGCAATCGGGGCGGGCCCGAACACCCGCCCCGTTTTGTGACTTCACGACAGACAGGACACAGCATGGACGCGCGCAAACTCTCCGACAATTTTTCGGTTTCTCCCCAGATCGAGCCCGAGGACGTGGCGAAACTCGCAGAGATGGGCTTTCGCACCTTGATAACGAACCGCCCTGATGAAGAGCTTGAGGACGAAGCGTATCGCTCGGCCAATATGGCCAAACTCGCTGCGAAACACGGGATGAACTATCACTACCTCCCCTACTATCCCGGCGAGATGACATTCGATCTGGTGGCCGATTACGAGGCGATCATGAAATCGGCGCCCAAGCCTGCATTCGGATATTGTCGCTCGGGGACGCGCAGCTCGCATCTTTGGGGCATGAGTCAGGCAGGCCGCATGGATATGGACAAGATCGTGGAGACCGCAGCCAATGCGGGGTATGATCACAGCTCGCTGATCCCGGTCTTGAAGTTTTACGCAACGCGGCGCGGCAAGAACGGCTAATAACACCTTATGCTCAAAAAATATTTCCCGATCCTTACTTGGGGTCGCACTTATGACCGTCCAACATTCGAGGCAGATCTCGTCGCGGCTGTGATTGTAACGATCATGCTGATCCCGCAATCGCTGGCCTATTCGCTGCTGGCCGGGATGCCTGCGCAATATGGGCTTTATGCGTCTGTGCTGCCCCTGCTGATCTACGCGGTGTTTGGTACGTCGCGCCCGCTGGCCGTGGGGCCGGTTGCCGTGATCTCGCTAATGACGGCGGCGGCGGTCAGTAAGGTCGCCACCCAAGGCAGCGCCGATTACATCACGGCGGCGGTCGCGCTGGCATTTCTGTCGGGCGTAATGTTGGTGGTGATGGGCCTTTTGCGCATGGGGTTCGTCACGGCGTTTCTCAGCCATCCGGTGCTGTCGGGGTTCACCTCGGCGGTGGGGATTTTAATCGCGGCGGGCCAGATGAAGCACTTCTTCGGCGTGCAGGCCGATAGCGGTGGGCTGTATGATATTTTATCGAGCCTCTGGGCGCACTTGCCGCAAACCAACGTGCCAACCGTTGCGATCTCAATCTTGTCGCTGGGGTTCCTATTTTGGGCGCGACGCGGGTTAAAGCCGCGTTTGCATCGCGCCGGGGTCTCGCCGCGCATCGCTGATATTTTGACGCGCGCCTCTCCGGTCTTTGCGGTCGCTGTGACAATCGCCCTGACTTGGATCTTCGGACTAGAGGGGCGCGGACTTGCCGTTGTGGGCACAGTTCCACTGGGGTTCCCCGTCCCCACCCTGCCCTCATTTGATCCCGCGCTTTGGCAAGAGCTGTTCATCCCCGCGCTGCTGATCGCGATCATCGGCTATGTCGAGACGATCTCGGTGGCCCAGACCTTGGCGGCCAAGAAGCGCCAGCGCATTGACCCGGATCAGGAATTCATCGCTTTGGGGGGGGCGTCAATTGGCTCGGCCATCTCGGGGTCGTTCCCGATCACAGGCGGATTTGCACGCTCGGTCGTCAGTTATGAGGCAGGCGCGACCACGCCTGCCGCTGGCGCCTACACGGCTATCGGCGTCGCGCTTGCGACCTTCACACTGACGCCTGCTCTGTATTATCTGCCCCGCGCAACGCTGGCGGCAACAATCTTTGTGTCGGTGCTGACGCTGGTGGATTTCGCCGCTCTGAAACGCACCTTTAGCTACGCGCCACGCGAAGGTATCGCGATGGTTCTGACGATCCTCGTGACGCTGCTGCGCGGTGTGGAAGACGGGATCGCCTTTGGCGTTGTGCTGTCGATCGCACTGCATCTGTGGCGCAGTTCGCGCCCCCATGTCGCTGAGCTGGGTCAGGTGCCGGGCACTGAACATTTCCGCAATATCGAGCGTCACCGCGTGATCAGCGCCCCTGGTGTGCTGTCGCTGCGCATCGACGAGAGCCTGTGGTTTCCAAATGCCCGCTTTGTTGAAGAGATGATTTATGACCGCATCGCAGCGGACACGTCGATCAAACATGTCGTGCTGAACTGCCCGGCGATCAATCATATCGACAGCTCGGCGCTGGAGGCGTTGGAAGAGGTCAACGACCAGCTCAAGGACGCTGGCGTGCGGCTGCATCTGTCAGAGGTAAAGGGCCCGGTGATGGACGCGCTGACGCGCTCGGATTTGATTACACATCTGAGCGGGCAGATATATCTGACGCATCACGATGCGCTGGCCACTTTGGCACCTGACCTCACCCGAGAAACCGCAACTCGGGGGCGTTGCGAGACGCAGCGATAAAAGCTGACGCTCGGGCACGTTTGATGTATGTTACGCAGAATTGGTGCCAGTAGCGCCAAACGAATGCTCAAATCATTTTATTTGATGAAGGTCGACGATGCGGGGGCATGTTTATATGTTGGACTTTTGTGAAGCCGTCTTGAAGTCACGGGATATTAAAGAAATTTGGGATCTTCATTGCCGTGAGATGGCGCAATATGGCTTTGATCGCCTTATCTACGCTTTCAGCAGTTTTCGCACATCGAACAATTTCGGCGATCAGGACGATGCGCTTATCTTGTCAAACCATACCCAAGCCTACCTCGATGAATTTCTCCATTCTGGAAAATTCCGCAATGCGCCGATGGTGAATTGGGCGGTTAACAATGACGGGGCGCAATCTTGGCGTTGGGCAATGGAGCGGGCCAATCATACGGATCTGACTCCGGCGGAAATTGAGATTATAGACATGAACAAACGCCACGGCGTCACCGCCGGATATTCGATCGGCTTTGGCGATATGTCGAGCCGGGCGCATGGTGCGATGGGGCTCGTGGGGCAATATGGGCTGAGCCAGGATGACGTCGACCAGATCTGGGACGAAAACGCGCGCATTCTATTGACGATGAACCGGCTGGTGCATCAAAGGATTTCCACGATGCCCTTCGCAACGGCACGGCGACCGCTCACCAAACGCCAGCGCGAAGTGCTGGAATGGGTCGCAGATGGCAAAACCACCGCGGATATTGCTGTGATCATGGGATTGACCAGTTCGACGGTTGAAAAGCATCTGCGTCTGGCGCGCGAGGCGTTGGATGTCGACACGACTGCGCAAGCGGTGATGAAAGCCTCGTTACAAAAGCAGATATTTATGACCACGGCGCCCTATCGCGGGACGATTTCACCTTGAGTCCACGCTCTCGCGTCTTCCAATAGCAAACGCCGCCCTCGTTCCAGAGAGCGGCATTCGTTCGGTCAAAGACAGATTATTTGCCAGCGGCGGTCTTGGCGACCTCTGCTGCGAAATCTTCTTCTTTTTTCTCGATGCCTTCGCCGACTTCCATACGTACGAAACCGGTGATTTCAACGCCAGCGTCCTTGGCAGCTTGCGCCACGGTCAGGTCGGGGTTGACGACAAACGCCTGGTTCAAAAGCGTGACTTCGGCGACGAATTTGTTCATCCGGCCAACGATCATCTTTTCAATCACAGCTTCGGGCTTGCCCGACTCACGCGCGATATCCATTTGAACGGACTTCTCTTTTTCCACGATTGCGGGATCAAGATCAGCCTCGGACAAAGCGGCCGGGTTGGTTGCTGCGATATGCATCGCGATCTGTTTGCCGATGCCGTTGTCAGCACCTTTCATCGCAACCAGAACGCCGATTTTGCCCATGCCATCAGTGGCGGCATTGTGCACGTAATGCACAATTTCATCGCCTTGCAGCATGTGCATCCGGCGCAGCGTCATGTTTTCACCGATACGCGCAATGGCGTCGGTCAACACGTCTTCGACGGTCTTGCCGTTCAGATGCGCCGCTTTGACAACTTCCACGGACTCGCCGGTTTCCAACGCCACTTCGGCGATGTCGGCCACGAGTTTCTGGAAATCAGCGTTTTTGGCAACAAAGTCGGTTTCCGAGTTCACCTCGATGGCGACCCCTTTGCCATTGCTGACGGCGACGGCCACAAGACCCTCGGCAGCCACACGGCCCGATTTCTTAGCCGCTTTCGCAAGCCCTTTGGTGCGCAACCAGTCAACGGCGGCTTCCATATCGCCATCCGTTTCGGTCAACGCTTTTTTCGCGTCCATCATGCCTGCGCCGGTGGATTCGCGCAGTTCCTTAACCTGAGCGGCAGTAATCGCCATGGTCGGATCTCCTTAATGAAGTCTTGGAGGGCGGGGTATCCCGCCCTCATGTCAACTGGGTGACAGCGAATATCAGGCTTCGGCCTGCACTTCGGTCTCGGCCAGAGCCTCTTCTTCCGGGGTGTCGGTCAATGAACCCAGATCAACGCCAGCGGCACCCATCTGTGCCGTCATGCCGTCCAGAGCAGCGCGCGAGACCAGATCGCAATACAGCGCGATCGAGCGAGCCGCATCGTCATTGCCCGGAATGATGTAGTCGATGTCATTGGGCGGGCAGTTGCTATCCACCACGGCCACAACCGGGATACCCAATTTTTTGGCTTCTGCGATAGCAAGCGATTCCTTGTTGACGTCGATCACGAACAGCAGGTCGGGAAGACCGCCCATTTCGCGGATGCCGCCAAGCGAGGCTTGCAATTTCGTTTGGTCGCGCTCAAGGCCAAGACGCTCTTTCTTGGTCAGACCACCTGCACCGGTTTCCAGTTTTTCGTCGATCTCGTTGAGACGTTTGATCGACTGCGAAACGGTTTTCCAGTTGGTGAGCGTGCCGCCCAGCCAACGGTGGTTCATGTAATACTGTGCGCATTTTTCAGCAGCATCTGCGATCGGCTTGGCAGCCTGACGCTTGGTGCCCACGAACAGCACACGGCCGTTTTTGGCAACGGTGTCACGCACGACTTGCAGCGCCGCGTCCAGCATCGGGACGGTTTGCGTAAGATCGAAGATGTGGATGCCGTTACGCTCGCCATAGATGAACT
The DNA here is from genome assembly GCA_016937195.1 of Paracoccaceae bacterium. GTDB lineage: Bacteria > Pseudomonadota > Alphaproteobacteria > Rhodobacterales > Rhodobacteraceae > Thioclava. The sequence continues at coordinate 9,722 of JAFGWK010000073.1, read as the reverse complement.
CGCCCATGCGGGGGTTCCAGCGTTGCGTTTGGTGACCATAGTGAACGCCAGCTTCCAAGAGCTGACGCATGGAGAATTCAGGAAGCGCCATGTCCATTTTCCTTTTCCGGTTTGCGCCTGAGCAGAGGATTTCAGGGCATTTGCCCCAACCGGTGGACCTTTGGGGATGTCTGTCCCATTGGCCCGCCTCCGCCTGTGAAGTGCGCGCGGTTTAGACGCTGTGTGCGGGCTTGGCAAGCAAAATGGATGCAATTGCCAAGTTTATTGGCAGAACCCGCAAAACGGGCGCGTTTCAGGTCTCGGGCAGGACGATGGTGAACTTGCTGCCCTCGCCCGGTTTGCTCTCGATGCGCATCCGGCCACGATGGCGCGACACGATATGTTTCACGATCGCAAGCCCAAGCCCGGTGCCGCCTTTCTCACGCGAGCGGTGGGTGTCGACGCGATAAAACCGCTCGGTCAGGCGGGGCAGATGTTGTGGATCAATTCCCTCGCCGCGATCGCTTACCTCAATCTGCAACGCTGGAGCGCGCAGCACGGGCTCGGCAGGAATGCGGCTGACCGAAACGCGCACCTCGCCGCCCTGCCCGCCATATTTTATCGCATTTTCGATAAGATTGGTGAAGACTTGTGTAAGTTGGTCGTAATCGCCCGGTACGCGCAGGACACCGTTTTCCCCCTCACGCATGAGGATAACGGACGCCGCCTGAGCGCTATGTTCCAGCGTTTGCATCACCGAGCGCAGCACAGCGCTGATATCCACCACGCCGGTTGGGCGCATCCGCTCATCGCCCTCAACCCGGCTTAGCGACAAAAGATCGCCCACGAGACGGTTCATCCGCGCGGCTTCGCGCTCCATGATCGACAAAAACCGGTCGCGCGCGGCGGGATCATCGCGCGCGGCGGTGCGCAAGGTCTCTATAAAGCCCATCAGCGCGGTCAGGGGCGTGCGCAATTCATGGCTGACATTGGCGACAAAATCGCGCCGCATCTCGACCGCTGTTTCTAGCGCAGTGATATCTTCAAAACTTACCAACACGCCGCCGTTTTTTTGTGACAGCTCGGGGGAGAGAGCAACCACGCTGGCCAGTTGCACGCTTTGCCCCCCGTCACGCGCGATCAAACGCAGTCGCACACGGCTAGGTTGTTCCCCCCTTAGCGCACGATCCACAGCCGTTCCAAAATCGGGCTGGCGCAGAATCGTCACATAGGGGCGATTTAGTGCATGTGCCCCGAAAATTCTCTGCGCCTCGGGGTTGATCGCCAGAATACGCTCATCCGCCCCGATTTGCAAAACGGCATGGGGCAATAGCTCAATCATGGCAGTCAAATTCGGCGTGCTCATTTGTGCTCCATATATCACGTTACGCTCAGTTGATGATTTTTTCGTTCAGTGTAAAGCGTTTGCGCCCTTATGCTTGGGTTGTGTTATGTTTTTGTTAAACCTTTTATGTGACCCTGTCCTTGCAGATTGCGAAACTGCGCTTGAGGCCTGCTGTGGAACCCCCTAAACCATAGCGTGTACGCCGGGTAAGGTCATGGGTCTGCTGTTAGAAATGGCATATTCTTTGAGACAAGAGAGTAACTTAGTTAGATGTCCCAATTACCTCATTCCCGACAAGCGTTACGCGCAGTTCTAATGCACTCAGAAGCCTTGAAATCCCGTCGAAGCATATTGCTGGTTGAACCTGCGCGCGAACTACCGGTTTCTCTACACGGGATCGAGGGGCTCAATCTAACGGTCGCGCAGTGGGAAACGATCACCACAGATCTACTTGTCAGCGTCGCCCCCGAGATGATCCTCGCACCTCTTCTATCGGTGCGCTTTGATATTCTGGATCTCGCGCGGCTGCTCAAGACGCTTGGCTATTGCGGGGCCTTACGGGCCTATTGTGCGCCGCTACCTAATACAAAAGTCATCCGCTCAGAAATCAAAGCAGAATTCCCAGATCTCGATTTCACCATTTTCGAGGTGCCTCCGGGGCCCGAGCGCGAACACTAGCGCAAAGCGCGCAATCCCGCTGCAAAGCGCTGCGCATTTTCGCGATAATGCGCTGCCGATTGCAAAAGCTGATCCTGCGCGGCCGCGTCAAGCTGGCGCACTACCTTGCCCGGCGCCCCCATCACCAAAGACCCGTCGGGGATTTCCTTACCCTCTGTAATCAAGGCGCCCGCCCCAATCAGACAGCCACGCCCGATCTTGGCGCCGTTAAGCACCGTCGCCCCCATTCCAATCAACGAGCCCTCGCCAATCACGCAACCATGCAGCATCGCCTTATGGCCAATCGTGCAATTTGCCCCGATCACCAAGGGAAACCCCATATCGGTATGGCACACCACGTTTTCCTGAACGTTGGCACCAGCGCCAACGCGGATCTCTTCGTTATCCCCGCGCAGCGTCGTGCCAAACCAGACCGAGGCCGCACCCTCAAGCACCACTTTGCCAATCAGATTGGCATCGGGGGCCACCCAAGCGTCGGGTGCGATCTGCGGGGAAATTCCATCGAGTTCATAGATCATCGTGCATCAAACTCCGCATTGAGGCCACGAACGAAATCGTTCAGGCCGGGTTGGCGATCGGCGCGGGCGCGCTCTGCCGTAAGAATGGTTTTCAGCTCGGCCTCGGCAGTGTCCACATCGCGGTTAATGATAACGTAATCATATTCGCCCCAATGACTAATTTCATCGCGCGATTTCGCCATGCGCTCTGCGATTACCTCGTCGCTATCTTGCGCTCGGGTGCGCAAACGCGCCTCAAGATCGGCAATCGACGGCGGCAAGATGAAGATTGACACGACATCCTTGGCAAGGCTCGAACGGCGGATTTGCTGGCCACCCTGCCAGTCGATATCAAATAGCGTATCGCGCCCCTGTGCCATCGCAGATTCGACTGGCTCCTTGGGTGTGCCGTAGAAATTGCCAAACACCTCGGCATGTTCCAGCATCCCATCGGCCTCGACTATGGCGGCGAATTCTGACCGGGTCTTAAAGAAATACTCCACCCCATCCGTTTCGCCGCTGCGCGGTTGGCGCGTGGTGGCAGAGACCGAAAAGCGCAACGTCGGGTCCCATTTCATCAAGCGGCGCGCCAAGGTGGATTTGCCTGCCCCTGAGGGCGAGGACAGGATAATCAACAGGCCACGGCGGCGAGGCGTTTGCATGGGCTTACTCCACATTCAATATTTGTTCGCGCATCTGATCGATCGCATATTTCAGATCCAGCCCGATCGCCGTCAATGCCGCGTCACCGGATTTCGAACACAATGTGTTGGCCTCGCGCACGAATTCCTGCGTCAGAAATTCGAACTTGCGCCCCACCGCGCCTGGTTCGCCCAGTAACGTCCAGGCGGCGGTGATATGGGCGCGCAGACGGTCGAGCTCCTCGGTGATGTCGGCCTTCACCGCCAAAAGCGCGAGTTCCTGGGCCACGCGAGCCTCATCCGCGTTATGTGCCCCCTCCATCACGCGTGCAAGATTTTCACGCAAGGCGCGCGCAACCTCGGGGCGGCGCGCGGCGGCGGCGTGGTCTGCGGCCTGCGTCAGCTCGGTGATCCGATCTATCTGGGCGGCAATCACCTGCCCCAGTTCAGCGCCCTCCGCTACGCGCATCGCCAGAAAATCGGCGAGTACCGTTTGCACATCTTCCAGCAGTAGATCTGTCAGCGCCTTGGGGTCTTCAAGCGGGGCCACCGTATGATCAAGCACGCCGCGCATCGCCAAAATCTCGACGGGATTGGGCGAAATAATCGTGACGCCGCGATCTTTTGCCGCCACTTCTGCCGCCATCACGACATCCAGCGCCGCATCCAGCGCCGCATGATTGACGCGCAATGTCTCGCTCCCACCTTGTCGGTTTAGACGCAGCGAGACCTGAATATTGCCCCGCGTGGCCACCGCAGCCACCTCGCGGCGCAGGCCCGCCTCTAGCCCTTCCAACTCGGGCAGGCGCAGGCGCAGATCCAGGCCCTTGCCATTGACCGAGCGGATTTCCCAACTCCACTCATGCTCCAGCCCCGCCCCTTGTGACGCGGCGAACCCGGTCATGGAAATGGTCTGAATTTGCGGGCGGGGAGGTGGGGGGTGCTTAACCATTTAAAGGTTTTGTTCTCCATTTAGTGAAAAAAGAGCGTATTAAGAGTTCAGTAACAATTCAGTCCCGCCGGTCAAGCCAAACGATTAAAACAAGGCACCGAACGGGACGTCTCAGATAACCGCAAACGGCACTGTCACGGTATAATGGCACCGCCGATACGCGCTCGCAATGGCAGGTATGAAATGGAACACGGCAGCGAAAACAAAGTGATTGCAATGGGATCGGGCACAGGACGCCGTATCAGCAACGAGCTGCGCGCCTATTGGGAAGGCTTGCGCAAAGGGCGCGCGGTGCCGCCCCGCTCTGAGGTAAACCCGCGCGGCATCGAGCGCGCGCTCGAATTCTCGTTTATTCTGGAACGTGTGGCGCCGGGCATGGGGCGCTTTCGTCTGGCCGGGATGCATCTGAACGATCTGATGGGCATGGAGGTGCGCGGCATGCCACTCAGTGCGCTGTTTGCCCCCGCGGGTCGCAAGAGGATTGCAGAAATCACCGAAGCCGTCTTTTCCGATCCCGCGATTGCCGAGGTTGAACTGTGCGCCGAAACGAGCATCGGCAAGCCCGAAATGATGGCGCGCTTGCTGATTTTGCCGCTCACGTCGGATTTCGGCGATGTCAGCCGGGCTTTGGGCTGTTTTGTGGCCGAAGGCGAGATCGGTCGCACGCCGCGTCGCTTTGAGGTTACGGGGGTGCGCATGAGCGCTATTGCGAGCCAGGCGCCGCCTTTGGCAATGGACCCTGCCCCACTTAATCCCGACGCGCGTGGGCTTTGCGAAAGCCAAACGGCCTATGAACGCGCGCCAAGCAGTGCGCCAAATGCGCCGAAATCTCCCGGAGAGCACCTGAGCGAGATGACGCCAGAGGAACGGCGCGCAATGTTTCGCGTTGTGCGCACGCCATCTTAACGGTTGTTTGTCAATAACTTACAGGTAACGAAGATGTTTCACGACGCCCTGCTGCCTTGCTAAAGTGCGCGAAACCGGTTGCGCTGCGCCGCGCTCCATTCGACATCACAGCGCCAGCCTGTTTTCGTCTCGCGCTCCGCGCGCACCACGTTTTGTTCATGCAACCACGCGTGCTTGCGCCCCTGCGCAAAGGCCAGATCCAGCGTCTCGAATAGCTTTTCTTCGGCCAGACGCGTATCAATCGCACTCAGCAAATCCTCAAGCCCGGTGCCCGTCAGCGCCGAGACCGCCTGAATGTCGGGGTCGCGGCTGGCTTGCATCTGCAAGGCTGCGCGTTGGTCAGGCTCCAGCGCGTCGATCTTGTTCCAGACTTCAAGGGCGACCACATCCTCATCCACGCCTAACGTGGCAAGGATGTCGTTCACATCCGCGGCCTGTTCCTCGGTTTCTGGATGGGCGATGTCGCGCACATGCAAGATCAGATCGGCCTCTAGCACCTCTTCCAGAGTGGCGCGAAACGCGGCGACCAGTTCATGGGGCAGATCAGAGATAAATCCGACCGTATCGGACATAATTACCTTGCGCCCCGAGGGCAGCGTCAACCCGCGCATCGTGGGATCAAGCGTCGCAAACAGCATGTCCTTGGCCAGAACATCTGCGCCCGTCACGGTGTTGAACAGCGTCGATTTGCCCGCATTGGTATAGCCCACCAGCGCCACAATTGGGAACGGGATCTTGCGGCGCGCGGCGCGGTGCAACTCGCGGGTTTTCACCACGCGGGCCAGTTGACGGCGCAACCGCACCATCTGATCGTCAATCGCGCGTCGGTCTGCCTCGATCTGGGTCTCGCCAGGACCACCGACAAAGCCAAGCCCGCCGCGCTGGCGCTCAAGGTGGGTCCAGGCGCGCACCAGCCGCGTGCGCTGATAGCTCAACGCAGCCAGTTCTACCTGCAAGACACCCTCACGGGTGCGCGCGCGATCTGCAAAAATCTCAAGGATCAAGCCAGTGCGATCCAGCAGCTTGACGCCCCATTCCTTTTCCAGATTGCGCTGCTGCACCGGCGTCACGGGGCCATCGACCAGCACCAGCTCAATTTCGTCCGCCTCAAGCTGGGCTTTCAGCTCGGCCATTTTGCCGGTGCCAAACAGATGACCGGGATGGGGCTTGGGTAGGCGCACGATCTGCCCGCCGATCACCTCTAGGCCGGGCAAGGCACGCGCCAGCGATTCCGCCTCAGCCAAGGCGAATTTTGGCAAGTGTCGAGGCCCCTCTCGCGACGGGATATCGGGATGGAGCACGAAAGCGCGCGTGGGCGCGCGTTCAGAGGAATGAAGATCGCTCAATTAGGCGCACTCATTCTTCGCCTTCATACAACGAGATCGGTTGACCCGGCATGATGGTCGAAATTGCGTGTTTATAGACGAGCTGCGACTGACCATCGCGGCGCAAAAGCACGCAGAAATTGTCAAACCAGGTGATCACGCCTTGCAGCTTCACCCCGTTGATCAGAAAGATCGTCACAGGCACTTTGGTCTTGCGGACGTGGTTAAGAAACGCGTCCTGAAGATTTTGTTTGTCGCCAGCCATTGTTCTTGCCCTTATTATTGTCGCGCATGCAGCAGCCCCGTTGACCTGCTCTCGCTAAAATATGCAGCGCAGCGCCGAAGATTCCAGCCCAAAAAACATATTGTTAAGGAAATCGGCGAATTTCGCGCAATTTCTATGCGATTAGCCGCGCCAAAACTCTGGATTGAACAGCGCGATGATCGCCAGCGTCTCTAATCGCCCCAACACCATCGCCAGTGCAAATACCGCCTTGACCGGTTCGCTCAGTGTCGCCCAGCTGAGCGGAATGTCGGCCGCGATACCCGCGAGCGGGCCGGTATTTGACAGCGATGCGATGGTCAGAATCGTTGCGGGCTCGAACGACAGCCCAAATAGCGAGACCAGCATCATCACCACGGCAATCGAAATCGCAAACAGCATGAAGAAAATCCAGCTGATATAGGTACCATCGCGGCGCAACTTGCGCGCCATCGCCCCCCCACCAGCCACCGAAGTCGGGTAAATCAGCTTGTCGAGTTCGCGCTCGCCGTGGCGCAGCAGCGCATAGACGCGCAGCAACCGCACGCCCCCCGCCGTGGTCGCCACCCCGCCCCCGATGATCGCAAGCCCTGCCAGAATCAACCCCGGCGTCCCAAGCCCCGACCAGCTACGCGCGTCATGCCATCCGCTCGATTCAAACCCGGTCGTTGTCAGAAACGACAGCGAGGTGAACAGGCTACCCCAGATCGAGCGAAAGATCGCCCCGAAATCCGCAGGCATCTTAACCTCCAGCGCGGCCAGCCAGTGACGCAGAAACAAGAACAGCGGCACGATCATCACCAAAAATGCCGCCAGCCGTAATTCGGGATCATTGCTGATCTTGTCCGAGGCGCGCAGTTCTCCGCCACCGGGCCAGAGACGGCGCGACAGCGCGGGAATGAGAAACAGGAAAATCAGCATCTCGCCGCCCAAGCCCGACGAGCTCCCCGCCATCCCCCCAACCGGCGAAATCCCCGAGGTCGAAAGCGTCGACATCGCGTGAATAAACCCTACCAGCGGCGGGTCGCCTGCCATCATCAGCCCCAACCACAACGCGCCCGTCAGCCCGATATAGGCCGGTGCGATGCGCATGGCGTAATGGGCGATGCGCTCACTCGTCTCCGCGCCGCCATCGGCGGCTGGCGCGTTTGCACTGGGCGCGCCCGACGGCCCGCCCGAGAAAAACACCTCAAACCCACCAAGGCGCATAGGCGCAAGCACCGCAATCGCCATTACGAGCATGTAAAACCCGCCCATCCACGCCACCAACCCGCGCCACAGATGCAGCGAGCCGGGTAAGCGCGCGGGCTCATAAAGCGTGCCGCCTGTGGTCGTCAGCGAAGACACCATCTCCCACCAACTGTTGAAGAACGTGGTATCGGGCAACGATTGATCAAATGGCAGCGCCAGCATCATCGGCAGGATCAGGAACACCGCAAGCATACTGAGAAGACTTGCCCGTCCTGCCCGGCGCGGACGCGCATTGGCCGCATTGGCCAGTGCCACCAACACCGATACGAATAAGAATAGCGTGCCCGAATAAAAGAATGAGCGCGCGATTTCATGGTGATGCGTAATCAACGCGTGCGTTGCGGGTAAAAACATCGCCAGCGATGAGACCAGCATCAGCTGGATCGGCATCGGCAAAGCCTTGAGCGCACGTATCATCAGAAGAAGTCGATGGAGACCTGCAACAGGCGCTCCACCTCCGGCACGTCTGCGCTCAGCGCAAAGAGCACGACGATATCTCCCTCATCCACGCGCGTGTTGCCCGAGGGCTTGATCAACTTGTCACCCTTCCGGATCATGCCGATCAATACACCTTCGGGGAAATCGATTTCCCGCACCATTTTGCCCGACATTGGCGATGTACCCATCACCTGCGCTTCGATCACCTCGGCCTCGGCATCGCCAATCGAATAGATCGCGCGCACCCGCCCGTGACGAATATGGCGCAGGATCGAAGACACGGTGGTGGCACGCGGGTTGATATAGGCGTCGATATCGAGATCGTTCAGCAAAGGCGCAAGCGTGGGATCATTGATCAGACAAATCGCCATTTTGCAGCCCGCCTGCTTGGCGCGCACCGACACCAGAATATTGGTTTTATCATCATCCGTCACCGCCAGTACCGCGTCGGCATTGCCGATATTGGCCTCTTCCAACAGTTCGGAACTCATCCCATCGCCATTCAGAACGATCGTGCGATCCAGCGCATCAGCAGCCTGTTCGGCCCGTTCACGGTTGGCCTCGATGATTTTGGCGCGCACCCTGTCGGTGCGAGCCTCAAGCGCGCGCGCCACACCAAGCCCGACATTGCCGCCACCGATGATCACAATACGCTCTTGCTTGCGCGTCGCCTTACCGAAAATATCGAGCGTGCGTGCGGTGTCATCAATATGGGAAAAGACATAAATCTGATCGCCCGCGAACAGCTGATCGCCGGGTTCAGGCGCAAACAGACGTCCCTCGCGCCGAATACCCACAACCAACGCACGCAGCGTCGAGAACAAATCCGTAAGCTGGCGCAACGGCGTCTCTAGCACTGGGCAGTCGACATCCAGATCAATGCCCAAAAGCTGCAGCTTGCCGTTCAGAAAGCTCTCCGTGTCAAAGGTCGAAGGCGCGGCGAGACGTTGCAAGGCCGCCTCAGCGACTTCACGTTCGGGGCTGATCACGACATCAATCGGCAGGTGATCACGCCGGTAAAGGTCAGAGTATTGCGGCGCAAGATAGGCCTGTGCCCGAATCCGCGCGATTTTGCGGGTGATCCCAAAAACCGACATGGCGACCTGACAGGTCACCATATTGACCTCATCGGAATGGGTGGCCGCAATCATCAAGTCGCAATCGCGCGCCCCTGCACGCTCCAACACATCGGGATGGGAGGCAAACCCGACAACGCCCTGTACATCCAGCGTGTCGGCTGCACGGCGCACCAGATCGGGGTTGGAATCAACCACGGTGACGTCATTGCGCTCGCCCGCAAGATGGCGCGCGATCTGCCAGCCAACCTGACCCGCCCCGCAGATGATAACTTTCATGCCTGTTCTCCGCGCCGCTCACTCGCCCCTATCTAGGCTGCGATTGGCGATAGGGTCAAACAGTAAGCGCGCGAAATTCGGACGCTGTGCGCT
>JAFGWK010000072.1 GCA_016937195.1 Paracoccaceae bacterium | reverse complement strand
GATGTCGATGCATCATGTGCTGCGCAAGATCGAACGCGCGGGCATGGACCCGAAGACCAACAAGGGCGGCAAGCCGATCGCGACCGCCCTGCCCGGCACCGCGCTGGGGATCGGTCTGGAACTACCGCTTTCGACCCATCGCATCTTTGCCGCCGACAATCCCAAGGCCAAGATCGGCCTGCCCGAAATCATGGTCGGCATCTTCCCCGGCGGTGGCGGTACGACCCGTCTTGCGCGCAAGCTGGGCGCGATGGTTGCGGCCCCGTTCCTGTTGGAAGGCAAGCTGTCGGACCCGAAGAAAGCCAAGGCTGCTGGCCTGATCGACGAAGTGGTCGATGATCCGATCGCTGCGGCAAAAGAGTGGGTCTTGAACGCCAAGGACGCCGATTTGGTGAAGCCGTGGGACGCCAAGGGCTACAAGATGCCCGGCGGCGCGCCTTATCACCCGGCAGGCTTCATGACCTTCGTGGGGGCTTCCGCGATGGTGCATGGCAAGACCGCGGGCGTCTACCCGGCGGCCAAGGCGCTTCTTTCGGCGGTGTATGAAGGCGCGCTCGTGCCCTTCGATCAGGCGATCAAGATCGAGGCGCGCTGGTTCACCAATGTGCTGCTGAACCCGTCCTCGACCGCGATGATCCGTTCGCTCTTCATCAACAAGGGCGCGCTGGAGAAAGGCGCGAACCGCCCCGACGCCCCTGATCAGACCGTGAAAAAGGTCGGCATTCTGGGGGCTGGCATGATGGGCGCGGGAATTGCCTATGTCAGCGCCGTAGCCGGGATCGAAGTCGTGCTCATCGACAACGCCCAAGAGGCTGCCGATCGCGGGAAATCCTATTCCGAGGGCATTCTCGACAAGGGGATTTCACGCAAGAAGGTCACCGAAGAGAAGAAAGCCCAAGTGCTGGGTCGTATCACCGCGACCACGGATTACGCCGCCCTTGAGGGCTGCGATCTGATCGTGGAGGCCGTGTTCGAGGATATGGGTGTCAAAGCCGAGGTCACCAAGAAGACCGAAGCCGTGATCCCATCGGATGCGATCTTCGCCACCAACACCTCGACGCTGCCGATCACCGAACTGGCCAAGGCCAGCGCACGTCCCGAGCAGTTCATCGGCATTCACTTCTTCTCGCCCGTCGACAAGATGCTGCTGGTGGAAATCATCAAGGGTGCGAAAACCGGCCCTGTGGCCGTGGCCAAAGCGCTCGATTTCGTGCGCCAGATCCGCAAGACGCCGATCGTGGTGAACGATGCGCGCTTCTTCTATGCCAACCGCTGCATCATCCCCTACATCAACGAGGGCATCCGCATGGTGGCCGAGGGGGTGAACCCGACGCTGGTCGAACATGCCGCGACGCAGGTGGGTCTGCCGCTGGGGCCGCTGCAACTGGTGGATGAGACCTCAATTGATCTGGGCGTCAAGATCGCCAAAGCGACGAAAGCCGCGATGGGCGATGACTACCCCGATGGCGCGGTCGATGATGTGCTGTTCTGGATGGCCGATCAGGGCCGGATGGGGCGCAAATCCAATGCGGGCTTTTACGAGTATGACGACAAGGGCAAACGTCAGGGGCTGTGGTCCGGGCTTGATGCCAAATTCCCGCGCGCCGATGAGCAACCCGATGTGCATCACGTTCAGCATCGTCTGCTGATGGCGCAGGTTCTTGAGGCCGTGCGGGCCTTCGAACAGGGCGTTCTGGAGGACATCCGCGAGGGTGACGTGGGCGCGATCTTGGGCTGGGGCTTTGCGCCCTGGTCAGGTGGCCCGTTCTCGTGGCTCGACATCTTGGGTGCCGGGAAAGCAGTCGAGATTTGCGACGCGCTGACTGCGCAATACGGTGCGCGTTTCGAGGCCCCGGCCCTGCTGCGCGACATCGCGGCGAAGGGCGACACGTTCTATGGCCGCTTTGGCAAAGGTCAGGCTGCGAAAGCCGCCTGATCGCGATACGACAGACCGGGGCAAGGCGCGGTTCCCTGCACTTGCCCGGGTTAAAATGAAGCGCCGGGGGCTGCAAAGTCCCCGGCGTTTTCATGGTTTCCAAACGCGCAAACGCAAACAGCCGCGCCCGTTTCGGGGCGCGGCTGCTTTGACCATTAAAAAATTAGGGCGCTTATTCAGCGGCGTAAGCGTAGCTTTGGTCCATCATATCTTCGTCGATCATCTCGGCGACGATTGAACGCGCCATTTCTAGCGGCAGTGCCTCATACATCGCGGGGGTGGGCGCGATCATCGCGTTCAGGCTGCCCGCATCAACAGAGCTGCAATGGATCATGCCAGTGCCGTTGGCATAGATGACCTCGTCACGCTCAAATTCCAGCACCACGACCTCTACCTTTTGGTGCGGCGTGATGCGGTCGATCCCGCGATAGCCCTCAAGTGCGGCCGCCGGGATCAGCGCAAAGGGGTCGCCAAATACCGCCTCGGCCATATCGCTTTCGACAAGAACGGTTTGCTCGGGCAGCAAAAGCATCGCGGTGGCATTGCCCAGCGCGCCGACGGGAACGGCGAGCGGTTGCAGATGGCGCGGGCAGGTATTCGAACCAAGCCAAAACTGCATACGCTTCACAGCCACCACCGGGCGCGGGCCGTGATCAAAGGTCATCACCCTATCGCCCGCCACAATCCCCTCAACCGGACGCCAGCCCATCTCAGTAGCGATCCGCGTACCCGACACGATCCCCTCGCTCTGGTGCACACCCGGAGCATGCCCGGAGGCGTTCGACACAATCGCGTCGAAGTCATGCGCGACTTGGCGTGCTTTGGCCGCGGTCCCGAACATATCCGTCTTCCTTCTGAAGAACCCAAAAGGGCGCGTTTCCCGATGTGTTCAGTCGAAATGATTCCTGCGATGATTCGTGGGCGCGAAAGCGGCACAAAAAAGGCATTGAGGCTACCTGCGCCACAGTTCCGCGTTAACCTACAGGATTGTTGCGCGAGCTCGCGACAATTGGCGAGTTTCTATTGAGACTTCAGAAAGAATAGCCAAAGCGGGCGATGTCGGGCGCGCACATTTGCGCCACCAGCGCGTGATCGGCGTCGTTGTAGTAGACCCTCCAATCGCGCGCCCGGCTAGATGCATTCGTACGCGGAAAGGGGGTGATCGCGAACCCCAGATGCGCCTCTAGGGGGGCGGCGTCTTGCTGCGCATGTTCGAGCCGGATGAACAGGTCACAATGTTCGGACCCGTCCGGCCCGCGCATATAGCTGCCATAGTGCGCCGCCGCGATAGAAGCCTGCATCTGTGGGTCCGCCAAAAACCCCGAGAAATCCTGCGCCTTGGCCAACTTTACCGCCAGGTGGTCAAAGCTTTGCACGCGTAGCCAGTGATAATAGCTCACCAACCGATCCCAAGGATTGCGCACCAGCGTGAAAGTGAAATAGCTTTGCGCCTCAGCCGCGCTATAAAGCCCAATCCCATCCGCCAACGTGCTGTGTTTCCACAACCGCCCCGCCGTTTGCGCCCCCGCCAGCCGCCCCTTGCGACGACGCGCCTTGGGCGTGTCCCCGATCAGGATATCATCGGCCATCGCGCGCGCCTCCAACGCCTGCGCGAGCGCCGTGCCACCCGTCTTGGGGATATGAACAAAGATATAGCGGCGGCCATGCGAGATGATCATACGCGCAACCTTAGCGGCAAGTGTGATCGACGAAAAGCGCCGCGCCCCCTTCACATTCCTTCGCCAGAGGCAGTAAATGCGCAAGGATATTACCGGAGGAGGGAATTATGGGCTGGCTTGCTGACGAAACAGGTCTGGAGAAATGCGCGGCAAACTATGTTGCTCTGACACCCTTGTCCCATCTCAACCGCGCGCTCGAGGTATTTCCCGAACGCACAGCGCTGGTCTACGGGTCGCGCGAACTGAGTTATGTCGATTACCACGCGCGCGTCAGCCAGCTTGCCTGTGCGCTCAAGGCGCGTGGGGTGGAACCAGGCGATGTGGTGGCCACATTGTTGCCCAACACCCTACCCCAAGTCGAAGCCCATTTCGGCGTGCCTGCCTGCGGCGCGATCCTGAATGCGGTCAACACCCGGCTCGATGTCGCGACCGTGTCCTATATCTTTGAACATGGCGGCGCGAAAATTGTGCTGTGCGACACCGCGTTCCTGCCCCTTGCCGAAGAGGCGATTAAGGCGATGAGCGGTCCAGCGCCCCAGATCATCGAGGTCGCAGACCCTGAGCACGGCTTTGAGCCGACCGGCCATTATCTGGAATATGAAGCGCTGCTGGCCAAAGGCGACCCGCTATTTGACTGGATCATGCCGCAGGACGAATGGGAGAGTATCGCACTCAACTACACTTCGGGCACGACGGGACGGCCCAAGGGCGTCGTCTATCACCATCGCGGTGCGCATCTGTCCACCATTGGCAATATGATTGCGTGGCGGATGCAGCTTTACCCGGTGTTGCTGACCATCGTGCCGCTGTTTCATTGCAACAGCTGGACCCATCCCTGGATGGTGCCGATGCTTGGGGGCACTGTCGTGTGCTGTCGCGATGTCACGGCCAAGGCGATCTATGACGCGATCGCCGATCATGGCGTCACTCATTTCGGCGGCGCGCCGATCGTGCTCAACACTATCGTCAACGCCAAAGACTCCGACCGTCGCGCCTTTGATCATATCGTCGAGGTGTTCACCGCAGGCGCGCCGCCCCCCGCCTCGACCCTCGCTGCGGTCGAGCCGCTGGGCTTTAACGTCACGCAAACCTACGGCTTGACCGAGACTTACGGCCCCTCGGTCGAATGCACATGGAAACCCGCATGGGATGGCGCCGCGGGCGAGGAGCGCGCCAGCCTCAAGGCGCGCACCGGCATGATGATGGCAATGATGGAAATCGTGACCGTTCATGACGCGGGCAGCGAGGTCGCGCGCGATGCCTCGCATCTGGGCGAGATCGTGATGCGCGGCAATATGGTGATGAAGGGCTACTACAAGAACCCGCAAGCCACCCGTGAGGCGTTTGAGGGCGGCGTATTCCATTCCGGCGACATCGCGTTTTTGCACGAGGACGGCTACATCAAGATCACCGACCGCGCGAAGGACATCATCATCTCGGGCGGCGAAAACGTCTCGTCCGTCGAAGTCGAGGGCGTGATCGCCGCGCATCCCGCAGTCTCGCTGGCCTCGGTCGTGGCCAAACCGGACGAAAAGTGGGGCGAAGTACCCTGCGCCTTTGTCGAACTTAAAGAGGGAGCCGAGGCCACCGAGGCAGAGATCATCCAGTTCTGCCGCGAACGCCTTGCGGGCTTTAAGACCCCCAAGCGCGTGATCTTTGCCGATCTGCCCAAAACCTCGCCCGGCAAGATCCAGAAATTCGAGCTGCGCGCCGTGGCAAAACTGCTGGATCAGGAACAGAGCTGAGCATGGGCGCGGCGCGGGCCTCACCGCGCCGCAAACCCCGGCAACTGATTGACGCATCGGCAGGATCGGCTATCCTGCGCGTCAACAAGAGCAGCAACAGGTCCAAATGACCGCCCTAAGCGAATATGACCGTCTTGAAGCCATCGGGCTTTGGCGCGCCGACCCCCAGGCGCAGCGCCGCGAGGTGATCCTGTCGCTGGGCGATGCGAGTCTCGTGATTTCCGATGCAAAGGCGAGCACTGCGCTGGCCCATTGGTCGCTGCCCGCAATGATCCGGCGCAACCCCGGCGCACACCCCGCACTCTACGCCCCCTCCGACGAGCCGGGCGAAACTGTTGAGCTTGATGACGAGGTGATGATCGCCGCAATCGAAAAAGTCCACACCATCATCGAGTCCCATCGCCCCCATCCCGGTCGTTTACGCTCGGCCCTGATCGGCAGCGTGGCACTTTGCGTTGGGGCGGCAGCGCTATTTTGGCTACCCGGAGCCTTGGTCGATCACGCCGCGCGCATCACCCCACAGGCCAAACGAGTCGAGATCGGACGCAAGCTATTGACCGAGCTGTCCACAATGGCCGGACAACCTTGCTCCAGCCCCTCGGGCGATCAAGCACTGACCGCGCTCTCCAAGCGCTTGCCCGGGCATGAAACCATCGTCGTGCTGCCCGAGGCCCTGGTGGGCGCGCGGCTATTGCCGGGCAAACTGGCCGTCATCGGGCGTAACGCGATAGAGGGGCCAGACACCCCCGAGGTCGTCGCAGGGTATCTGATCGCGACCGAAGATGCGGCCGCGGGGCAGTCGCCGCTCAAACGGATGCTGGGCGACCTTGGCCCCGGTGCCGCGCTACGCTTGTTGACCACTGGCAATTTGCCCGATAGCGGGATCACCACCTATGCCGAGCAATTGCTGCGCCAAGAACCCACACCACCACCGACAGACGGATTACTGCGCGCCTTTCGTGACGCCGGTGTGAGCTCGACCCCATATGCCTATGCGCTAGACCCCTCAGGCGAAACGGTTCTGGGGCTGATCGAGGCCGACCCTTTCAAAGGTGAACCTTCCCCGCGCCCAGTGCTGGCAGATGCGCAATGGGTGGCATTGCAAGACATCTGCACCGGGCGCTGAAACACGCAGCCGCAGCAAAAAGGCAGCCCCGCAGGACCGCCTTTTTTGATAGTCGTCGGGGTGCAAACCTAGCGCAGCAACGCATCCGTAAATCCGGCGCGGCGCGTCTGCGCCAACGCATTTTCCAACGCTGACGGGCCCGCAAACGGCCCCGCATAGATCACCGTCAAACCGCCCGAGCGCCCCGTCGCCACCGGTAGACCCAGCGCGCGCAGCCGTGCCTTGGCCCCTGCGGCATTGCTGGGAACGCCATAACTGCCGACCTGCACGAACCGCTTAGCTGACATCACGCGCTGGCGCATTTGCGGCGCAGCGGGCGCAACCGATTTCGTCGAGACGCGTGCGACAGGAACATAAATCACCCGCTGCTGGGGCGCGGCAAGCATCTCCATCGGCGTCTTAGAATTCCAACGCTGCGCCATCTGCGCATCCCCTGCTTGCGTGCGCCCCCCACGATAGGGATTGAGCCGCCCGTCTGTGAAGGCGGGTTTCCAACCACCATGGGGCTGAGACGAGGTGGTCACGACAGGGGCAAGGCCGCCCACGCTGACCTCATGCGGGATCTGTGGCACAACGGGCGGCGCGACCACGCGCGGGGCGCGCGCTTTTACCGGATAATAAGGAGAATTGCTGCGGTGTACTGCAGGCGTCATATTTGACGCAATCGTGGCCATCGGGGCCTTCTGCGCGCGCCGAGTGGGGGTATCGCTGCGCGTCACTGGTGCGACCATTTTCGGGGCCGGAACGGTTTTTGCGATCGCGGGCTTAGCGGGCGCTATTTGTGCCGGGGCGGGGGTTACTTGTGCTGGGCCGGGGGTTACTTGAGCTGGGGCTGCAACCTTCGCGGCGGGCAAGCTCGGTTTAAAACCGCAGACCGCTGTACGATCCCGGTTGATCCGCGGCACCCATTTGGTTGCATCGCCATAGCCTGCGCGCACAAAGACACAGCCCGCGCTATCGACATATTGCCGCCCCTTGAAAGAAGCGGGCGGCGTTTCCTCGGGCGCATAACTTTGCGCCATTGCCCCGCTTGCACCCATTACAGCGCCCAAAAGCGTTGCCGTCAAAACCCCAAGAAAACGCATACATGCCCCCATGTCCAATGAGACCGGAGAATGGCGGAGTCTTGACAGCGAGTAAAGAAAAAATGGCCTATTTTGTGCCGAACATCCGGTCACCCGCATCCCCTAGGCCGGGCACGATATAGGCGTGATCATCCAGCTTTTCATCAAGCGAGGCGGTCACGATTGGCACATCAGGATGGGCTTCGCGCATCCGGGCGACACCTTCGGGGGCGGCGAGCAGGCACAGGAAGCGGATATTCTTGGCCCCCTTCGCCTTGATCAGATCAATCGCAGCGACAGAGCTATTGCCCGTGGCCAGCATCGGATCGACGACGATCGTCAGGCGCTCATCCAGATTGGCAGGCAGCTTGCAGTAATATTCGACCGGCTGCAGCGTGTCGGGGTCACGGTATAGCCCGACAAAGCCCACCCGCGCCGCCGGGATCAGCTCCAGCACGCCATCCAGCAGTCCATTGCCCGCGCGCAAGATCGACACCAGCGCCAACTTTTTGCCCTCAAGGATCGGGGCCTCCATTTCACACAAAGGCGTCTGGATCGTGCGGGTCGTCATCTCTAGCTCGCGGGTGATCTCATAGGCCAGAAGCAGGCTGATTTCGCGCAGCAATTGGCGGAAGGAATTGGTCGAGGTGTCCTTGTCGCGCATCAAGGTCAGCTTGTGTTGTACAAGTGGGTGGTTCACCACGGTCAGATGATCAGTCATGTCTTGTCCCTCACGAAAAACGATTTGCCCGGACCCTGCGCCGGGATGTTGAGATGATCCGCGATCGATGCGGCGATATCGGTGAAAGCGATCTGGCCAATGCCGCGCGCGTCTTGCCCCGGCACGCAAGCCAAAACCGGAACGCGTTCGCGGGTGTGATCGGTACCCGTCCAAGTCGGGTCATTGCCGTGATCGGCAGTAAAGACCGCCAGATCGCCAGGGCGCAGCCGTGCCATAAACGCGTCTGCCACGCCATCAAACCATTCGAGCGCGCGCGCATAGCCCGCCACGTCGCGACGATGCCCATAGAGGCTGTCGAATTCCACGAAATTGGCGAAGGTCAGGCTGCCGTGCCCGGCAGTCTCGGCCAGTGCCAACAGGTGATTGGCCAGATCAGCATCGCCCTTACCCTTGTGCAGATGGGTGACGCCACGATGGCTGAAAATATCGCCGATTTTGCCGATCGCATGGGTCACACGGCCCGCATCATAAGCCCAGTCCAGAAGCGTCGGCGCTGGTGCGGCCATAGCAAAATCGCGCCGGTTTGGCGTGCGCGTGAACAGGCCATTTTCACCGATGAAGGGGCGCGCGATCACCCGGCCAACCTTCATGCCGTGCAGTATAGGGGCGAGCCCCTCGCATAGCGCCAAAAGCCGGTCGAGACCGAAATACTCTTCATGGGCGGCGATCTGGAATACGCTATCGGCCGAGGTGTAACAAATCGGCCAGCCTGTGCGGATATGTTCGTCGCCCAGCGCTTCGATGATATTGGTGCCCGAGGCGTGACAATTGCCCAAAATCCCTTCGGTCCCGGCAATCTCACAGGCCTTGGCCACCAGATCGGGCGGGAAGCTGTTGGTCTTATCAGGGAAGTAATGCCAATCCCACGGCACCGGAACGCCCGCCATTTCCCAATGCCCCGAAGGCGTGTCTTTGCCCGGAGAGACCTCGGTTGCTGCCCCCCAAAGCCCCTGCGGTGCT
>JAFGWK010000071.1 GCA_016937195.1 Paracoccaceae bacterium | reverse complement strand
TCATCCGCGCGATCAAACAGCGTGACCTTGTGCCCGCGCTGCGCTGCGGTGATCGCGGCAGACAGACCCGCAGGCCCCGCGCCAACCACGGCAATCGTCTTGGGGCTGGCGGTTGGGGTGATCACGATCTCGGTCTCATGGCCCGCGCGCGGGTTCACGAGGCAGGACGAAACCTTGCCCTGAAAGGTGTGATCCAGACAGGCCTGATTGCAAGCGATACAAGGCGCGATTTCGGCGGCGCGATCTGTCTGTGCCTTGTTGACGAAATCGGGATCAGCAAGGAATGGGCGCGCCATTGAGATCATGTCAGCGCTGCCGCTCGCCAGAACCTCTTCGGCGACGCCGGGTGTGTTGATCCGGTTCGAGGTGATCACCGGGATCGAGACCTCGGGGCGCAAGCGACCGGTGAGCCACGTGAACGCCGCGCGCGGCACCGAGGTGGCGATGGTGGGTACGCGCGCCTCATGCCAGCCGATGCCGGTGTTGATCATGCTTGCCCCGGCTGCCTCAATCGCCTTGGCAAGCGTTACGACCTCATCCCAGGTGGAGCCGTCGGGCACCAGATCAATCAGCGAAATGCGGAAAATCACGATGAAATCGTCACCGACAGCGGCGCGCACGCGTTTCATCACTTCAACCGGAAGACGCATCCGGTTTTCAAAGCTGCCGCCCCAAGCATCCGTGCGCTTGTTGGTGTGGCGCACAAGGAATTGGTTGAGGAAATAGCCCTCAGACCCCATCACTTCGACGCCGTCATAGCCCGCTTCTCGCGCCCGCGCGGCGGCGGTGGCAATATCGGCGATCTGCTTTTCGATGCCGGCTTCGTCGAGTTCTTTGGGCGGGAAGGGAGAGATCGGTGATTTAATCGCGGACGGGGCGACGCATTCCGGTCCGTAGGCATAGCGCCCGGCATGCAAAATCTGCATCGCGATGCGGCCACCGGCCTCACGCACGCGTTCGGTTATGATCTTGTGATGGGCGATGTCTTCGGGGCTGAACAGCCCCGCTGCGCCGGGAAACACGCCCCCCTCACTATTGGGGGCCATACCACCAGTCACCATCAGGGCCACACCGCCACGGGCGCGCTCGGCATAAAATTCCGCCACTGCATTCCAATCGCCGCGCTCTTCAAGATTGGTGTGCATCGAGCCCATCAGGACCCGGTTGGGCAGCGTCACATGCCCTAGATCGAGGGGTGCGAAAAGATGCGGAAACTGGCTCATGATGTTCTCCCTAAACTCGGGCGCAGTGTGAAAGCGCGGTGCGCCCTTGTCACGCCAAACGCGGCGTCACGCGATCAGAACTGTGCGATTGCGCGCGGCCAAGTGAAAACCGGGCAAGCGTAGCTATAATTTGTTCAAATGCGTTTCGTTTTGGGGCAGCTCAGCGTTTCGCAGCCGTAACCAACGTGGGACAATACCGCGGTATTGTCCCCCCATGGCCCCATTTGCGCCTGAATTGGCGGCCAAAGCTGTTCCCGAACAAGCAATAAACCGAGACCGAAAAGGTGCGCATATGGATCGCCTGACTGAAATGGAAGCTTTCGCGACGGTCGTGGACCAAGGTGGTTTCACGGATGCCGCAAAGAAGCTGGGCATCTCCAAATCTGCTGTATCAAAGCATGTTTCGGCGCTAGAGGCACGACTTGGCGCGCGGCTTCTAAACCGCACGACGCGCCGCGTTAGCCCAACCGAAATTGGTCTGGCCTATTACGATCGGGCACGACGTGTTCTCAATGATGCGGGCGAGGCGGATGCGCTGGTAACCTCAATGCAACTGGCGCCTTCGGGGGTGTTGCGTATTTCGGTCGCGACTGATTTCGGGGTTAATCTGCTGTCTCCGGTTCTGGGTGAGTTCTTGCAGGAATTTCCCGAGATTACCGTGAATATGGTACTCAATAACCGTTATGTTGAGCTGATCTCGGAAGGGTTCGACATGGCGATCCGGGTGGGGGAGCTGGAAGATAGTAGCCTGCGCGCCCGCAAGCTAACCGAGACGTCGCGCCGGATGATCGCCTCGCCGAGCTATTTTCAACGCTATGGTCGGCCGCTAAAGATAGATGATCTTAACGAACACAAGCTGCTGCACTATTCCAACCAGTCAGCGGGCAATGTCTGGAAGCTGACCGCGCCCTCGGGCGAACGTCGCCAAGTGCGCTCTAATGGCTGGCTGACGGTCAATGACGGGCAGTCGCTTTTGCATGCTGCGATCGCGGGGCTGGGCATCGCCTACCTCCCGTCTTTCCTGTACGCAGAGGCGCTCAAGGGCGGTCTGGTCGAAGAGGCAATGCCCGAATTGCCGATGGAAACGCTGGGCATTTACGCGGTCTATCCGCCGGGCCGCTTTACCCAGCCAAAAGTGCGCGCTTTCATTGATTTTCTGGCCACCACCTTTGAAAAGCGTGGCCCGGATAACTGGTAAGGTTTTCCTCCCACCGGGGCTTCCATCCGTCGGGCGTTGTCACCTTTGGGTCGAGGTGAGAACCGCTTCGACCCGTCTGTTTTTCTCACGCCCCTCTTTCGTCAGATTACTGGCGCGCGGGGCAAGATAGCCTGCCCCTTCGGCGCTGATTTGCGCCGGATTCGTGCCGAAATCAGCTATGATCTTGGCGCGCGCGGCTTCGGCGCGGCGTTTTGACAATGCGATATTGGCTGCCAATGATCCCACCGCATCGGTATGGCCAACCAATACCACGCGCGCGTCGGGGTTTGCGGCCAGATAATCGGCCAGCGCTTTTAGCGAGGCGACCTCTTGTGTGCCCAGCGTTACCGCACCGCTTGCGAAATCCAGATCATCCAGCGCGACGGAGCCTTGCGATTCCAACTGCGCGGCAAAATCGCTTGGGGCGGTTGCGGCGGCACTGCCCGGAAGTGGTGCAGATTGTTGCGGGATTGCGAGCGGATTGTCAGAAAGCAAGGGCGTGACATTTTGTACGCTCAAATTGGTAATCTCGACAAACCCTGATTCCGAACTGCGCGAGACGGTGATGGCCACATATTCGTTGCCCTTTCGCGCCGCCAGATAGCGAAAATCGCCCAGATCGACATGCATCGCTGGCTCGGGCAGCAGATCAAGTGCATAGCGAAAGTCAAATCCGCCACAGGCATCGGTGTCACATTGATAAAGCAAGGTGTAGCCTGCATCGACAAGTTGCTCGCGCAGGGCGGCTAGCAATTGCAACGTGGTGTTCTGGTTCGCGCGCAACCGCCAAGCCGTGTCGCTGCGCACGCCTTCTAGATCTAGGGTTTTCACGGCGTCGCGCTTCCACGGCCCTATAGCGAGCGCATAGCTAGCTGCCGGGCTAGAGCTTTGCGCGGCCTGAATAGCGCCAGCGGGCAAGGTCAGGTTAAACGGATCGGCCAGTGCGGGCGCGCCGCTTAGGGTCAACATCAAGACGAAAGCCGCGCCTTTCATTTTC
>JAFGWK010000070.1 GCA_016937195.1 Paracoccaceae bacterium | reverse complement strand
GTTCTCCCAGGCCATGAAATCAAGGATCAGCCCCAGATGGTGGCGGTCCTCGGGGACATGGGCAATACCGCGCGCACGGCGCGACTGGCCATCGGAATGTTTGCCGGTCAGGTCGATCTCTTCGCCTTTGATGCGGATCGTGCCAGTGCCATTGGCAAAGCCGCCCAGCACTTCGAGCAGCTCGGACTGGCCGTTTCCAGCCACGCCCGCAATGCCCAGAATCTCACCAGCTCGGATGTTCAGGCTGATGCCCTTGAGCCGCTCAACCTTATCCTCATCGCGCACGCGCAGGTCTTCGACCTCAACCACCGTATCACCGGGATTGGCCTTGGTCTTGGTCACGTTGAGCAACACTTTGCGCCCGACCATCAGCTCGGCCAGTTGCTCGGGCGAGGTTTCCGAGGTTTTTACTGTCGCGGTCATCTCGCCACGCCGCATCACCGAAACCGTGTCGGTGATCTCCATGATTTCGCGCAGTTTGTGGGTGATCAGGATGATCGTTTTGCCCTCTTTGCGCAGAAAATCGAGGATGCGGAACAGGTGGTCGGCCTCATCCGGTGTCAGCACGCCGGTGGGTTCGTCCAAGATCAAGATATCGGCTTGGCGATAGAGCGCCTTGAGAATCTCCACGCGCTGCTGGTGGCCGACGGAAAGCTCTTCGATCAACTCGTCAGGATCGACGTTCAATTCATACTCTTCGGCTAGCCGTTTGAGTTCCTTGCGGGCCTTGGCCAGTGAAGGGCGCAGCAGCGCGCCTTCCTCGGCTCCAAGGATTATGTTTTCCAGAACGGTGAAGTTCTGCACCAGTTTGAAATGCTGAAAGACCATGCCGATGCCGGCGCTGATCGCGGCCTGGCTGTCTGGGATCTGGGTGCGTTTGCCCTTGATCCAGATCTCGCCCTTATCGGCCTTGTAGAACCCATAGAGGATCGACATCAGCGTGGATTTGCCCGCGCCGTTTTCGCCGATGATGCCATGGATCGTGCCGGGCATCACCCGGATCGCTATGTCCTTGTTTGCCTGCACGGTGCCAAAGGCTTTCGAGATGCCTTTCAGCTCGATCGCGGGCACGCCCTGTGGAGTACCTGCATCATTAGCGCCAAGGGCGGCAGTTGCCTGCCGCCCCGCGTTTGTTTGATCTGCTGCGCTCATCACTTAACCGGGCAGCTGTCATCCGACATATAGTCATGGACCTGAATTTTGCCCGAGATGATATCGGCCTTGGCCTGATCCACCGCTTTGAGCATTTCGGGGGTCACAAGCGCTTTGTTGTTATCATCCAGTGCGACGCCGACGCCGTCATCGCCAAGGCCCATCACCTTGATGCCCGGCTTGATGTCGGTGCCCTCTTTGAAGATGTTGTAAACGGCCGTGTCGACGCGCTTGAGCATCGACGTCAGAACCTTACCCGGATGCAGGTAGTTCTGGTTGCTGTCCACACCGATCGACAGGATGTTCCCGTCAGCGGCGGCTTGCAACACGCCGATCCCGGTGCCACCGGCGGCAGCGTAAATCACGTCCGCGCCTTGGCTGATCTGGGCTTTGGCAATCTCGCCACCCTTCACGGGGTCATTCCAAGCAGCCGGGGTGGTACCGGTCATATTCTGGATCACGTTGGCATTGGGGTTGGCCGCCTTGACGCCCTGCACATAGCCACAGGCGAATTTGCGGATCAGCGGAATATCCATGCCGCCGACAAAGCCGACCGTGCCGGTTTTTGACGCCATACCTGCCATCAAGCCAACAAGATACGAGCCCTGCTCTTCCTTGAAGACGACGGATTCGACGTTGGGCTGGTCGACGACCATGTCGATGATCGCAAATTTCGTGTCGGGATAGTCGGGCGCGACTTGGTTGAGCGTGTCACCAAACGCGAAGCCCGTCATTACGATCGGGTTGGCGCCCGATTCGGCCAGCTTGCGCAGCGCTTGTTCGCGCTGGGCTTCGGACTGCATTTCCAGTTCCTTGTACTTGCCGCCGGTTTCATCGGCCCAACGCTTTGCGCCATTATAGGCCGCTTCGTTGAAGCTTTTGTCATATTTACCACCCAGATCATAAATGATCGCAGGCTCGGCAAGGGCGGCACCAGCGCTTAGCGCAAGCGTGGCTGCGGCGCCAAGAAACTGTTTGAAAAGGGTCATGGAATACTCCCGGTTAATCTGGCCATTTTGGATAGGCCTGTTGGCGAGCCTCGCATGGGCCCGCGTATCCCTGAATTTGGGCAGAGCTTGCCAAGAGGGTCAAGCGTCAAAATAGCGCTGACGTAGGGGAGGGCTACAAATTTGATTGATTGGTCAGTCCTGAGCCCCGTCAATGGGCAAAACCATGATAATCGCATCGTGTGGTGTGCCGTCGGGGGCGTGATAATAGGCCTTGCGCCGCCCCGATTCTATCCATCCAGTCGCGAGATAGAGTGCGCGTGCGGCGGTATTGTCCTCGGCCACTTCCAGAAACGCGGTTTGCGCCTTACGCGTTTTTACCTCTTCGTGGAACGCCCCGACGAGGGCGCGCGCGATGCCAGTGCGGCGTCGATTTGGGTCCACGGCGAGAGTCAGCAACTCGGCTTCATCTGCAATCACGCGGCCCATTAAAAACCCACCCGGTTCGGTGAGTAAGAAAACGCCTCGTGCATCGAGAAGCGAGTCAAACTCGGCCTGCGACCAAGGGCGCGGCGTGGTGAAACAGGCGGCATGGAGATGGGCGAGTGTCTCGGGCGTCATCAGTCCAAAATCACCGGCGGTGGATCAGAGGGCGGCGCGGCATCGGCCGGTTGCAGATAGAGCGGCGCGGGGCGCAGGCCGGGCACGACGGTTTGTGCGGCTGCGATGCGTGCGATGGCTTCGGCGGGTGCGAAGGTGGCGGATCTGACGGTTGCGCCAAGGGCTGCGGCGGCGTCTTGGGCGGCTGAGCCGATGCAGGTCAGTCCCGGCTCCGACCACTCCGTGGGAAGATTGGCAAGCTCGCAAAGTTGCAGTTCCACGGGGTGTACCATCCGGTAGCCTTGGAAATACCCCCGAGCGCGCGGCGCAGCGATGGCGGCAAGAACCGGGTCTTGGCTACCATGAGCGACGGCCTCAAGGCTGGAAACGCCGATGGCTGGGATATTAAGGCTCAGCGCAAGCCCGCGCGCTGCCGCAACGGCAATACGCACGCCGGTAAAGTTACCCGGCCCCGTGCCAACACCGATGCGCGCAAGATCGCGCCAGTTTGCGCCCGCCTCAGCAAGCAACTCTTCCAGCAGCGGCATCAGACGTTCCGCTTGCCCGCGGGTCATCTCTTCTTGGCGCGCAGCAAGGCATTGCTCGCCACATAGCAAAGCGGCCGCGCAATGCACGGCCGATGTGTCAAAGCCAAGGATCAGCGGGTCACGCATTGACCGGACGCACCTCGGTTACCTCGGGGATGTAGTGGCGCAGCAGGTTTTCGATGCCCATTTTCAGCGTCAGCGTCGAAGACGGGCAGCCTGCGCAAGCGCCCTGCATATGCAGATAGACCACGCCGCGTTCAAACCCGTGAAAGGTGATGTCGCCGCCGTCTTGTGCCACAGCCGGACGCACGCGCGTGTCGAGCAATTCCTTGATCTGGGCAACGATGGCACCGTCTTCGCCATCGTGCTCGGCATGGCCTGACGGGGCGGCTTCGCCCTCAATCACCGGCGCGCCAGATTGGAAATGTTCCATGATCGCGCCAAGGATCGCGGGTTTCGCGTGATCCCAGGTGGCGTCTTCGGCCTTTGTTACGGTCACGAAATCAGACCCGAAAAACACGCCTGTCACACCGGGTACGGCAAAGATACGCGCAGCCAAGGGCGATTTCACGGCAGCCTCGGCTGAGGGGAAGTCAGCAGTGCCTGCCTCTAGCACGGTTTGACCGGGCAGGAATTTCAGCGTTGCGGGGTTCGGGGTCGTTTCGGTCTGGATGAACATGGCGGGCCTCCTTGGCGTGGGGCACATATGCGCCTTCCGAGTGAAAGAATCAAGTATTCGGGCTGCGGCGCGGCGTCACCCTCAGGTGATCTGCTCTAGTTTTTCTTTCGACATCTCGCCGGGCACCACGGTCAGCGGGCAGGGCAGCGTCCCGGCCTGTTTCGTCATTTGTGTGACCAAGGGGCCGGGACCTGATTTGCCGATCCCGGCACCCAGCACAAGCACCCCGATTTCAGGATGTTCGCTGATGACGTCAAGGATTTCAGCCACAGGATCGCCCTCACGGACCAAGAGTTCGGGGTCAACGCCCTGACGGTCGCGCATCCATTTCGCGAAGACTTCAAAGTGGGCTTCAATGCGGTCGCGGGCCTCTTCGCGCATGATTTCGCCCACGCCGATCCAATGTTGGTATTCCTCCGGTGGGATCACCGAAAGAATCAGGACGCCGCCCCCGGTATGAGAAGCGCGCATCGCCGCAAAGCGCATCGCGTTAAGGCATTCGCGGGTATCATCAAGAACGACCAGAAACTTACGCATTTTTCCTCCGGGCTCGCGGCGCGATCATCGCGCGGGAGGGGCGCTTTGGCAACCGCGCTTACAGCGGTGCGCCAAGCGCCCAATCCCAATAGGTTTCGCGCGCCGCTTTCGTTATTGGCCCGATCTCGTAGCGGGTGTCGTCGAAGGCCGCGACCGGCGTGACCTTGGCGAAGTTGCCCGACAGGAACACTTCATCAGCGGCGTGGAAATCATCCAGCGTCAGAACGGTTTCATGCACCGTGATGCCGGCTGCGCGCAGGTTCTTGATGTGGCGCGCGCGGGTGATCCCGGCGAGGAACGTGCCATTGGCGATCGGCGTGAACACTTCTCCGTCGCGGGCCATGAAGACGTTCGCTGTGGCACTTTCGGCGACATTGCCATGGGAATCCTGCACCAAAGCGTTGCCAAAGCCCTTGCGCTGCGCCTCGACCAGCATCCGCGCGTTGTTGGGATAGAGGCAGCCTGCCTTGGCGTTGCATACGTTATCGGCCAGAACGGGGCGACGGAATTGCGTAGTGGTCAGCGTGGTCGCCGCGTTGGGATCGGGCATCGCGACCTCTTCCAGACAGAGCGCGAAACGGGTTTCCCCTAGCTTTGGCGCAACGCCCAGATCCGAGCCCGCAATCGCCCAGTACATCGGACGCACATAAACGGCGGCGTCCTTGGGGTATTTGCGCAAGCCCTCACGGGCGATCTCGACCATCTCGGTGGGGTCGATCGTTGGTGTGATCATCAGCGCCTCGGCCGAGCGGTTGGCGCGGGCGCAATGCAGATCGAGGTCGGGCACCAGCCCGTCAAACAGCCGCGCCCCGTCAAAAATCGAACTGCCTTGCCAAAGACCGTGATCGGCGGCGCGCATGACGGGAATGTCGCCCTCGTGCCAGCTACCTTCGAAATAAGTGCGAATATTCGTACCGAATGCCATGGGACCCTCCTGAAGTCGGCGGAGAAAACCACCCCACGCCCGCGCTGTCCAGAGATGCGATTGTATCGGTGTCAGAGGAATAGGGGCAGCGCGCTCACGTTCGCGTTGAGGGCAAGGCTTGATCTTAAGGTTTGGGCGCGATGATAGTGCGTTGGAATAGTGGCCCGAGATATTTATCAGAATGGATTTTGTGATGCCCGTCGATACAAAGCCTATGCGCACCGACCTGCCACGCGTGTTGATCCTCGGGGGGGCGGGGCGGCTTGGCACGATGATGCGGGCCGCTTGGCAAGCCGCGCCCGAGACGCTGGGGATAACGCCGATCTGGCAGACGCGTCGTGAGGCTGGTCTGGGTGGGCCTGTGTTTGATATTCTTGCCGCGCCAGGAGCGGTGGCGCGCGCCTGTGCGCAGGCGGATGTGGTATTGTTGCTGGCCGGAGTGATTGATGGCTCTGCCGATGATCTCGCGGTCAACGCCGCGCTTGCCAAAACGGTGCGCAAACATGCGCAGATGGCGGGGCTGCCTGTGATCGCGGTGTCTTCGGCGGCGGTTTATGGGCGCCCAAGCGGGCCGCTGCGCGAGGATACGCCTTGCGCGCCTCTCACCGATTACGGCCGCTCGAAATGCGCGATGGAGGCGACTCTGGCCGGGATGAAGCACGCGTGTGCGCTGCGTATTGGCAATGTGGCGGGGGCGGATGCGCTGTTGGGGGTGCCTGCGCCGGAAGGCGGGCGAAAGCTGCATGTCTTTGCTGACGGGCGCGCGCCCGAACGCAGCTATATCGGTCCCGGCGCGCTTGCGAATGCGGTGGCGCGTTTGGCGCGTTTGGCGGTTGAGGCCCCGGCGCGTTTGCCTGAGAAACTTAACTTGGCTCTG
This sequence comes from Paracoccaceae bacterium, assembly GCA_016937195.1. GTDB lineage: Bacteria > Pseudomonadota > Alphaproteobacteria > Rhodobacterales > Rhodobacteraceae > Thioclava. The sequence continues at coordinate 877 of JAFGWK010000070.1, read as the reverse complement.
CCCGGTGTGGTCGGGATGGACGATCTGCTAAGCGCCGCGGGCGAGGATTGGCGGCCAGTGCCTACACTAGACGCGACTCTCCCTAAGGTTGAGCTTGATGTGTCGCATGCGGTGGAGTTAGGATTGGTGCCGGAGGTGCGTGTTGATGCAGCGGCAATCGTCGCGGATATGAGGCGCGTACGGCAAAGGATGGCATGACGCGCACGCAACGCTTGGCGAAACGGCTCTTTGATCTGGTACTGGCTGTCGTGTTGACGCCTCTGGTTGCGATGCTGTTCTTGTTCACGTTGGTCACGGTGATCATTTTCGAGAAGCGGCCTTATTTTTATGCTGCAGAGCGAATGAAGACCCCCACCCAAAGTTTTCGTTTGCTGAAATTTCGTACGATGGAGGCCTCGCCGAGTGACTCGGGGGTTTCGGGTGCGCATAAGCAGCGCAGGGTTACCCGGATGGGCAGAATTATGCGTAAGACGCGGGCGGATGAATTGCCGCAGTTCTGGAACATCTATCGTGGAGATATCAGCTTTGTCGGACCGCGCCCCCCGCTGCGTGAATATGTCGAACGCTTTCCTGCGCTCTATTCTGAGGTGTTGAAGACGCCGCCGGGCGTCACGGGGCTGGCATCTCTTTATTTTAACAAGCATGAGGCGTGGATTCTTGCCCAATGTGCGACCGCAACAGAGGTCGATTCCGCCTATGCGCGCCGCTGCGTACCAGCCAAAGCCAAGCTGGATCTGATCTATCAAAAGCACATGTCGATCTGTTTCGATCTTGTACTCATTTGGCGGACATTCAAAAGCGTGTTCGGCTGAGGTTTACTGAGGCAGTACGTCGCAAATTAAGAACTTTTTAATGATGTAGATTTAGCCATGAGCTT
>JAFGWK010000069.1 GCA_016937195.1 Paracoccaceae bacterium | reverse complement strand
TTACGCAGCAAGCCTTTCGCGCACGGATTGCAGCGAGGGCGCGTCATCCACCGGACCATAGAGCGCCAGCGCCGTGCGCCCGCTATCGGCCAGTCGTTCCGCAAAGGCGCGCACGGCGTCGCGTGTCACCCCATCAATACGCGCCGAGGCCTCTTCGATGCTGGGCACATGGCCCCAGACATGCAGGCTGCGCGCCATGCGTTCGGCACGCGCCGAAGCTCCCTCAAGCCCCATCAGCAAGCCCGCCTTGATCTGCACACGGGCGCGCGCGATCTCGGCCTCGGACATGTCTTCGGCGGCGCGCTTCATCTCGTCCACGGTCAAATCGGACAGGCCCTTGATCTCTTCGCCCGAGGTGCCAGCATAGATCGTGAACATGCCGGTATCTTCATAGGCCCCGGCCTGCGAGAAGATCGTGTAGCAAAGCCCGCGCTCTTCGCGAATCTTCTGAAACAGCCGCGAGGACATGCCCCCGCCCATCGCAGTGGAATAAACCTGCACGGTATACAGATCGGCATCGCGATAGCTCGGCGCCTCAAAGCCCAGCGCGAAATGCGCCTGCTCCAGCATCTTGACCTCACGCCGCTCATGACCCGACCAAGCGGCGCGTTCGGGCGCGGGGTTGAGCGAGGGCGTCATACCGCCAAAGATCGCCTCGGCACGTTTGACGATATCGGCGTGATCGACAGCCCCAGCCGCCGACAGGATCATCTGATCGGGACCATAATGTTCGCGCACAAACCCCGACAGATCATCGCGCGCAAAGGCGCGCACGCGCTCTGCCGGGCCAAGAATGGTGCGCCCCATCGGTTGGTCGGGATAGGCCGCCTCTTGCAGCCAGTCGAAAATCACATCGTCGGGCGTATCCAGCGATTGCCCGATCTCCTGCAAGATCACGCCACGCTCGACCTCGATCTCGCGCTGATCGAAAATCGGGTTGAGCAGAATGTCGGAAATCACATCGAGCGCGAGCGGGACATCCGCTTGCAAAACACGGGCATAATAAGCGGTCATCTCGCGCGAGGTATAGGCGTTGATGTAGCCGCCCACATCCTCGATCGCCTCGGCAATTTGCAAGGCGGTGCGGGTCTGCGTGCCCTTGAACGCCATGTGTTCTAGAAAATGCGCGATGCCGTTTTGCTCGGGGCGTTCATGGCGACCGCCTGCCGTGACCCAGATGCCAATCGAGGCCGAGGCCAGCCCCGGCATCTTTTCGGTCACGATGCGCAGGCCGTTTTTCAGCGTGGTCATCTCAATCATGTACGGCGTCTTTCACGGATCAGCGCCTCAAGGGCGGCAAGGTCATTGGGGACGCGCGTCACGCGTTCGTCCCGCTCGAATAGATCGTCCATGCGCGTGGGCAGCGGCGGGCGGATGCCCGTGGCTTCCTCGACCGCATCGGGGAACTTGGCCGGGTGCGCGGTGGCCAGCGTCACCATCGGGGTCGACGGGTCACGCGCCAGCGCCTGTTTGGCGAGATTCACGCCCACGGCGGAATGCGGGCACAGAAGCTCGCCGGTTTCGCGCAAAGAATCGCCGATCTCTTCCATCGTGCGTCCCTCGCCCACCGCGCCGCTATCATAAACCGCGCGCAGGGCTCCGATGGCGTTTTGCGAGACGGTGAAAGACCCGTTGGTTTTCAACTCGTCCATCAGCGCCGAGATCGCTGCTCCGTCTTTGCCATAGGCCCAGAACAGCGCGCGCTCAAAATTCGAACTCACTTCGATATCCATCGACGGGCTGATCGACGGCGTCACGCCGCGCTTGGTGTAATCACCCGCCTCAAGGCAGCGATGCAGAATGTCATTCTGGTTCGTCGCGATAACCAGACGTTCAATCGGCAGCCCCATTTCCTTGGCAAGGAACCCCGCGAAAATATCACCGAAATTGCCGGTCGGCACGGTGAAGCTGATCTTGCGATGGGGCGCGCCCAGTGCCACGGCGGCGGTGAAGTAATAAACGATCTGCGCCAGCACCCGGGCGAAGTTGATCGAGTTCACACCCGCGAGCCCCACCTCGTCGCGGAAGGTGAAATCGTTGAACATATCCTTCAGCTTGCCTTGGCAATCGTCGAAATCGCCATCCATCGCAAGCGCGTGGACATTGCCCTCAATCGGCGTGGTCATCTGGCGACGCTGCACCTCAGAGACGCGGCCATGCGGGAACAGGATGAACAGATCGACATTGTCGAGACCGCGAAACGCCTCGATCGCAGCAGAACCGGTATCGCCCGAGGTCGCGCCGACGATGGTGATCTTCTGGTCGCGTTTCTCCAGTTCGATCTGGAACAACTGCCCGATCACCTGCATCGCGAAATCTTTGAACGCGAGGGTGGGGCCGTGGAACAGTTCTAGCAGGAAATGATTGGGCGCAAGCTGCACCATCGGGGCGCGCGCAGTATGACCAAAGCCCGCATAGGCGCGCTTGATGGCACCGCGCAGCTCGTCCTCAGAGAACGTCTCGGACACGAAGGGCTTCATCACCCGATAGGCGACCTCTTCGTAAGACTGCCCGGCCAGTGCCGCGATCTCATCGCTGCTAAGCTGGGGAACGGTTTCGGGAACGTATAAACCGCCATCGCGTGCAAGGCCCGTCAGCATCGCATCGCCAAAATTCAGAACCGGGGCCTGCCCCCGTGTGGAAACATAACGCATGCTCAATCCTTAGATCGGTTGCCGCCTGATACGCCAGAGAAGAAAGATTGTCATCCCAGCCCAGACGATTGCCAGCAAAAACCAAGTGATCGCGTATTGCAGGTGATCATTGGGGATGCCGGAAATGGTGATCGGCTCGGGGGTGATGCCTTGCGCGTCGCCCTGAACCTGAGCGGCAACAACGAGGATCGGTTCGGTCCCCAGCGCCTTGGCCATCGCGGGCACATCGCGGGCAAACCACAGGCCAGTCTTGGCATCAGGGGGCGGGGTGTAGCTGTCAGTCTCATTGGGCCAATGCAGATTGCCGGTCACGATCAGCGCCGTGGGCGGGCGAGCCGCATCGCGCCCCGCCTCGGGCAGAAAGCCGCGATCCAGCAGGATGCGGCGCCCCTCGCCCGTCTCGAACGCGTCGATCACACGATAGCCCGCGCCCACGCCCTTTTGTCCCGACAGCACTAGAATTTCCTGCCCCGTCGTGCCGCCTGCAAATTCGACGGGCTGGTATTTCAGCGCCTGCGTATCGCTGCCCTCGGGCGGCAAATCTTGCGGAGCGCCGCCGATCTTGGCGGAAATCTCGGACAGCATCGTGCGCTTCCATTCCAGCCGGTTGAGCTGCCAGACGCCCAACGAGATCAGGATCGCGCAGCCCACCACGCCCAGCAGCAACGGAAATACAAAACGGGTCATTGCCCCTCCAGAAATACGGCGCGCCACGAAAACGGCGCGAAGGTCACCCCCCGCGCCGCCTGAAAGCCAGCCAAAAGGGGACGCTTACGCGCTACCCCAGATATAGATCGAAGCGAACAGGAACAGCCAGACCACATCGACAAAGTGCCAATACCAAGCCGCCGCTTCAAAGCCGACATGACGATCCGGCGTCATCTGACCCTTGGTGATGCGGATCAGGCAGACTAGCAGGAACAGCGTACCGATAATCACATGCGCGCCGTGAAAGCCGGTCGCCATGAAGAAGTTCGCCCCGTAAATATTGCCCGACAGGCCAAAGGCTGCGTGGCTGTATTCATAGGCTTGCAGCAAGGTAAAGCTGAAGCCCAGCACCACCGTCAGGATCAATCCCTGCTTGACCGCCTTGCGATCATTGTCATGCACCAGCGCGTGGTGAGCCCAAGTCAGCGTCACGCCTGACAGAAGCAAGATCACCGTGTTGATCAGCGGCAGATGCCACGGATCAAACGTCTGGATGCCAGCCGGGGGCCAAACACCGTCCACCGCCGGGCTTTGCGGCCCCATCGGATACATCGCGTGCTTGAAGAAGCTCCAGAACCAGGCAGCGAAGAACATCACCTCGGACATGACGAACAAGATAAAGCCATAGCGCAGCCCGATTGCGACGACGGGCGTGTGATCGCCGATCTCGCCTTCATGCACGACATCGGACCACCAGCCATACATGGTGTAAAGCACAACCAAGAGCCCGGCGAAGAACATGTAATGCGTAATCCCGGCCATCCACATGACGGCCCCGAACAGCATGATGAAACCGCCCAGCGCGCCCAGAAACGGCCAGATCGAGGGCGGCAGGATATGATAGTCGTGGTTCTTTGCGTGGGCCATGCGTCTCCCTCCGATGGCTTAATTGACCGTCTCTTCCGCCGAAGGCGGGACCGAGGCGTGTTGCTCGGGCAGATCGGTTTCGTAGAAAGTGTAGCTCAGTGTCAGCGACTTGATCCGCTTCGCATCCGCATCATCGACGATTCCCGGGTCGACGAAGAAGCTGACGGGCATGAGCACACGCTCGCCGGGTTGCAAAACCTGCTCGGTAAAGCAGAAACACTGGATCTTATCGAAGTAATAGCCTGCCACATCGGGCGAGACGTTATAGCTTGCGGTGCCCGCGATCACCCGATCGGTGGGATTATAGGCCTCATAAAAGGCCAACCCGTTCTGCCCGATCTTAAGCTTCATCTCGGTCTTGACCGGTTTGAACTCCCACGGCATGTCGCGTGCCACATTGGCATCAAAACGCACGGTGATCTCACGGTCCAGCACATGATCGGGCAGTTGTTCGGCGACATTCGTAGTGCCGCCATAGCCCGTCGTCTTGCAAAACCAGTTGTAAAACGGCACCGCCGCCCAAGCCCCTGCCCCCATCACAACGACCAGCGCAAGCAGTGACAGCACCACCCGCGTGTTCGACTGTTGTTGGGGGGATTGGCTCAATTTGCGACCTCAGTTTTAACGGGGGCGAGTTTAACGGGGGCAGCACTGGTTGGTTCAACAGGCAGTGCCGAGACGCGCGGCTGATGGTCAAAGCCTTCTAGCTTGCTGCCACGCTCGACCTTGACCACGGTCAGGCCAAAAACGATGGCGACGAAGCCCAGCAAAACCACGCCCAGCCCCGCATTGCGCGAGAACCGGCGGGTGTGAAGCTCAGTGTCACGCGTGATTGCCATGTCTTACCAGACTCCCAAACCGAGATAGCTCAGCCCGGCCTCAGCCAGCAAAGCAAGAAAATGTGCGAAGAGATAGATCAGCGAGAAGTAGAAGAACCGCTTTTCAACGGCGTATTTATCGGCCTCTGCCTGCACTTCAGAGCGGCCATGAATCTCGATTGCGCCCTTGATGAACAGCGCATTCATTACAAGCGCCGTTGCAAAATACAGCGGCCCGCCGATGGAGGTGAACCCAATGCCCACAGCCAGCGGCGCCAATATAAGCGCGTAGGCAAGGATATGTTTGCGCGTCACCGTGCGGCCATGCGTCGAGGTCAGCATCGGCACCTTGGCCTCGTCGTAATCGGCCTTCATGAACAGCGCGAGCGACCAGAAATGCGGCGGCGTCCACAGGAAAACCAGCAGGAACATCGCAACCGATTCGATAGAAATCCCGCCCGTAGCCACGGCCCAGCCGATCATCGGCGGGAAGGCCCCCGCTGCGCCACCGATCACGATATTCTGCGGTGTCGCACGTTTCAGCCACATCGTGTAAACGACGACATAAAAGAAGATCGTGAAGGCAAGGAAAAGCCCGGAAAACACATTCGTTGCCAAGGCCAGCATCACGCAGGAAATACCCGACAGCGCGAGGCCAAAGCCCAGCGCCTCACGCTCGGTGATGCGGCCTGCCGGGATTGGACGCGAGCGCGTACGCCGCATGATTCGGTCGATATCGGCGTCATACCACATGTTCAGCGCCCCCGAGGCGCCCCCGCCCAGCGCGATGAACAAGATCGCAACAAACCCGACAAACGGATGCACCGGATTGGGCGCGACGACCAGCCCGACAAAGGCCGTGAACACGACAAGCGACATCACGCGCGGTTTCAAAAGCGCGATATAATCGCCAAACCGGGCCTCGTTATCTTGCTGGATATAACTAATGTCACTCATCTACGCTGCCTTTCAGGTGCCAATGTCACGCGCTCAGTTCTGCGCGACCTGGATCGCCTGCTCCGCCTCAACCGAGGCGAAATCGTTTTTCGCGCGTGCAAGCCAATTAGCGTAAACCTCGGGTGAAACAACCTTCACCACAATCGGCATATACGCATGATTGGTGCCACACAGTTCCGAGCACTGGCCGAAATACACGCCTTCTTGATCAGCCTTAAACCACAATTGCGCGATCCGGCCCGGAACGGCATCTTGCTTCACCGCGAAAGCGGGCACGGTCCAGCTGTGAATCACGTCAGAACCAGTGACTTGCACCACGATTGTCTTACCCGCAGGCACGACCATCGCATTGTCCGCAGCCAGCAAATACTCGTCAGGCGCATAGCCGTTTTCAGCCAGTTCATCCTTGCCCAGCATGATCGAATCAAAGCTGACGCCCTCATCGGGATACTCATACCCCCAGTACCACTGATAGCCGGTCACCTTGACGGTGATGTCCCCCTCGGGGATTTCCTGCGAATTCCATAGTGCAGGCAGCGAGAAAGCCCCGATCACCACCAGAATTGCCACCGGCACCAGTGTCCAGGTGATTTCAAGCGGCGCATTATGGGTGAACTTGCGCGGCGTCGGGTTGGCGCGACTGTTAAAGCGAATCAAGGCATAGAAGATCAGCGCAAAGACGAAGACGCAGGTCGCGGCAACAATCACCAGCAACATGTGGTCAAGCCATTGTTGATCTTCCGCGATATTTGACGAGGCCGGCTGAAACCCGGTTCCGCCCAGATGCGGCTTGCCGATCACCGGCAGCCCCTTGATCATATCCTGAGCCGAGGCCTGCCCGGCGATGACGCACGACATGGCAGCCGATGCGACAGCGGCCGCGCGTGCGCGGCTGTTGCTTGCAAAACGCATTATTCTCATTTCTCCCTTACGACGGCACTCCCAGCCGCCTAACAGAAAACCGACACTCCCATATCGGTCCCCCGTTGTATGATCTTAGTTTAAAATCATATTAGAGGAGGATCGCAAGCAAAAGCTGCGACAATCTGTCAGAATTGATCATATACGTTTGGAGACCCGATGCCCCAGCAGGACCGTTTTGCCCCGTTCGAGACCGCTCTCGATCAGTCCGCGGCCTTGCATCTGCTGCGTGAAGCCACCACTGGCGCCGAGGATGGCGAGCTGTTTTTGGAACAACGCCGGTCCGAGGCGCTGGTCTTTGATGATGGTCGCGTCAAGACCGCTTCTTATGATGCGTCCGAGGGATTCGGCCTGCGCGCAGTCAAGGGCGAGGTCGCGGGATACGCCCATTCCACCGAGATTTCCGAAGCCGCACTCCGCCGCGCCAGTGAGACCGCGCGTCTCGCGGTGGGTGATGGTGGCGGGGTGATGGCCCCGCCGCCCCAAGGCACCAACCTACACCTTTATAGCGATGCCGATCCTGTCTCGGACACGCCCTTTGCAGCCAAGATCGACATCCTGCGCGAGATCGACGCCTATGCTCGCGATCTCGACAAGCGCGTGGTGCAAGTCTCGGTCAGCATGGCAGCCAGCCTGCAAGAGGTCTTTATCCTGCGCCCCGAAGGCGGATTGGTCAGCGATATTCGCCCGATGGCACGGCTCAACGTCTCCGTCATCGTCGAGGAAAACGGCAAACGCGAATCTGGTGGCCATGGTGGTGGCGGGCGGTTCGGGCTGACCGGCCTGATCGAACCTGCGCATTGGAAACCCGTCGTTTCTGAGGCCCTGCGCATCGCCCTTGTGAACCTGCGCGCCGAACCTGCACCTGCGGGCCAGATGGATGTGGTGCTTGGCCCCGGCTGGCCCGGTGTTCTCCTGCACGAGGCGGTGGGTCACGGCCTTGAGGGCGATTTTAACCGCAAGAAATCCTCGGCCTTTGCCGGGTTGATGGGCCAGCAAGTTGCAGCCAAAGGCGTGACGGTTCTGGATGACGGCACGATCCCGGATCGGCGCGGCTCGATCTCGATTGACGATGAGGGCACGCCCTCGGGCAAGAATGTGCTAATCGAGGACGGCATGCTGGTCGGCTTCATGCAGGACCGCCAGAACGCGCGGCTGATGGGGGTCAATCCCACTGGCAACGGGCGGCGCGAAAGCTACGCCCATGCACCGATGCCGCGCATGACCAACACCTATATGTTGAACGGTGCCTCTGATCCCGCGACCATTCTGGCCGATCTCAAGGACGGGATCTATGCGGTGGGCTTCGGCGGTGGTCAGGTCGACATCACCAATGGCAAATTCGTGTTCAACTGCACCGAGGCTTACCGCGTCAAAAATGGCGTCGTCGGCGCGCCTGTCAAAGGCGCCACGCTGATTGGCGACGGCCCCACGGCGATGCGCCAGATCCGCGCGATCGGCAACGACATGGCACTTGATCCCGGCATCGGCAATTGCGGCAAGGCAGGCCAATGGGTGCCCGTGGGCGTGGGTCAACCGACACTGATGATCGGTGGGCTGACCGTGGGTGGCTCTGCCGCGCGCTAAGATACAGCCATATTCATCGAGATTTTTGGGCGGTTTTCAGATCAGCCATTCGGTCGAGCATGAAGGCAAATCAACCTAAACGCGAAAAATTTTCAAAAAAATCGCCTCAAACTTGGATTTGGTAATGACTTGTTAACATTAACGAGTCACAAAAGTAGGGCGATTGAGGCGGAGGATCGGATGAAAGCAGATTTGTTTTCTTACCCCACCCCCTTCACCCCACACACCACGGAAGAAGATGAACTGTTCTTCCTCCGCCTCATTCGTTCCCGTCGGGTTGGCCCGACGACCTTTCACCGCATGATCCGCGAACATGGTACCGCGCAGGCAGCACTTGCCGCCTTGCCTGAAGTGGCGCGCGCGGCGGGCGTTTCCGATTATCAGACCTGCCCTGAAAGCGTCGCGCTTGCCGAGATGAAGGCCGGCCATCGCGCCGGCGCACGGCTTATCTGCTTCGGCACCCCAGCCTATCCCTGTGATCTCGCCGGTATCGAAGATGCGCCGCCCGTCCTTTGGGCGCTGGGGCGGCTGGAATTGCTGCAAAGCCCGATGGTTGCGATGGTCGGTGCGCGCAATGCCTCGTCGCTGGGGCTGCGCATGGCGCGCCGCTTGGCCGAAGGGCTGGGGGAAGCGGGAATCACTGTGGTGTCAGGTCTAGCGCGTGGAATCGACACGGCGGCGCATACGGCAGCGCTACCCACTGGCACCATTGCGGTGCAGGCTGGCGGCATAGAGGTGATCTACCCGCAAGAGAATACAAAATTAGCAGACCAAATCGCTGAACAGGGCCTGCGCCTGTCAGAAAACCCGCCCGGTACGCAGCCGCAGGCACGCCATTTCCCGCAACGCAACCGGATCATTTCAGGCTTAGCATCAGGCGTTGTCGTCGTTGAGGCGGCGACAAAATCCGGCAGCCTGATCACGGCACGTGATGCGCTAGATCAGGGGCGCGAGGTGATGGCCGTGCCGGGGCACCCGATGGATGGGCGCGCGGGCGGATGCAACCTGTTGATCCGCGATGGCGCGATTTTGGTGCGCGGGTCCGAAGATGTGCTGGCCGCGCTGCAAGCCGTGGCCGCGCCAGCTCCCCCGGAACCTGACGCCGCCGAGGCGCTTCAAATCATCCAGCGGCCCGCCGCCCGGACCGATACCGCTTTGGATAAGCGCATCACCGCCTGCCTCACCCCATCCCCCGTTGCCGAAGATCAGGTGATCCGCGATCTGGGCATCAACGCCGCAGAATTTGCCCGCGCGATCATTGTGCTGGAAATCGAAGGCGCCATCACGCGCCATCCCGGCGGGCTAATCAGCTTGCCCAGCTAAGCCCCGTCTCCGCGGACAGACCAACAGCTCGACCGGGGCGCATTGACAATCGCCCCCAAACCCCCACATGTTCCGCGCCCAGAGCATTTACCCTAAGAATTGTGAGGACCGTTATGGCCGTTGTCGTCGTCGAATCTCCTGCTAAGGCAAAGACGATCAACAAATATTTGGGGTCTGACTATACCGTTCTCGCCTCGTTCGGGCATGTTCGCGATCTGCCACCCAAGGATGGTTCGGTCGATACGGACAACGATTTCGAGATGAAATGGGAAGTTGCGAGCGACTCCAAAAAGCACATGAAGGCGATCACCGATGCGTTGGCGAATGACGACACGCTGATCCTCGCAACTGACCCTGATCGCGAAGGCGAAGCGATTTCGTGGCACCTGCAAGAGGCGCTGGAGAAGAAGCTCAAGGGCAAAAATGTCAGCCGCGTGACCTTTAACGCGATCACCAAGACCGCGATTCTTGAGGCGATGAAACATCCCCGCCAGGTCGATGCACCGCTGGTTCAGGCTTATCTGGCCCGCCGCGCACTTGATTATCTCGTCGGGTTCAACCTGTCGCCCGTGTTGTGGCGCAAACTGCCCGGCGCGAAATCGGCGGGGCGCGTGCAATCGGTCTGCCTACGCTTGATCGTTGAGCGCGAGATGGAGATCGAGGCGTTCAAGGCCCGCGAATACTGGAGCGTGGCGGCAAAACTCCTGACCCCGCGTGGTCAGGAGTTCGAGGCACGTCTCGCAGTTCTGGCTGGCAAGAAGCTAGAGAAATACGATCTGGCCAATGAAACCGCAGCCGAAATGGCCGTGCAGGCAGTTAGTTCGCGCGATCTGGCGGTGACCTCGGTTGAGGCAAAGCCCGCCTCGCGCAACCCCTACCCGCCCTTCATGACCTCGACGCTGCAACAGGAAGCCAGCCGCAAATTCGGCATGGGCGCCAAGGCCGCGATGTCTGCGGCACAGCGGCTTTATGAGGCCGGGCACATCACCTATATGCGCACCGACGGCATCGACATGGCCCCCGAGGCGGTGACGGCCGCGCGCGAGGCGATCAAGGAGAAATTTGGCGCGAAATACGTCCCAGACAGCCCGCGCATCTACAAAAACAAGGCCAAGAACGCGCAAGAGGCGCATGAATGTATCCGCCCGACGGACATGGCCAAAAGCCCCGATCAGCTTAAGCTGGCTGATGATCAGTTCAAGCTGTATGACCTGATCTGGAAGCGCACGATTGCCAGCCAGATGGAGGCCGCGCGGTTCGAGCGCACCACCGTTCTGATCGGCTCAGAGGACAATCAGGTCGAGCTGCGCGCAACCGGGTCTGTCGTGACCTTTGACGGGTTCCTCAAGGTCTATGATCAGGGCCGCGACGATGATGAGGGCGAGGATGCCAACCGCCTGCCGCAAATCGCACAGGGCGAGGCGCTGCGCCCCGCGAAAGCCTCTTTCGAGCAGGCATTCACCAAAGCCAAAGGCGACGAAGACGCCGTGATCGAATCTGACGGGGGCGCGCTGCGCCGCTGCCCGGCGGCGATCATCGACGGGCTCGGCGCGGTGCTGGGCGCTCAGCATTTCACCCAGCCCCCGCCGCGCTATACCGAGGCCACACTGGTCAAGCGGATGGAAGAACTGGGGATCGGACGCCCCTCGACCTATGCTTCGATCGTGACGACGATTCAGGATCGCGGCTATGTGCGCAAAGACAAAAACCGCCTGCTTCCCGAAGATACCGGGCGGCTGGTGACGGCCTTCCTGAGCAACTATTTCAAGCGCTATGTCGAATATGATTTCACCGCCGATCTGGAAGATCAGCTGGATGACATCTCGGCAGGGGATCGCGATTACAAAGAGGTTCTGGCAAGGTTCTGGCGGGATTTCTCGGCCGCACTTGAGGAAACCTCCGAACTGCGCATCACCGAGGTGCTCGATAAGATTGACGAGGTTCTCGGCCCCCATATCTATCCCCCGCGCCCTGACGGGTCCGATCCGCGCGTCTGCCCGCTCTGTGGCAAGGGCCAATTGCACCTGAAAACCGCACGCTCTGGCGGGGCGTTCATCGGCTGTGGTAACTATCCCGAATGCCGCTTTACCCGGCCTTTGTCTGCACCTGATGGCGACGACGACTTGCAGGCGCTGGATGGCAAGGTTCTGGGCTACGACGACGACCAGCCCATCACCCTGCGCGTCGGTCGTTTCGGCCCCTATGTTCAAAAGGGCGAGCCGACCGAAGAGGCCCCAAAACCGCCGCGCGCCTCGTTGCCCAAGGGTTGGAAGCCCGAGGAGATCGACCTTGAAAAGGCGCTGATGCTGCTCAGCCTGCCGCGCGAAATTGGCCCGCATCCCGAAGATGGCGAGATGGTCGAGGCCAGCATCGGGCGCTACGGGCCTTATGTGAAACACGGGCGCGTCTATGCCAATATCCCTGATGTCGATGAGGTCTTCACCATCGGCATGAACCGCGCCGTCGAAGTGCTTGCCCAAAAGGCGGCCAAGGGCGGTCGCGGCGCTGCGGCCACGCCGATCAAGGAACTGGGCGAGCATCCCGATGGCGGGCCAGTGCAGGTCATGCCGGGACGCTACGGACCTTATGTGAAATGGGGCAAGGTAAACGCGACTCTGCCCAGCGGCATCGAACCCGAAGCCGTCACGATGGAAGAGGCCCTGCCCTTGATCGCTGCGAAAGCGGCCAAAAAAGGCGGTGCGAAGAAAAAAGCCGCGCCGAAAAAGGCTGCGGCCAAAAAACCGGCCGCCAAAAAACCTGCTGCGAAGAAGACCGCCGCGAAAAAACCGGCGGCCAAGAAAGCCCCGGCGAAGAAGCCTGCCGAAAAGGACGAGTGAGGGCGGCGCCTGCCCCACTATGCGCCCGGTCCACAAGCCGGGCGCGTCCCTTTTCCTGCATGAAAGTGACTGCAAACCGCGCTTGCGCTGCATTGCGGCAATTGACACCGCCCCTCCCCCTTGCAAGGATCGCGCGCTCAGGAGCGGAGGAAATCCATGAACAAAGTTTACGGTTCCGCGAAGGAAGCCCTTGATGGGCTACTCTTCGATGGAATGCTGATCGCTGCCGGGGGCTTTGGCCTGTGCGGCATTCCCGAATTGCTGATCGACGCGCTGGTCGAAAGCAAAGTCAAAGACATCACAATCGCGTCCAACAATTGCGGCGTAGACGGGTTTGGTCTGGGCAAATTGCTTGATACCAAGCAGATCAAGAAGATGATGTCGTCCTATGTCGGCGAGAACGCCGAGTTCATGCGCCAGTATCTGTCGGGCGAGCTGGAGTTGGAATTCAACCCGCAGGGCACGCTGGCAGAACGGATGCGCGCTGCCGGTCACGGCATACCCGGCTTCTACACCAAGACCGGAGTGGGCACGGTCATTGCCGAGGGCAAAGAGCATAAGGATTTCAACGGCGAAACCTATATCCTTGAAGAAGGTATCTTTGCCGATGTCTCGATCGTCAAAGCCTGGAAAGCCGACGAAACCGGCAACGCAATTTTCCGCAAGACAGCACGCAACTTCAACCCGCCCGCCGCGATGTGTGGCAAGACCTGCGTGATGGAGGTCGAAGAGATCGTACCTGTGGGCTCGCTTGATCCCGACTGCATTCACCTGCCGGGCATCTATGTGCATCGCCTCATTCAGGGCGAGCAGGAAAAGCGCATCGAACAGCGCACCACGCGCAAGCGGGAGGGCTAAGCCATGTGGGATCGCAATCAAATGGCGGCACGCGCCGCCAAGGAACTGCAAGACGGCACTTATGTGAACCTCGGGATCGGCATCCCGACGCTGGTGCCCAATTTCATCCCCGAGGGTGTGAACGTCACGCTGCAATCGGAAAACGGGATGCTCGGCATGGGGCCTTTCCCCTATGAAGGCGACGAAGATCCCGATCTGATCAATGCGGGTAAGCAGACGATCACCGAACTGCCCCAAACCTCGTATTTTGACAGCTCCATGAGCTTTGGCATGATCCGGGGCGGCAAGATCGCGATGGCGATTCTGGGCGCGATGGAAGTGGCTGAGAACGGCGATCTGGCAAACTGGATGATTCCGGGAAAGCTGGTCAAGGGCATGGGCGGCGCGATGGATCTGGTTGCGGGCGTGGGCCGTGTGGTTGTGGTCATGGACCACACCAACAAGCATGGCGACAGCAAGGTGCTCAAGGCATGCACTCTGCCGCTGACCGGCACGGGCGTCGTCAATCGCATCATCACCAATATGGGTGTACTGGATGTGGTCGAGGGCGGGCTGAAGATCGTTGAGACCGCCGATGGCGTCACCGAGGATGAACTGCGCGCCGCGACCGAGGCGACCATCGTCAACTAAAC
>JAFGWK010000068.1 GCA_016937195.1 Paracoccaceae bacterium | reverse complement strand
TGCGCCTTTCACGGTAAACCTTTCATTAAGCAACTCGTGACAATCTGGTGTGGTCAGAAAATGCTTGCAATGTTCTCTTTTTGTACGCATAAAGTGGCAGGAACATCAAGTGAACGGATCGCGTCGGGCCGCATTGCCGCCGCATCCTGTCTGTGGGATAAGGACTGGGACAATGGCAGTAGCGAAAATTCTCGAGATGGAAAAACACAACAAGGCGGATAAGCAGAAAGCGTTGGATTCTGCGCTCGCGCAGATTGAGCGGCAGTTCGGTAAAGGTTCGATCATGAAGCTCGGGGGCGAGACGCCCGTGCGCGAGATTGAGGCGACCTCAACGGGGTCGCTCGGCCTCGACATCGCGCTTGGTATCGGCGGTCTGCCTAAGGGACGGATTGTAGAAATTTACGGCCCCGAAAGCTCGGGCAAAACGACCCTGACGCTGCACGCGATCGCGGAAGAGCAAAAAAAGGGTGGCGTTTGCGCTTTTGTCGATGCTGAACACGCGCTTGATCCGCATTACGCGCGCAAGCTTGGTGTCGAACTTGAAGATCTATTGATCTCGCAGCCCGATACTGGCGAGCAGGCGCTTGAGATTGTCGATACTCTGGTGCGCTCAGGGGCTGTCAGCATGGTCGTTGTCGATTCGGTTGCGGCGTTGACGCCAAAGTCTGAGATTGAGGGCGATATGGGCGACCATACGGTTGGCGCGCAGGCCCGTTTGATGAGCCAAGCAATGCGCAAGCTGACGGCATCGATTGGGCGCTCCAATTGTATGGTGGTGTTCATCAATCAGATTCGCATGAAAATCGGCGTTATGTTCGGTTCGCCTGAAACGACGTCGGGCGGTAACGCGTTGAAGTTTTATGCATCTGTGCGTCTGGATATCCGCCGTATTGGCGCGATTAAGGACCGCGATGAGGTGGTCGGCAACCAGACCCGTGTGAAAGTCGTTAAGAACAAGGTGGCGCCGCCCTTCAAGCAGGTCGAGTTTGACATCATGTATGGTGAGGGCATTTCCAAGATGGGTGAGCTTGTCGATCTGGGCGTAAAAGCTGGGATCGTCGAAAAATCGGGCGCTTGGTATTCCTACGGCGATGAGCGGATCGGGCAAGGGCGTGAAAATGCCAAGACTTTCCTGCGTGAACACCCCGATCTTGCCTATGAGATCGAAGATAAAATCCGCGCCAGTCACGGCCTTGAGTTTGGTGGAACGGGTGAAGATGACGCGCTGACCGAGGAATAATCGCGGCGCAAAACGTGATTGCGACAGGCCGGGCCGTGTGCTCGGCCTTTTCACTTGCTGGACAGCGCGCGGGGGCGGCGTTAAACGGGGGCTAACCAGCTCGATCAGGCGAGATAGACATGCCCAGCCTTAATGAAATTCGCTCCACGTTCTTGAACTTTTTTGAGCGCAACGGCCACCGTGTCGTTGATAGCTCATCCATTGTTCCGCGCAATGATCCAACCTTGATGTTTACCAACTCTGGCATGGTGCAGTTCAAGAACTGTTTCACCGGTGTGGAAAAGCGCGATTATGTGCGTGCGACATCGGCGCAGAAATGCGTGCGCGCGGGAGGAAAGCACAACGACCTCGATAATGTCGGCTACACGGCGCGCCATCATACTTTCTTTGAAATGCTGGGGAACTTTTCCTTTGGCGATTATTTCAAAGAGGAGGCGATCCGCTACGCTTGGGAGCTGCTCACCAAGGATTTTGATATCCCGAAGGATCGCCTTTTGGTCACCGTCTATCACACCGATGATGAGGCGGCGCAGATGTGGAAGAAGGTTGCGGGCCTGCCCGATGAGCGCATTATTCGTATCCCTACGAACGACAACTTCTGGCAAATGGGCCCGACTGGCCCTTGCGGTCCGTGCACCGAGATTTTCTTTGACCACGGCGATAAGATTTGGGGCGGCCCTCCGGGCAGTGCCGATGAAGATGGCGACCGCTTTATCGAGATCTGGAATCTCGTTTTCATGCAGAACGAGCAGTTCGAAGATGGGTCTATGCGTGCGCTTGATATGCAGTCGATTGACACTGGCATGGGGCTAGAACGGATCGGCGCGTTGCTGCAGGGCAAGCATGACAATTACGACACCGATCTGATGCGCCATCTGATCGAGGCCTCGGCGAATGCGACATCAAGTGATCCCGACGGCCCGGGCAATGTGCATCACCGCGTTATCGCCGACCACCTGCGCTCGACGTCGTTTTTGATCGCAGATGGGGTGATGCCAGCTTCGGACGGTCGCGGTTATGTGCTGCGTCGTATCATGCGGCGCGCCATGCGCCATGCGCATTTGCTGGGGGCGAAAGACCCGGTGATGTATCGCCTTGTGCCCGCTTTGGTGCGCGAGATGGGCGCGGCTTATCCCGAATTAGGGCGCGCGCAGGCGTTGATCGAAGAGACGCTATTGTCAGAGGAAACACGCTTTAAGACCACGCTGGATCGTGGTTTGAAGCTGCTGGATGAGGCTCTGGTGGACCTGCCCGAGGGCACTAAATTGCCCGGCGAGACGGCGTTCAAGCTGTATGACACTTACGGGTTCCCGCTGGATTTGACGCAGGATGCGCTGCGCGAGAAGTCGCGTGAGGTCGACACCGAGGGCTTTGATAGCGCGATGGCCGAGCAAAAGGCCAAGGCGCGCGCAAGCTGGTCGGGCTCGGGTGAGGCGGCGGATGCGGCGATCTGGTTCGATATCGCCGAGAAAACCGGCACGACTGAGTTTTTGGGCTATGACACCGAAAGCGCCGAGGGGCAGATCGTGGCGTTGGTCGTGGACGGGGCGCGTATCGAGGCTGCGAAGGGTAAGGTGCAAATTGTCACCAACCAGACGCCGTTTTATGCCGAAAGCGGCGGCCAGGTCGGCGATCAAGGTGTGATCGTGACCGAGACGGGCAAAGCGCGTGTGAGCGATACGAAAAAGGTCGCGGGCGTGTTTATCCATTTTGCCGATGTCATCGAAGGTGAAATCGCAGTGGGCCAAGGTGCGCGCCTTGAGGTTGATCATGCACGTCGCAGCGCAATTCGCGCCAATCACTCGGCGACGCACCTGCTTCACGAGGCATTGCGCCGCGCCCTGGGTGAGCATGTCGCGCAGCGTGGCTCGCTCAATGCGGCTGATCGTTTGCGGTTCGATTTCTCGCATAACAAAGCGATGAGCGCAGATCAAATTGCCAAGATCGAACGCGAAGTGAATGAATTCATTCGGCAAAACACCCCGGTCGAGACGCGGATTATGACGCCCGATGATGCGCGCGAGCTGGGTGCGCAGGCGCTATTTGGCGAGAAATACGGCGATGAGGTGCGCGTCGTCTCGATGGGCACGCAGCCCGGTTCGGGAAAGGGCACGCGCGGCGATGTCTATTCGCTGGAGCTGTGCGGGGGCACGCATGTGACGCGCACGGGTGATATCGGCAGCTTTGTTCTGACGGGTGAGACGGCGTCGTCGGCGGGCGTGCGCCGGATCGAGGCGCTGACAGGTGAGGCTGCGATGTCTGAACTGCGTCGGCGCGATCTCTTGCTGTCTGATATGGAAGCGCTGCTGAAAGTCAGCGAGCAAGACGCTCTTGCGCGGCTGCAAGCGATCTTGGATGAGCGCAAGGCGCTGAGCAATGAGGTTGCGCAATTGCGCCGCGAACTCGCGATGGGCGGCGGCGCGTCGGGTGGCTCGGAAACACTGGAAATCAATGGCTTGAAGTTCATTCCTCAAGTGGCTTCCGGCGTTACGGGAAAGGATTTGCCTGGCATTGTCGACGCGCTCAAAGAGCAGATCGGCAGCGGTGTGATCCTTGTGGTTGCTGATACCGGCGGCAAGGCGGCGGTTGCTGCGGGCGTCACGTCGGATCTGACTGAACGGGCCAGCGCAGTCGATATGGTCAAGGCGGCAGCACTTGCGCTTGGCGGCAAGGGCGGCGGTGGTCGTCCCGACATGGCGCAGGCGGGCGGGGCGGATCCGTCCAAGGCCGATGACGCGGTCGCTGCGGTGAAATCTTATCTGGAGGGTTTGTGATGGCTGGAGCGTATTGGATTGCACATGTGAAGGTGACGGACCCGGAGGCCTACGGCAAATACGCCCAAGGCGCGGGGCCTGCGATTGCCAAACACGGCGGCAAGTTTCTGGCGCGCGGTACGCGCTATGTTCAGCTTGAGGGCAATGATCGTTCGCGCAATGTGTTGGCATGGTTTCCCAGTCTTGAGGCGGCGGAAACGTGTTATCACTCGGATGAATATCAAGCCGCTTTGGCCCATGC
>JAFGWK010000067.1 GCA_016937195.1 Paracoccaceae bacterium | reverse complement strand
TAGTAGCTCTCTCGGTGCCCCGTTACAGCCTTAGGTAATCACATTGGGCTCCGTACGCCCTGTGCGGTCGCAGATCCCTACGATTGCCTCGGTTGCCTTGATGATCGGTCCCAGCGCATCTTGCGGTTCGTAATCGAGCCCGTCCGGCCCCGGCACGTAGCGCTCAAGATAGACGCGCAAGGTTGCGCCTTCGGTACCCGTGCCCGACAAACGCAGCACGGCACGCGAGCCACCTTCGAACAATATCCGAAAGCCTTGGCCCTCAGAGATCGAGCCATCCACCGGATCTGTGTAGGAAAACTCGTCAGCGCTGGCGACGCGAATCCCTTCGTATTGCGCCCCTTTTAAACCATCCAGACGCGCACGCAGATCGCCCAGCATAGCCTCGGCCTGATCTGTTGGTAGCGCTTCGTAATCATGGCGCGAGTAGTAGTTGCGCCCGAACCGCGCCCAGTGATCTTGCAGAATTTCCGCGACACTTATTTGGCGCACGGCAAGGATATTGAGCCACATCAGAACGGCCCAAAGCCCATCTTTTTCGCGTACGTGATCAGAGCCCGTGCCGAAACTCTCCTCGCCACACAGGCTAACGCGCCCGGCATCCATCAGATTGCCGAAAAACTTCCAACCCGTTGGCGTTTCGTAACAATCCAGCCCCATCTCAGCAGCCACCCGGTCTACAGCAGCCGAAGTTGGCATTGATCGCGCAACCCCTTTCAACCCTGATTTATACCCCGGAACCAGATGTGCATTGGCCGCCAACACGGCCAAACTGTCGGAGGGCGACACATAAACCCCTGCCCCCAAAACCATGTTTCGATCACCGTCGCCATCAGAGGCCGCGCCGAAATCAGGCGCATCCGCACCCATCATTTCCGCCATCAATTCATGCGCCCAAGTCGGGTTGGGATCGGGGTGCATTCCGCCGAAATCGGGCAGCGGCGTTGCATGAGTGACGGTGCCCTCGGGCGCCCCAAGCCGACGCTCGAAAATCTCGACGGCATAGGGCCCGGTGATTGCGCACATCGAATCCATCCGCATTCGGAAACCCACATTAAAGGCGGACCGCAACGCATTGAAGTCAAATATTGTTTCCATCATGTCGGCATAGGCCTCGACCGGGTCCACCACCTCGACAACCATCATGCCAAGCTGAGCCTCGCCCACGCTAGACAGGTCGGGAGCGCCCGCATCAAGACAAAGATATTCCGTGAGCTTCTGGCTGCGCGCATAAATCGCTGAGGTCACGGATTCCGGCGCAGGCCCGCCATTGCCCATGTTGTATTTCACGCCGAAATCCTCATCCGGCCCACCAGGATTGTGGCTTGCTGACAAGATGATTCCGCCCAATGCGGCGCGCGCGCGGATCAGATGCGAGGCCGCCGGAGTCGAGAGCCACGCACCCTGCCCCACGATCACCCGCCGCGCACCGTTCGCCGCCGCCATCTTAAGGATCGTCGTCGCCGCTTCGGCCCCGAAATAGCGCCCATCGCCACCCAGCACCAAGGTCTGCCCTGCAATGCCGCCGATCGCGTCAAAGGTCGCTTGCACGAAGTTTTCAAGATAATTCGGCTGCATGAACACGCGCGTTTTTTTGCGCAAACCAGAGGTGCCGGGTTTTTGCCCTTCAAAGGGTGTCGTGGCGTGGCGGGTCATGATGGCTCCTGCGATGGCGCTTGGATGAAAACTTGCAGCGATTGCGCCGCAAGGCAAGTTGATGTGCCAGCCGTCGGCAAAGCTGCGCCATCGGGGGCGGCGCTATCTAACACATGCTCCCACGTGCCCGCGGGCAGCTGCGCCTCACATCGTCCACCCGCGTTAAATATCAGATAAGCGGCGTGATCGCCAACCTCATCGGCGAGCCCTTCGGCGGCACCGCGAATTTCCACGCCAATGCAGCGTAGATCGGGATTGACCCAATCCTGTGCTGTGGGCTCATTGCCCGAGCACAGCCGCCAAATCAGGTCCCGCATCCCATCTTGCGCGCGCACCAACGCATGTAGGAACCGACGCTGACGTAGCATAGGATAGGCGTTGCGCAGCGCGATCAGGCGCGCCGTAAACGCGATTAGCGTCTCATCGGCATTGGGCCAGTCGAGCCACCCAATCGGGTTGTCCTGTGCATAGGCGTTATTGTTGCCGCCTTGCGAATTACCGAATTCATCGCCCGCCAGCAGCATCGGCACCCCTTGGCTTAGGATCAGCGTGGCCAGCAAGGCACGTTTGCGCGCATCCTGAGTTGCGCGATCTGGCAGCGCCTGCGAGAAGTTCGCGTTATGACCATCGCGATTGCCCTCGCCGTTTGCCTCGTTATGCTTTTCGTCAAAACTTACAATGTCTTGCAACGTGAACCCATCATGCGCAGTGATGAAATTCACCGAGGCGCTGGCGCAGCGCCCGTCATGGTCAAACACCTCCGCCGAACCTGCAACCCGACGCGCGAGATCGCCCGCCATGCCGCGATCACCGCGCCAGAACCGACGCGTATCATCGCGAAACCGGTCATTCCACTCGGTGAAAGGATGGGGAAACCCGCCAAGGTGATAGCCACCAGGCCCGATATCCCACGGCTCTGCGATCAGCTTGACCGTGCGCAGCACCGGATCTTGCGCTATGGCACTCAGAAATGGCGCATTTGCCTCTACCGCGCCGCTTGTGCCTCGCGCCAAAGTCGCCGCCAGATCAAAGCGAAACCCGTCTACGCCCATCTCAAGCACCCAATGGCGCAAGCAATCCATCACAAGGCGCAGCGCGAGCGGATTGGATAGATCCAACGTATTTCCGGTGCCAGTTTCGTTGATATAGGCGCCGTGATCTCCAAGACGATAATAGCTGGAATTGTCGATCCCACGCAAAGACAGCATTGGGCCGCGCGCGTCGCCCTCGCCCGTGTGATTGAACACCACATCGAGGATTACCTCGATCCCCGCGCCATGAAAGCG
Source organism: Paracoccaceae bacterium (assembly GCA_016937195.1). Classification (GTDB taxonomy): domain Bacteria; phylum Pseudomonadota; class Alphaproteobacteria; order Rhodobacterales; family Rhodobacteraceae; genus Thioclava. The sequence goes on along the minus strand of JAFGWK010000067.1, from coordinate 4,407 downwards.
ATGTACCATTGCGCGAAACTCAGCGCGCGGATCGGGACCGCCATAGCGCGGCTCGGGGGCAAAGAAACCGACCGGCTGATAGCCCCAATAATTGCGCAGGTCCTTTTCGACGAGAAACTTGTCATCGAGAAAAGCGCAGGTCGGCAGCAGCTCAATCGCGCTGACGCCCAGCCGGGTCAGATGCGCAAGAACCGGATCGCTTGCCAACCCCGCCCAAGTCCCACGCAGCGCCTCGGGAATATCGGGATGCAGCATGCTCAGCCCCTTGGGATGGGCCTCGTAAATAACGCTATCACGCCAGCGATGCGCCGGGCGTTGCCAATCTGGAAGCTGCGTTTCGCACACCACCGATTTCGCCATTTCGGCCGCGGAATCCCGCATGTCTGGCTTGGATTTTCCTTGCGCCATAGTAGCTTGCCAGATCACGGGCTTATCAAGTGCACGCGCGTAGGGGTCAATCAGCAGCTTTGCAGCGTTAAAGCGATGACCGGCTTCGGGCGCCCAAGGCCCGTGCACGCGATAACCATAGCGCGCCCCTGCCCCAAGCCCCGGCACAAAGCCGTGCCAGATCGAGCCCGAGCGTCCCGGCAGGCGCAATCGCATCTCACCATCTTGGGTAAATATACACAGATCGACCGCCTCGGCATGCTGCGACGCCAACGCGAAATTGACGCCCTGCGCGCTAAGCGTCGCCCCCAGTTGATCGGCGCAGCCCGCCTCAATCTGCATTGGAAGTCAACGTATCATACAGCGCTGCGTAGCGGCTGGCAGATTGCGCCCATCCCCAATCAGCCTTCATCGCGCGCACAACCATCGCCCGCCACTGCGCGCGGTCTTCGTATAGCGAAACCAGTTTCAACAACCCCTGCTGCAAAGCCAGCGCATCCACGGGATGAAACACAACTCCCGTCGCCGCCTTAGCCGCCATCGTCGCAGGCGTCGCACCGACCACCGTATCGGCCAATCCGCCAACGGCGGCAACAATCGGCAAACATCCATAGCGCAGCCCATAAAGCTGGGTCAGACCACAAGGCTCAAACCGCGAGGGCACGAGTACCGCATCGCCCCCGGCAAACATGCGATGGCTCAGCACCTCATCATAGCCGATCTTGACACCAACCTGACCGGGATAGCGCGCGGCGAGTTCCAGCATCGCCGCCTCGGCCCAGCGATCCCCCGACCCCAAAACCGCCAAGCCCCCGCCCGCCATAAGAAACGGCTCAATCGCGGGCGCGATCAAATCAATCCCTTTTTGATCGGTCAAACGGGAGATCAAGATCGCCAACGGACCTTTTACATCAAGATTAAACTCTTCCTGCAAGACTCGGCGATTATTACCTTTATCCGCTATCTTTTTTGCCGAGAACGGGCTGATATGGGGGTCCGTTTCCGGGTTCCAAGTTTCAGTATCAATACCGTTCAGAATGCCATGCAGATCCCGCGCGCGCATCTGTAAAACGCCTTCTAACCCCATGCCAAACTCGGGGCGCATCAACTCATCTGCGTAACGTGGGCTGACCGTCGTGATCGCATCTGCTGCCATCAACCCAGCCTTGAGCGTCGAGATATCTCCCCAAAACTCTACCCCGTCACGCTGGAAATCAGCCTGCGTCAACCCAAGCGCCCCCAGCTTTTCGCGCGCGAACCGCCCTTGAAACGCGATGTTGTGAATCGTAATCACGCTGGGAATGTCCGAGCCACGCAAATACCACGGCACCAACCCCGTCTGCCAATCATGGACATGCACGATCTCGGGTTTCCAACCACCTACACCGATGCGCGCGACTTCGGCTGCAACATAGCTCAGCGCGGCAAAACGTTCGCCATTGTCGGCATAATCGCCCGCGTTGTCAGAATACGGCCCGCCCGTGCGATCAAACAGATGAGGCGCATCCAGTGCCAAAACCACCAGCGCGCCCACCTTGCCCTGCATCAACCGTGCAGGCGCGCCAAACAGATCAGCGCTTTGCCAAACCTCTTTCGCCGCTTTCAGGGATTTCAGAACACCGCGATAGGCGGGGATCATCACCCGCATCTCCCAGCCCTGCCCCGCCAGCGCGCCCGGCAGCGCGCCCACGACATCGGCCAGCCCGCCTGTCTTGATCAGCGGCACCGACTCTGAGGCCACGGAAAGAACCTTGCGCATTTTGCCCATTTTCATTTGGCCTCAAATACTCTCGGGGGGCGGCGCAAACCGTGGGGGCAGACAGCCCCCTCCCCGGATTTACTCCAGCACCGCCGCGCGTTTATCAAGCATCGACTGGGTGATCAGCACAACGCCCCCCTCGGTGCGGCGAAACCACTTAGCATCCTCGTCAGGGTCTTCGCCCACGACCAAGCCTTTGGGGATTTGCACACCGCGATCAATCACGCAATGGCTAAGGCGCGCATCGCGGCCAATATCGACATAAGGCAGCACAACCGCTTGATCGAGCGCAGAAAAACTATGTGCGCGCACACCGGTATACAACAGTGAATGGCGCACCTCGGACCCAGAAACGATACAATCGCCCGACACCAGCGAGGACACGGCCGAACCGCGCCGTCCATCCTCGTCATGGATGAATTTCGCAGGCGGCACGATCTCGGCATAGGTCCAGATCGGCCATTCATTGTCATACAGATCCAGCTTGGGCGTGAAATCGGTGAGGTCGATATTGGCCTGCCAGAACGCATCCACCGTACCGACATCGCGCCAATAGGGTTCGGTCTCCAGCCCAGAGGTCACGCAGCTATCGCTGAACTTATGCGCCATCGCCTTGCCGTGTTTGACGATATGGGGGATCAGATCATGACCGAAATCATGGCTGGAATTTGCGTCTTCCATATCCTTGCGCAGCAAGTCGCGCAGGAAATCCCAGTTGAAAATATAGATCCCCATCGAGGCGAGGCTGTTGTCGGGATCGTCTGGCATGCCCGGCGGGTTTTCCGGTTTTTCAAAAAACTCCGTCACCTGCCCGGTTTTGTCTACCGCCATTACACCAAAGGCCGTCGCCTCTTCGCGCGGCACGGTCAGGCAGCCGATGGTCACATCGGCACCCGTATCGACATGCTCGCGCAGCATGACTTCGTAATCCATCTTGTAGATATGATCGCCCGCCAGAATGACGACAAACTTAACCTTGTAATCATCAATAATATCAATGTTTTGCGCCACGGCATCGGCGGTACCCAGATACCAGCGGCTATCGGTGACGCGCTGACTTGCAGGCAGGATATCAAGATATTCATTGCGCTCGGCACGGAAAAAGTTCCAGCCGCGCTGAACATGGCGGATCAGGGAATGCGCCTTGTATTGCGTCGCAATCGCCATCTTGCGAATGCCGGAATTGAGCGCATTAGACAGTGCGAAATCAATGATCCGCGTCTTGCCGCCAAAATAGACGGCCGGTTTCGCGCGCCTGTCGGTCAGCTCTTTCAAGCGACTCCCGCGCCCGCCCGCCAGCACAAAGGCCATCGCCTGCGCACTTAGGCGTGTGTTGGGTTGTGGTAGCATTCTCTCCCCTCCCTGAAATCGCTCAACCGGGCGTGAACATCACGACCGAGAGCGGCGGCAAATACACTTCGGCACTGTATTGGCGGTTTGAATGGGGCTGTGACTGGGCGATAATATAGCCCAGATTGCCCCAGTTTTCGCCGCCATAATGCGCGGAATTGGTGTTCATGAACTCGACCCACTCACCATCCTGAGGCAAGCCAATGCGGTACGTTCGATCCATCGGCGTCAAGTTGGCGACCACCACGACGGGTTCGGCTCCGGGCGCGCGACGCTCAAACACAAAAACCGAGTTTTCCGCATCATCGGCTTCGATCCAGGCAAACCCCTGAGGGTCGCAATCCCCCCAATGCAGCGCAGGCATTTCACGATACAAGTGATTGAGATCGCGCACCAAATTTCGCAAGCCGGCATGGCGCGGGTCGTCCAGCAAATACCAGTCGAGCTCGCGCTCATGACTCCATTCCGACCATTGGCCGAATTCTTGCCCCATGAACAACAGCTTCTTGCCCGGATGCGCCCATTGAAACGCATAGAACGCGCGCAGGTTGGCGTATTTCTCTGCCTCGCTTCCTGGCATCTTACCCAGCATCGAGCCCTTGCCATGCACCACCTCGTCATGGCTGATCGGCAGAATGAAGTTCTCGCTGTAAGCGTATGAAGATGCAAAGGTAAGTTCATTGTGGTGGAACTTTCGATGCACCGGCTCGCGCGCAAAATAGCGCAGAGTGTCATTCATCCAGCCCATGTTCCACTTGTAGCCAAAGCCAAGCCCGTCTTCATGCACCGGGCGCGTGACACCGGGAAAGGCAGTGCTTTCCTCTGCCACGGTCATGATCCCCTCAGCCCCGCCATAAGACGCCGCATTCATCGCCTTGAGGAACTCAATCGCCTCAAGATTTTCGCGCCCG
>JAFGWK010000066.1 GCA_016937195.1 Paracoccaceae bacterium | reverse complement strand
GGGTTTCTTTGGCATCTGGCACATTGACCGAATGTTGAGATGGCGTGACCCGACAGAAACTCGGTTTTTTCCTCCGCCACAATTAAGAAATGCCGAGCATGTCCAGCGCAGATACCCAGAAATTATCGCCCGGCCCCGCCCGCCACACCCTGCTGGAAGACGCCCAAGGGCTGCTCAGCGGCACGATTCTTGTGTCACTGTCAGTGGTTTTTCTGCACGGTGCGGGGCTGTTTACGGGCCAGATCGCGGGGCTGTCGCTGGTGATCAGCTACCTCTCGGGCTGGACCTTTGGTGCCGTGTTCTTCCTGCTCAATCTACCATTCTATTGGCTGGCGTTTCGCCGGATGGGGCTGCGTTTCACGCTCAAGACGATGATCTCAGTGGCGCTGCTCTCAGCCATGACCGAGATTTGGCCTCATCTGATCAGCTTTGCCACTCTACATCCGGGAGCCGCGGCGATTCTGGCGGGAGCGACCGCGGGCGCAGGGTTGCTGGCGTTGTTTCGCCACGGCGCGAGCCTTGGTGGTGTCGGGATCGTTGCGCTGTATTTGCAGGACAAAACCGGGTTCAAGGCAGGCAAGACGCAGATCCTGTTTGATTGCTGCGTGTTCCTGTTTGCGGTGTTTGTGCTGCCGCTGGACAAGGTGCTGTGGTCGCTGCTGGGCGCGATGGCGCTCAATGTCATCATCATGATCAACCATCGCCGCGATCGCTATATCGCGATCTGACACGCCAGCTATTCGCCCCCATCATAGCGGCTCTGCGCATAAGCGGCGTTGGCTTTTTCATGGGATAGGCCATAATTAGGTCATGGATATTGACCTGAATACGCAAACGCATCCCCGTTACTCCCATATCGAAGACCTGCAAGGGTTGTTCGTAGCTTCTGCGCAGGCCGCGCTTGGCATTCATCTGCTGCGCGCGGCGGGCCTTGTGACAGGGGGCACGGCGGGCACGGCACTGATCCTGTCTTATGTCAGTGGCATCAGTTTTGGCGTGGTGTTTTTCGCCATCAATATCCCGTTTTACGCCTTCGCCTATTACGCGCGCGGCCTACCCTTTGCACTGAAAAGCCTTGCAACCGTTAGCCTTGTGTCCGTGATGGCCGAGGCGCTGAAGCCCTTTTTACATGTCGATCACATCCACCCCGCCATCGCTGCACTGCTGTTTGGGGTCTCGGCCGGAGTCGGCCTGCTGGGGCTGTTTCGCCATCAAGGCAGTCTGGGCGGGGTGTCGATTGTCGCGGTGATCTTACAAGATAAGTTCGGCTTTCGCGCGGGCTGGACGCAAGCGATCCACGATTTGGTGTTGTTCGTGATCGCCAGCTTTATTCTCGCCCCCGAGCAGGTGCTTTGGTCCCTGTTAGGCGCTTTGGTGCTCAATTTTGTGATCGCTATGAACCACCGGCGCGATTGGTATGTCGCGAACTGATCACCGGGGCTAGCCAAGCCAGTGCTTTTCGCTTATGGGCGGGGCAACTCAGAAAACAGGCGGTTTCTCATGGACCTTCGCAATATTGCGATCATTGCACACGTTGACCACGGCAAGACAACTCTGGTTGACCAACTTCTGCGCCAATCCGGCGCGTTTCGAGAAAATCAGGCTGTCGCGGAACGCGCGATGGACAGCAACGATATCGAGCGCGAGCGCGGTATCACCATTCTCGCCAAGGCGACCTCGGTGGAATGGAAAGGCACGCGCATCAATATCGTCGACACCCCCGGCCACGCCGATTTCGGCGGTGAGGTCGAACGCATCCTGAGCATGGTGGACGGGGTTTGCCTGCTGGTGGACGCGGCCGAAGGCCCGATGCCGCAGACCAAATTTGTGACCTCCAAGGCGCTGGCGCTGGGTCTCAAGCCGATTGTCGTGCTCAACAAGGTGGACAAGCCCGCCGCTGAACCCGACCGCGCGCTGGACGAAGTGTTCGATCTGTTCGCGAACCTTGGCGCAAGCGACGAGCAGCTTGATTTCCCCCATGTCTATGCCTCGGGCATCGGCGGCTGGGCGGATAACGAGTTGGACGGACCGCGCGAAAATCTTGATGCGCTGTTTGATTTGATCGTGAAACATGTCGAAGCGCCCAAGCAGCTCGCAAACGAAGACAAACCCTTCCGCATGCTGGCAACCACGCTGGGCGCTGACCCGTTCATCGGGCGCATCCTGACGGGGCGCGTTGAAGCAGGGCGTTTGAAAGTCGGCGATACGCTCAAGGCACTGTCGCGCGAAAATGACAAGATCGAGCAATTCCGTTGCACCAAGATCCTCGCCTTCCGTGGCCTTGGCCAGCAGCCCATCGACGAGGCCGTGGCCGGTGACATCGTGACCGTGGCAGGCATGTCCAAAGCGACCGTGGCCGATACGCTGTGCGCGCTTGACGTCGATATCGCGATCCCCTCGCAGCCCATCGACCCGCCGACGATCTCGGTGACGTTTGGCATCAATGACAGCCCGCTGGCTGGCAAGGACGGCTCGAAAGTGCAATCACGCGTGATCCGTGAACGCCTGATGAAAGAGGCCGAAACCAACGTCGCGATCAAGATCGAAGACACCCCCGGCGGCGAGGCATTCGTCGTCTCGGGGCGTGGCGAATTGCAGATGGGCGTCTTGATCGAAAACATGCGTCGCGAAGGGTTCGAACTGTCGATCTCGCGCCCGCGCGTGATCTTCCGCGAGGAGGACGGTCAGCGCATGGAGCCGATCGAAGAAGTCATCGTCGATGTGGATGACGAATATTCCGGCGTCGTGATTGAAAAACTCACCTCGACCCGCAAGGGCGAGCTGACCGAAATGCGCCCCGCAGGTGTGGGCAAGACCCGCATCGTGGCACTTGTGCCCTCGCGCGGGCTGATCGGTTATCAGGGTGAGTTCATGACCGACACCCGCGGCAATGGCGTCATCAACCGCATTTTCCACAGCTGGGCACCTTACAAGGGCCAGATCGACGGGCGCCGTCAGGGCGTGCTGATCTCGATGGAGAACGGTGTGTCGGTGGCCTATGCGCTGTGGAACCTCGAAGAGCGCGGCAAGATGTTCATCGGCGCGCAAGAGCAGATCTACACCGGCATGATCATTGGCGAGCATTCGCGCGACAACGATCTTGAGGTCAACCCGCTCAAGGGCAAGAAGCTGACCAACGTGCGCGCAAGCGGCACCGATGAGGCCGTGCGCCTGACGACGCCGGTGCGCATGAGCCTTGAAGAGTCGATCTCGTATATCAACGATGACGAACTGGTCGAAGTCACGCCCAAGTCGATCCGTCTGCGCAAGCGCCATCTGGACCCGCATGAGCGCAAGCGTGCGACCCGCGCCGGGGCGTAACACCCTCGCCAGAGCGATATAAAAAAGGGGCGCTGTCGAGCGCCCCTTTTGCTATTTGACGGTGCGCGCACCTTAGAAGTGGATCGCGCGCCCGTAAGCATCCAGCACCGATTCATGCATCATCTCAGACAGCGTCGGGTGTGGGAAGACGGTGTTCATTAGATCTTCTTCGGTGGTCTCAAGCTGGCGACCCACCACATAGCCCTGAATCAACTCGGTCACCTCAGCGCCAATCATATGCGCGCCCAGCAGCTCACCGGTCTTGGCGTCGAACACGGTTTTTACCATGCCTTCGGGTTCGCCAAGCGCAATCGCCTTACCGTTACCGATGAAGGGGAATCGGCCGACCTTGACCTCAAAGCCCGCCTCTTTCGCGCGGGCTTCGGTCATGCCCACACTCGCCACCTGCGGCTGGCAATAGGTGCAGCCCGCAATCGAGCCCGGCTTGATCGGATGGGCGTGTTTGCCCGCGATCAATTCAGCGACCATCACACCCTCATGGCTGGCCTTGTGCGCCAGCCACGGCGCTCCCGCGATGTCGCCAATCGCATAGACCCCGTCCACGCCGGTGCGGCAGAACTCATCCACGATCACATGGGTGCGGTCGATTTTCACGCCCGCCTCTTCCAGTCCCAGATCCTCGACATTGCCGACGATCCCGACAGCGGAGATCACAGTATCGACCTCAAGCGTTTCGGTCTTGCCACCCGCCTCCAGCGTTGCGATCACCTTGTCGGCCTTGCGATCCAGCTTGGTCACAGTGGTCTTTTCGCGGATTTTCATGCCCTGCTTCTCGAACTGTTTCTTGGCGAATTTCGAGATTTCCTCATCCTCGACGGGCAGCACGCGATCCATCACTTCGACGACCGTGGTATCTGCACCCAAAGTATTGAAGAAGCTGGCGAATTCGATGCCAATCGCACCCGATCCAATGACCAGAAGTTTCTTGGGCTGATGGGGCGGTTGGAGCGCGTGCTTGTAAGACCAGACGCGTTTGCCATCGGCCTCAAGCCCGGGCAGGTTGCGCGCGCGCGCACCCGTTGCCAGCACGATGTTTTTCGCGGTGAGTTCCTCGGTGCCCTTATCGGTCTTGACCGAGACCTTGCCTTTGCCCGCTAGCTTGCCG
>JAFGWK010000065.1 GCA_016937195.1 Paracoccaceae bacterium | reverse complement strand
CAGAAAAACACGCCAGTCGCACGGATCTTGGCCAACCGTTGCCGGGTGAAGGCATTGAGGACGTCGACGGTGATGGCGACGGAGGAGGGCGCTGATGACACAGCAACAGAGCTACCGCATCCACCCCTATGCGCGCGATCTTGAGACGCATGTGACCGGGCACACATCCGAGGGCGGTATTTACTGCGCGGATTCGATCTTTTACCCCACAGGCGGCGGGCAGCCCGGCGATAGTGGCCGACTTGTCTGGGATGGAGGCACGCTGGAAATCGCCACTGCGGTCAAAGGCGAGCCCAACGCCCCCGGTGCCGTAATTCTGGTGCCTGCCGAGCCCGCGCCTCTTCCCCCCGTGGGAACGCGTGTGCATCAAGAGCTCGACTGGGAGCGCCGGCACCGCCACATGCGCGTTCATACTGCCCTGCATTTGCTCTCGGTCGCGATCCCTCATCCCGTGACGGGCGGGCAGATTGGCGTCGAACGGGGACGGCTTGATTTCGACATGGCCGAGAGACCCGACAATATCGAGGCGCTCGATGCCCTGTTGAACGGGTGGATAGATCAGGATTTACCCGTCAACGAAAGCTGGATCACCGATGCGCAACTGGCCGCACAGCCCGAACTGGTCAAAACCATGTCCGTCGCACCGCCCACAGGCCAAGGCTGGGTGCGCCTGATCGCGATTGGGTCCGAGAGCGCGCAGATTGATCTGCAACCCTGTGGCGGGACACATGTCGCGAGTTTGCGCGAAATCGGCGGAGTCAAAATCGGGAAGATCGAGAAAAAGGGCCGCCAGAACCGTCGGGTCTATTTGCAACTACGCTAAGGACCGGGCGGGGCGCCCCCCTGCTTCCTCTTGATCGAAATATCCCAGGGGTGAATGGCCGAGAGGCCAGAGGGGGCAGCGCCCCCTCTTTTTCTGATTTATTTTTCTGGTAGTAGCCCGCGCGGGCTAAATCGCAGCACGCCGAGCAGGATGATCCCCATCACTAGCATGCGCATATGGGCGGCTGAATCGATCATATGCTCTTTGAACGGGCCTGCGGGAAAGGGGCTGGCAAGAAGTGCCATGATATCAGGTCCCCAATCGCCTGCCTTCACCCAGACATACCAGATCAATACGCCGCCCAAGATCGAACCCCAGTTGGAGCCCGAACCGCCCACGATCACCATCACCAGAACGATGAACGTATAGCGCAGCGGGTTGTAGCTGGACGGGGTCATCTGGCCATCAAGCGAGATCATCATCGCGCCCGCCAACCCGATCACCGCCGAGCCAAGCACGAATATCTGCAAATGCCGGCGGGTCACGTTCTTACCCATCGCAGCGGCAGAAACCTCATTGTCACGGATCGCACGCATCATCCGCCCCCAAGGCGAGCGTAGCGACATTTCCGTCAACCAGATCAGCGCGAAAATGACGATCACGAACAGCAATAAGAAGGCAAGCTTCACGGTAATCGTCGAGCCCAGAGTCGGATCGATCCCCCATGCCTGCATCTTGGCAACGAAGGCATGGCTGTTTTGCAGATCAATCTCATAGGGCACGGGCCAAGGGCGCGGAATGCCGTTCACGTTCAGCACACCACGATCCAGCCATTGCTCGTTTTTCAGCACAGCAACCACAATTTCGGCAATGCCCAGCGTCGCGATGGCCAGATAATCCGAGCGCAGCCCCAAAGCGATCTTGCCGACCAGCCAGGCCGCACACGCCGCCAGCAGCGCACCGACCGGCCAACTGACCAGAGTCGGCAGACCCAGCCCACCAAGGTTGCCCGCAGCCGAAGGGTTGATCGCCTCGATGACCTCAACCGCCGGATCAAACAGCCAGCGATAGGCGAAAAAGCCCACGATGAGCACACCCGTCACCGCCAGCCCGCGCAGCTTGCCCCGCAGGTTGCGATAAAGCCAGACCGCGCCAAGCACCGCAATCGCGGCAACGGCGAAGGCGGCGAGAATACCAAAGCCGCCCGCTTTGAATGCGCCCTGCGTTGGCGGCATTGAAATCAATACCGGGGCAAGCCCGCCAAGCGCCACAAAGCCCATGGCGCCTGCGTTAAACAGTCCGGCATAGCCCCATTGCATATTTACCCCGAGCGCCATGATCGCGCTCAACAGGCCCATGTTGAGAATACCCAGTGCCGAGTTCCAGCCCGAAGTCATGCCCTCTAGCACAATCAGCGCTGCCATCAGCGCAAAGAACAGGGGCGCACGCAGACGGCCACCGGCCGCCGAGTCTGCTTGACGAGAGGTGCTCATACGATTTTCCCCTTAAACAGGCCGGTCGGTTTGAAGATCAGCACGAGGATCAGGATGGTAAAGCTGACGGCGTATTTGTAATCGGTGGAGAGAAGCTGCACGAGCCCGTCTGGCTCCCAGTTCGGGATCAGGTAAGTCACAACTTTTTTCCACGCATAGGTGAGGCCAACCTCGGAGAACGAGATTACGAAACCGCCCGCGATTGCGCCCACCGGATTGCCGATACCGCCCACGATAGCCGAGGCAAAAATCGGCAGTAGCAGTTGGAAATAGGTGAACGCTTTGAAGGATTTATCCAGTCCGTAAAGCGTGCCCGCGATGGTCGCGAGCGCCCCGGTGATGATCCAGGTGACGGCCACGACGCGGTTCGGGTCAATACCAGACAGAAGCGCCAGATCCTCGTTGTCGGAAAAGGCGCGCATCGACTTGCCGGTGCGCGTGCGCCCCAAAAACCAGAACAGCGCCCAGACGACCAAAATCGCGGTGACCACGGTGATCACTTGGGTGGAGCGCAGAGTCAGCGGCTCGGACATGCCTGTCATCTCACGCCATTGCCGCGCGTTAATCACAAACCGCGCGCCATCGGCGAAGTTAATCTGATCGACGCCAATCAGGAAGCGCGTCAGCGCGTTCATGATGAACATCACCCCGACCGAGACCATGACCATCACCACAGGCGCAGCCTTCACCTTGCGATAGTATTGGTAAACGACCTTGTCGGTGCCCAGCATCAGCGCCGAGGTGACGACTATGCCAAAGGGCAGGGCCAGAAGCGCCGTGGGCAGCGGGCCAAAACTGATGCCCATCGCCTGAAAGCCCCAAGTGATCAAAATGACCACCCCGGTGCCAAATGCCATCGTGTCGCCATGGGCAAAGTTGGAAAACCGCAGGATCGAGTAAACCAGCGTGACCCCAAGCGCCCCAAGCGCAAGCTGCGCGCCATAGGCGGTTGCAGGGATGATGACGTAATTGGTAATCGCGACCAGCGCGTTAAGGAATTCCATCGCTCAGCCCCCCAGGAAAGTGCGCCGCACATCCGGGTCGGCCAATAGCGCCTTTCCGGTGTCGGTATATTTGTTTTCGCCTTGCACGAGGACATATCCTTTGTCTGCAATCTCAAGGGCTTGTCGGGCGTTTTGTTCCACCATCAAGATTGAGATCCCGGTGCGGGCAACCTCGATGATGCGATCAAACAGCTCATCCATCACGATGGGGCTGACGCCAGCGGTCGGTTCATCCAGCATAAGCAGCTTGGGTTGCGTCATCAGTGCGCGCCCCACGGCAACCTGCTGGCGTTGTCCGCCTGACAGCTCTCCCGCGTTTTGGCGGCGCTTGTCTTTGAGGATCGGGAAGAGGGTAAATACCTGCTCCATCGTGACCTTGAAATCATCGTTGCGAATAAACGCACCCATTTCGAGGTTTTCCTCAACGCTCATCGTCGGGAAGACATTGTTCACCTGAGGCACGAACCCCATGCCCTTTTTCACCCGGTCCTGCGGGCTGAGCGCAGTAATATCGCTCCCATCCAGCGTAACGCGACCCTCGCGCAGGTTCAGCATGCCGAACACAGCTTTCATCGCGGTGGATTTGCCCGCGCCATTGGGGCCGACGATCACCGCGATCTCGCCTTTTTCGACGGTCAGGGTGCAGTCGTGCAAGATATCGGCCTTGCCGTAGCCGCCCGTCATATTTGCAGCAGAAAGATAGCTCATTGCGCGCTCCCCGCTTCGTCGCCAAGCCCCGGTTGTGCACCGTGGTCTTCGTGTTTTCTGGTCTCCGACGCTTCCTCGGTCTTGACCTTATTTTTCAAGCCGGTGCCCAAATAGGCCTCGATCACCGCATCGTTTTCCATGATATGATCGGCAGAGCCCTGCGCCAGAACACGCCCCTCGGCCATCACAATCACCGGGTCACACAGCCGCCCGATGAAATCCATATCGTGTTCGATCACACAGAACGTATAGCCGCGTTCTTTGTTTAGACGCACAATCGCATCGCCAATCGTGTTGAGCAGGGTGCGGTTCACGCCCGCGCCGACCTCATCGAGAAATACGATCTTGGCCTCGACCATCATCGTACGGCCCAGTTCGAGCAGCTTTTTCTGACCGCCCGAGAGGTTGCCTGCCTTTTCATCGCGCAAATGCGAAATCGTTAGAAAATCAAGAACTTCGTCGGCCTTCTTAAGAAGAGCAGCCTCGGAGGCGCGGATTTGGCGCCGTCCAAACCAAGTGTTCCATAGCGTCTCGCCCGGCTGATCCGGGGGCACCATCATCAGGTTTTCGCGCACGCTCAGCGAGGGAAACTCATGCGCAATCTGGAAAGTGCGCAGCAGCCCCTTATGAAACAGTTCATGCGGTTTGAGCCCGGTAATATCTTCGCCATCCATCGTGACACGCCCCGCAGTGGGTTCATGAACCCCGGCTATCACATTGAAAAGCGTTGATTTTCCGGCGCCATTCGGGCCGATCAAACCGGTGATCGAGCCAGTCTCGATACTCAGGCTTGCACCGTCGACGGCACGAAAGCCGCCAAAGGATTTTACGAGATTTTCAACCCGGATCATGGGGTCCCCTGAAGCCATGCGTTCACATGAAGATTGTGCCGCAAGATGTTGTTATAATTGAAAACAGCCCGGATCACTCCGGGCTGTCTCAAATCGAGTATCCGATCAGCGGTATTTCACCGTTTCGATCTTACCGTCCTTGATTTCGATCTCACGGAAAGTGCCGGCAGCTTCGCCGTTGCCGATCAGATTGATGGCCGTTGCGCCTTCATAATCAATCGGTTTGCCTTCTTTGATCAGCTCAAGGCCTTTGGCCAGCTCGCCGGGATAGATTTTCTCGCCCGGACCGTTGGCGATTTCCATGACCTTGTCTTTATAGACTTTGGGGTCGGTGGAATTGGCAGCCTGCATCGCCAACAAGATCAGCGCAGCCGCGTCATACGAGCCGCCCGAATAGGCCGAAGAGCCATCAAAGCCAGCAGCTTTCGCCATACCAAGATAGGTTTTCATACCCTGACCCGCAGAATCGGGCAGCTGACCGAACGAGCCATTGATTTCGGGGCCAAAATTGTCTTGCAGCGCTTGGCTGACCATCCCGTCTGGGAAGACAAACTTGCTAAACGCACCGGTATCAAGCGCACCGCGCAAGATGCCCGAGCCACCCTGATCGATATAGCCCGCGATCACCAGCGCATCGCCACCAGCCGAGGCCAACGAGCCGACTTCAGCCGAATAATCGCCCTTGCCGTCTTCATGGGCTGCCGAAATCGTAACTTTGCCGCCCTTGGCTTCATAGGCTTTCTCAAAACTATCGGCGAGACCTTTGCCGTAGTCATTGTTGGTATAGGTCAATGCGACCGATTTGATCCCATGTTCGAGGATTTCATCAGCCATGACATCGCCCTGACGCGCATCCGAGGGGGCCGTGCGGAAGAACAGGCCATCATCGGGCAGGGTGGACAGTGCCGGCGAGGTTGCGGAAGGCGAAATCATCACCATGCCGTTGGGCATCGCGACGTTTTGCAAAACAGCCGTTGTTGCGCCCGAGCACATCGCGCCGACAACACCCGATACTTTATCAGAGGTGACAAGCGTTTCGCCCGCAGCCGTGGCCGCCGCCGCATCGATACAGGTCGAGTCGCCCTCGACCGGGGTCACGGTGTCTCCACCCAGCAGCTTGCCGGAGTCGGACACTTCTTTCATCGCCATTTCGGCGCCTTTTGCCATGCCCGGCGCAAGCGATTCCAGCGGGCCGGTAAAGCCCAGCAGAACACCCATTTTCACGTCACCGGCAAATGCTCCGGTCGCGCCAAAAGCGATCGCGGCCGAGGCCAAAAGAATTTTTTTCATGTAGTCACTCCCATGTTGAACTCGCGTTCTAGCGCGAGATTAGTGCGCGGCTTTGCAAAAGGAAACACCACGGATGGCGCGAAGTCATGGAAATTCGGACCGAAAGGTCAAGCACCAATCGCACTATCGTAACGCCAACTTGGGTGTTTGTGCATTTTTGTGAGGTGTCAGTGCAGGGATTCCATCGCGCTGCGTGTTATTGATCGGCCTCTGGTGCGATGCCTAGGTCTCCGCCGCCCGAGGTGCCGCGCTCGCGGTAGGGCGTGGTTTGGTAATGCGCACGATAGCATTTCGAGAAATGCGAAGGGCTCGCGAAGCCGCAGGCCATCGCCACGTTGATCACGCTCATTTCGGTCTGCATCAGCAGGTTGCGCGCCTTTTGCAGCCGTAGCTCCATGTAATAGCGCTTGGGCGAGCGGTTCAGGTAGCGGCGAAACAGCCGTTCCAGTTGGCGTGCGGACATGCCAACCTCGGTGGCCAGCGTGGCGGGGCTGATCGGCTCTTCGATATTGCTCTCCATTTGGCCGATCACCTGCGCCAGCTTGGGGTGACGCACGCCGATGCGCGTCGGGATCGACAGCCGCTGAGAATCGCGATCGGTGCGGATTGAGGAATGAATCATCTGATCGGCAACGGTATTTGCCAGTTGCTCGCCGTGATCCATCGCGATCAGGCGCAGCATCAGATCAATCGAGGCGGTGCCGCCCGCCGTGCTGAGACGGTTCCCGTCTATCACGAATACGCTGCGCGTCAGTTCTACATCGGGGAAATCTTCACCAAACGCATCGGTGTTTTCCCAATGAATCGTGGTGCGCCGCCCATCCAGAAGCCCCGCTTCGGCCAGCGCCCAAGCCCCCGTACAAAGCCCGCCCATTGCCGCCCCGCGCCGCGCCTCGCGGCGTAACCAGTTCAAGACCGGTTTGGTGATCGCCTCGGCCACGTCAATGCCGCCACAGACCAGCACAGTGGAATCGCGCGCCAGTTCGTCGAGCCCGATATCGGTACGAAACACCGTGCCGTTTGAACAGGTTACATCGCGATTGCCTTCGCTGACGAGTTGCCAATCATATAGCGTGCAGCCCGACACCTGATTGGCCAAACGCAGCGGCTCAATCGCGCTGGCAAAGGCCATCATCGTGAAACGCTCCAGCAATAAGAACGCAAAGCTGCGCTTGAGGCGATCTCTCTCTAGCCGGACCGAGCCTTGCGAAGGTGCGGGGCGGCGATGGAGACGAGAGGGGGGCTGGGACATGGT
>JAFGWK010000064.1 GCA_016937195.1 Paracoccaceae bacterium | reverse complement strand
GCGCTCTTGGTGCTGGAACAGCTTATCCATGTCAGAGCCATGCACCACGCCCTGCTTTTTAAGCCCTTCAACGTGGTAGACATACAGTCTTGGCAAATAGAACAGTCCTGCCATCCAAGTGATGATCGACATCACATGCAGGGCCTTGATCCACGGATACCAGTTGCTCAGGAAATCGGTCATTTCGCCTCCAGATGTCAGAGCCTCTTCTTAATAAATAAATATAGATATTGAAAAGATGATGATGATGTAGGCCCTGTGGACTATGTGGATTAACAGTTTGTTAAGAGGTTTTCCACAGATGGTTGGATTGGGATAAGTCTTTGCCGAGTTCGTGATAGAATAGTTGTAACTATTTGATATTTCATACTATTAATGATATATCTAATATGCGGATCTGTGGATAACTCATGGGATGAAATCACAATCGCGGCGTTTGCGCACATCCCCGCGATCTTGGGTTCCACAGGTGGACAACTTTCGTGGATCAGCCGTGAAACGCGACGAGACGGTGGAGAAATCTGGCAAAGGCAGTTATGCCCAAATCCATCCCTAGGGTTCTACATCGGGTTATCCACACAGCTATGAACATCCTTTTAGCTTCCGCTTCCGAGATCCGCGCGCAGCTTTTGCGCAATGCCGGACTGGACGTTACCGCGCTGCCCGCGCGTATCGACGAAGATGCGATCCGTCACGGTTTGCAAGCCGAGGCGGCGCATCCGCGTGACGTTGCTGACCTTCTGGCAGAAATGAAAGCTGCTAAAATCTCTGGCAAAGCGCCGGGCGAACTCGTCCTTGGTGGCGATCAGGTGCTCGACCTTAAAGGTGAGATATTTGCCAAGCCCGAAACCCCCGATGACGCTCGCGCCCAGCTGCGCGCCCTATCGGGCCAGACTCACAAGCTGTTATCCGCGTTAGTCGCGATCCGGGACGGCAAGCCGCTTTGGCGTCATGTCGCAGAGGTGCGCCTAACCATGCATCCGCTTTCTGAACAGTTCATTGACGCTTATGTCACCCGTAACTGGGACAGCATCCGCCACACGGTCGGATGTTATAAGCTCGAAGAAGAAGGCGTGCGGCTTTTCTCTCGCGTCGAAGGCGACTATTTTGCTGTTCTGGGACTACCCTTAATGGAATTTCTCAACTGGCTACGCGCAAGAGGAGAGCTGAGCACATGAGCGATCATCCCCGAATACCCATTGCAGGTGTGATCGGCTCGCCAATCGCACATTCGCGCTCACCCGCTTTGTTCCGTCACTGGTTTCAGCAATACGGGGTACGGGGCCATTACGTGCCCCTCGATGTTGCGCCGGATGATCTTGAAACTGTTCTGCGCACTTTGCCGAAGGCTGGTTTCGTTGGTGTGAACGTGACCATCCCGCATAAGATACGCGCACTTGAAATTGCCGATGTGATTTCAGATCGCGCCGCGTTGATCGGGGCTGCAAATACGCTTATATTCCGTCAAGATGGCAAGATTCATGCTGATAATACAGATGGTTACGGATTTATTTCGAACCTAAAACAATATGCTCCGGCTTGGAGTGCAAGCAGTGGATCAGCGGCGGTTTTGGGGGCGGGTGGCGCTGCGCGCGCTATCGTAGCGTCCCTTTTGGAGACTGGCGCCCCCGAAATCCGCATTTCAAACCGTACACGCGCGCGCGCAGACGCCTTACGCGCAGAATTTGGCGCGCGGATCGTTGTCTATGACTGGGTGCAGGCGGGAAATATGATCGAAGGCGCAACGACCATCGTCAACACGACCTCGCTTGGCATGACTGGAAAACAAGAGTTCCGCGTGCCCCTTGATGCGCTTACCCCCGGGGCGACCTGTTGCGATCTCGTCTACACGCCACTGAAAACTAAGTTCCTGACAGAGGCGGAAGAGGCAGGATGTGTCGTCGTCGACGGATTGGGCATGTTGCTCCATCAGGCGGTTCCTGGTTTTGAGCGCTGGTTCGGCCATCGACCCGAAGTCACCGACGGGTTGCGCGACGCGGTCTTGAACGCATGACTAGGCCCTTCTTGCTTGGACTAACGGGCTCGATCGGCATGGGAAAATCAACGACTGCCGCAATGTTCGCCGCGGAGGGTGTTCCCGTCTGGGATGCCGACGCCTGCGTGCATGATCTTTACGCCAAAGGCGGCGCGGCTGTGGCCCCAATTGCGGAGGCATTTCCCGAAGCAATCCGTGACGGTGCGGTCAGTCGCGACGCGCTTAAAACGCGCCTTACACAAGACAAACAGGCTCTAAACCGCCTTGAATCCATCGTTCACCCGCTGACAACGCAATCGCGCACGGCATTTATCGCAGATCACCCAAACGCGGATTTGATCCTGCTCGACATCCCGCTTCTGTATGAAACCGGTGCGGATAAAGCCTGCGATGCGACGCTTGTGGTCACTGCCCCGCCCGAGATTCAACGCTCCCGTGTTCTGGATCGCCCTGGTATGACTGATGCTCAGCTTGATATTATCCTCGCGCGCCAGATGCCCGATGCGCAAAAACGCGCGCGCGCCACCTATGTGATCGAAACCCAAAGCCTTGAGCAGACCCACGCAGATGTGCGACACCTGATTGCGCAGATCAGGGAGAGCCGCGATGCGTGAAATCGTTCTCGATACCGAAACCACGGGCTTTGAGCCGGGTGAAGGCGACCGCATTGTCGAGATCGGCGCGATTGAGCTGTTCAACCACATGCCGACGGGACGCACCTATCACCAATACATCAACCCCGAACGCAAAATGCCGCAATCCGCATTCGAGGTGCATGGGCTGGGTGATGACTTCTTGGCCGACAAGCCGAAATTTGCCGAGATCGGATTAGATTTTCTTAATTTCATCGGCCCAGAATCAAAATTGGTTATCCATAACGCCAAATTTGACATGAAATTCCTCAACGCGGAGCTAAGCTGGGCCAAGATGGAGCTGATCGCGAATGAGCGAGCGCTTGACACGCTAGCCATTGCGCGGCGCAAATTTCCCGGATCGCCGGCCTCTCTCGATGCGCTTTGCCGGCGCTTCAATATCGACAATTCGTCGCGCACCCTGCACGGCGCATTGCTTGACAGTGAGATCCTGGCTGAGGTCTATCTAGAACTGATCGGCGGTCGCCAACCCGGTTTTGGTTTGCAACTTTCCAGCGATAACAAGAACAAAGGCACCCAAGGTAGCAACTGGCGTCCGCAACCGCGCCCCACACCCTTACCGCCCCTGCTTAGCGCCGAAGAAGCCGAAGCACATGCCGCCTTTGTCAACAAAATGGGCGAGAACGCGATCTGGAAGCGGTTTGAATAGGCGAAAACTTGTGTTTTGCGCAGGTTTCGCAGAGTTTCCCATTTTACCCGAGGTCAACAGAGCTTACATCCAAGACCTGTTTCGAGCTTGAGGGAGGATACCCATGC
>JAFGWK010000063.1 GCA_016937195.1 Paracoccaceae bacterium | reverse complement strand
GGATGTCAGAGAATTCGACGACTCGATTCGCAGCTTTCTGGGGCTCGGGGCCGATGCTGCGCTGGCCTACACAGCCGAGCCAAAAATCGACGGGCTGTCACTGTCGATCCGCTATGAAAAAGGGGAACTGATGTATGCTGCGACGCGCGGCGACGGGGCCGTTGGCGAAAACGTCACCGAAAATGCGCGCACGATCGCGGATATTCCCCACCACTTGAGCGGCGCGCCCGACATTCTTGAGGTGCGCGGCGAGGTCTATATGGCGCATGCTGATTTCGAGGCGCTCAATACACGCGCTTTGGAGAAGGGCGATAAGGTTTTTGCCAACCCGCGCAATGCAGCCGCCGGATCATTGCGCCAGTTAGATGCGCGCATCACCGCCGCGCGCCCACTGAAATTTTTTGCCTATGCCTGGGGCGTGCTCTCGGATCCGCTGGCCGACACGCAAAAAGGGGCGATTGACCGCCTCGCCGCACTGGGATTTCAGACCAATCCGCTGACTGTGCTTTGCGATGGCCCCGCGGAAATGCTTGATCACTATCGCAGGATTGAGGCGATGCGCGCCGATCTTGGCTATGACATCGACGGCGTCGTTTATAAGGTGAACGACCTTGCACTGCAGCGCCGGCTCGGGTTTCGCTCGACTACGCCGCGTTGGGCGATCGCGCATAAGTTTCCCGCTGAATTGGCGTGGACCCGGCTTGAGGCGATTGAAATTCAGGTCGGGCGCACCGGCGCCCTGAGCCCTGTGGCCCGTCTTGCGCCGGTCACGGTGGGCGGTGTCGTGGTGTCCAACGCGACCCTGCATAACGAGGATTATATTGCTGGGCGTGATAGCCGGGGAGCCGAGATCCGCGAGGGGCGCGACATTCGCGTTGGTGATCTGGTGCAGGTTTACCGCGCCGGGGATGTAATCCCGAAAATCGCCGATGTCGATCTGAGCAAGCGCCCAAAAGACGCACAACCATTTGCATTCCCAACGAAATGTCCGCGCTGTGGGTCGGATGCTATCCGCGAAGAGGGGGATTCGGTGCGCCGCTGCACGGGCGGTCTGATCTGCCCGGCGCAGGCCGTGGAAAAGCTAAAGCATTTCGTCTCGCGCGCGGCTTTTGACATCGATGGGATGGGTGCCAAGCAGGTCGAGGCGTTTTACGAAGACGGATGGATCCGGGAACCCGCCGATATTTTCACCCTTGAGGATCGCTACGGGCAGGGCTTGCAGCAATTGAAGAACCGCGAAGGCTGGGGCGAGAAATCAGCGCTCAAGCTGTTTGACGCAATTCAGCAGAAACGTAAAATCCCTCTCGCACGGCTTATTTTCGCGCTGGGAATCCGCCATGTCGGAGACACCAGCGCGGGCCTTTTGGCTACACATTACGGCACATGGCAGGCGTTCGAGACCGCGATGACGCAGGCCGAGATCGGGCAGGGCGCGGCTTGGGAAGATCTTCTTTCGATCGACGGGGTGGGGGCTACGCTCGCGACTTCGGTGATTGCGACCTTCCATCAAGAGGCCGAGCGCGCCTCAATCGACCGCCTCGTCGGTTTTCTGGACGTCCAAGAGGCCGAGAAACCGAAATCCGATAGTGAAATTTCCGGCCTTACCATCGTTTTCACCGGCTCGCTTGAACGCATGACACGCGCCGAGGCCAAGGCCCGCGCCGAAAGTCTGGGGGCCAAGGTCGCAGGGTCCGTCAGTGCGAAAACCGACATTTTGGTCGCAGGCCCCGGCGCGGGATCAAAGGCGAAAAAGGCGGCCGATCTGGGCATTCGTGTGATCGACGAAGACGCCTGGATCGCGCTTGCGGAGGGCACATGAGCGGACGCCCCGAAGCGCTGTTCCCGCTATTTTCCGGTCTCGAAACGCTGGCCGGGATTGGAGAAAAAACGGCGAAATCCTTTGCGCCGCTGGGTATCCAGGTGCCGCGCGATCTGCTATTCACGCTGCCCCATTCGGTGATTGATCGCCGTCCCGTAAAGACTGTGCAAGGGGTAGCGGCTGGCAGTGTCGTGACCGTTGAACTGACTATTGATAGTCATATCCCGGCGCGTCGTCGGGGCCTGCCGGACCGAGTGATGTGCCACGATGCAGAGATCGACGTAACGTTGATCTTTTTCCATGCGCGCGGCGATTGGTTGGCGCGTCATCTGCCTGTCGGCGCGCGCCGCGTGGTGTCGGGCAAGCTTGAGATTTACGACGGCATGGCGCAGATCGTGCACCCCGACCACATGCTGCCCCCCGATCAAGCCGATGAAATTGCACGCTTTGAACCGGTCTATCCTCTCACTGCCGGGATTAGTCAAAAGCTAATGACCAAGGCTGCGCAATCCGCGCGCGCCCTTGCGCCGCACATGGCGGAGTGGATTGATGGCGCGCTGAAAACGCGTGAGGGCTGGCCCGATTGGAACGTAGCGCTAAGTGCTGCGCATGCGCCAGAGGGGTTGGACGATGTGATGTCCACCGCGCCTGCGCGAGCGCGGCTCGCTTATGATGAGCTGTTCGCGCATCAATTGACGCTTGCCTTGGCCCGTCGGCAAGCGCGGCGCAAGCCGGGGCGCGCCACGCAGGGTACCGGCGTTCTTGCGCGCAAAGTCTTGGACTCGCTGCCCTATAGCCCAACGAATGCGCAGACCCGCGCGATCGCAGAAATTGCTGGAGACCTGGCCTCGCCACGCCGCATGAACCGGCTTTTGCAGGGGGATGTGGGGGCGGGCAAGACGTTGGTGGCGTTCATGGCGCTGCTTACGGCGGTAGAGGCGGGCGGGCAGGGTGTGATGATGGCCCCCACTGAAATCCTCGCGCGCCAGCACCTTGAGGGGTTGGTCCCCTTGGCGCAGGCGGCGGGTGTGCGCCTTGATCTGCTGACCGGGCGTGACAAAGGGGCGGAGCGTGCGCGCAAGCTGGCTGATCTGGCAGATGGCAAGATCGCGATACTGGTGGGCACCCATGCGGTTTTTCAAAAAGACGTTATTTTCCATGACCTTCGGCTGGCCGTAACCGATGAGCAGCACCGCTTTGGCGTGGCGCAGCGGATGGAACTCGCCAGCAAGGGGCAGGCGGTTGACAGTCTGGTGATGACGGCCACGCCGATCCCGCGCTCTCTGGCGCTGGCGCAATATGGCGATATGGATGTGAGCTTGCTGGACGAAAAACCCCCCGGTCGCCAGCCGATCACGACGGCACTGATCGCGACCGAGCGGCTCGGCGAGGTGGTGGCGCATCTGCGTCGCGCCGTCGCCGAGGGGCGTCAGGCCTATTGGGTCTGCCCGCTGGTCGAGGAAAGCGAGCGCGTTGATCTGACCTCTGCCGAGGATCGGTTTCGCCATCTGCGCGCTGAGTTGGGCGAAGGGGTGGTCGGGCTGGTTCACGGCCAGATGCCGCCCGCCGAAAAAGACGCCGCAATGGCGAATTTCGTCGCGGGACGCACGGCCGTTCTGGTTGCAACCACGGTGATTGAGGTGGGCGTGAACGTGCCCAACGCCACGATCATGGTGATCGAGCGTGCCGAAAGCTTTGGTCTGGCGCAGTTGCATCAGCTTCGCGGTCGTGTTGGGCGCGGCTCGGCGGCCTCGACCTGCCTGATGATCTACCAAGCGCCCCTCAGTGAGACGGGCGAACGCCGCTTGCGGATTTTGCGCGAAACCGAAGACGGGTTTCGCATCGCCGAGGAAGATCTCGCGATGCGCGGCGCGGGCGACATGATTGGCACGGCGCAATCGGGCTTGCCGCGCTTTCGCATCGCCGATCTGGAACGCCAGGCTGGCCTTTTGGCGGTGGCGCAAAGCGATGCGCGCAAGCTGCTGCATGATGATCCCGATCTCAGCGGGACGCGCGGGCAGGCAGCGCGTCAACTTTTATGGCTGATGGGGCAGGATCAAGCGATCCGTTTGATCAATGTGGGCTGATTAAACTCCTTCGTTCCGACTCATGTTCTCAAATGTTCTCACAAAGTTCTTTACAGGGCGTAAAAAATATGAGAACAAAGTGGCAACAGGGATGAAGGAGACCAAAATGGCCCAACAAATCAAAGCTGTCTTTGCAAGAAACCAGAGCACGCTACTGCAAGACGCCATTGGCGGTGTTGCGCTCTGCGTGAGCTTTCTTATCGCGCTTTATTTGCCCGGTCTGCTGTGATCCTTTGCCTCTCTTGCCTCTGACGTTACTGCCTCGCGCTTTCTGCCTTGCCGCATCTGTCCCAAACACACGCGGCCCGCCTGTCCCAAGGTTTTGCCTGTCCGAAAGCGCAAACTCGCCGCCATCCCCGAACCGGGATGGCGGTTTTTTATGGTTAAAGCGTAGGGGATTAGGCTGCGATTGCGCTATCAAAAGCCGCCAAAGTGGCCTCGGGGGCAAGCAGGATCGAGCCGTGGCGATTGGGATACTCGCGCGCGGCGGTCAGGACCTCATATTCGCCAAAGGGTGCATCGGGCACGGGCCCGCCTTTGAGCATTGCGGCCAGTTGATCGCGCAGCCGCGCCACCTGATCGCGCGAGCACCCGATCACCTGCGCACCGAAAATTGCTGCCGAAGCCTGCCCCAAAGCGCAGGCATGCACCGTCTGGCTGTAGCCGCTGATCCGCCCCTCTTGCACTGTGATCGCAACTTCAACCGTCGAACCGCAAAGCGGCGCGCGCTTGCGCATCACTGCATCAGGGGCGGTCAGCGGATCGGTGAAGGGCATGTCAGCGGCCAGCGCCAGAATGCGCTGGGAGTAGAGTTTAATCAGATCGGCGTCGCTCATGGCTTTTCCCTTTGCTCCGTCCGGGGTAGATAGGGGGAGTGTCCCCCAAAGGAAAGTGCCGATGCCATTTGATCCTGCCAGCCTGCGCTATGACGCCAACGGTCTAATCCCCGCGATCGCGCAGGATTACCAGAGTGGTGAGGTTCTGATGATGGCGTGGATGAATGCGCAAAGCATTGCGATCACGCTTGAGAAGGGCCATGTAACCTATTGGTCAAGATCGAGAAATGCACTTTGGGCCAAGGGTGAAAGCTCGGGGCATGTGCAAACCCTGCGCGAAATGCGGATTGATTGCGACCGCGATTGTCTGTTGTTGCTGGTCGATCAGGCGGGGCCAGCCTGTCACACCAATCGACGCTCGTGTTTTTATACGGCGATCCGCGACGGTGATGAGATCGAAATTCTCAAGCCGATTGAGGACTAGCGCCTAAAGCCCGACCATCTTGCGAATATCAGCGGGGCTGGCACCGTCTTCACGATACTTGGCGATGGCGCGGGCATCGTCGCGTTTCGCCAGACGTTTGCCGTTTTCGTCACGGATAAGTCTGTGATGGCAGTAGTTTGGCGTTGGAAGCTTAAGTAGGTTCTGCAGCGTGACGTGGATCTTTGTGGCGTCAAACAGATCCTCGCCACGAATGACATGCGTGATCCCTTGCGCTGCATCATCCAGCACCACAGAGAGGTGATAGGACGTGCCCATATCGCGGCGCGCAAGCACGATATCGCCAACGTCCCGCTGCATCTGTTCAGGGGTGATTTGCTGCACACCTTTTGGGGCTTTGCAGAGTTCGCTAAAGTGACAAGGACATGCCGCGCGCAGCATGTTGAGCCGCAAGGGTGTATCCGGCAAGGGCTCTCCGGGCGTTGGAGCTCCACTTATACGGCAGGTGCCGGGATAGATCAGCCCGTCGGGTCCAAATGCGGCGCCTTCTTGGGGCGCATTCACGGCCTCTTCAATGTCGCGACGGGTGCAAGTGCAGCGATATAAAAAACCGGATTGCCAAAGTTTATCAAGCGTTTCTCTGTAGACGTTAAGGCGTTCGGACTGGCGCATCACCGGCCCGTTCCATGTGATTCCAAGCCAGTTTAGGTCTTCGTAAATCTGGCGTTCCCATTGCGGTCGCGCACGGCTTTGGTCGATATCCTCGATGCGCAGCAGGAACTGGCCACCCGCCTTGCGCGCCATGTCATGGGCCATAAGCGCGCTATAAGCGTGACCGAGATGCAGCGGTCCGGTGGGCGATGGCGCGAACCGGGTGATCACCTTAGCTTTGGTCCGCAAGCCATTGGCTAAACGTTTCTTTTGCACGATCTGTATAGGCTTTGTAGCGATCTTTGCGCCCGCGCCGTCCACCTTTGGCATCAATCGGCGGGAACAGTCCGAAATTGACGTTCATCGGCTGGAAGGTCTTCGCCTCGGCTCCGCCGGTGATGTGTGTGATCAGCGCGCCCATCGCGGTGTCCGGGCCGGGCGGTGGTAGCTCACGGCCCTGCAATTGCGCCGCAGCCATCCGCCCCGCCAGCAGCCCCATCGCGGTGCTTTCGACATAGCCCTCAACCCCGGTGATCTGGCCTGCAAAGCGCAGATGCGGGTGCGATTTCAGCCGCATCTGGCTATCGAGCAGCGTCGGAGAGTTGATGAATGTATTGCGGTGAATACCGCCCAAGCGCGCGAACTTCGCATCCTGTAGACCTGGAATCATCCGGAAAACAGAGGCTTGCGCGCCATATTTCATCTTGGTCTGAAAGCCGACGATATTGTACAGCGTGCCAAGCGCGTTGTCGCGGCGCAGTTGTACCACGGCGTAGGGCTTGTTCTGCGGGTCGTGATCATTGGTCAGACCGACGGGCTTCATCGGGCCAAAACGCAGCGTCTCGCGGCCGCGCTCCGCCATAACCTCAATGGGCAAGCAGCCGTCGAAATACCCCGCAGTTTCGCCCTCGTGGAACTCGGTCTTTTCGGCCGCCAGAAGCGCGTCGATAAACGCCTCATATTGGTCATGTGTCATCGGGCAGTTGATATAGGCGGTGCGCTCTTGCTCGGTCTCGCCTTTATCATAGCGCGATTGCCGCCACGCCACGGACATGTCGATGCTTTCGGCATACACAATCGGGGCGATAGCATCAAAGAACGCCAAACGGTCGACGCCCGAGGCCGCAGCGATCGCGCTTCCAAGGTCCTGAGAGGTGAGCGGACCCGTTGCAAAGATCCAATTGCCACTTGAGGGAAGGGCCGTAACTTCTTCTTCAACAAAAGAAATATTATCATGCGCGCGCAGGCGATCAGTCACCGCTTGCGAAAACGCCTCGCGATCCACGGCCAGCGCGCCACCCGCCGGAAGGCGGTGCTTGCGCGCCATTTCCATGATCAAGCCGCCCGCCGCACTCATCTCCCAATGGAGCTGGCCGACGGCGTTGCGCTCGTTGTCGTCGGATCGAAATGAATTCGAGCACACCATTTCGGCAAAATTTCCCGTCTGATGCGCAAAGGTT
>JAFGWK010000062.1 GCA_016937195.1 Paracoccaceae bacterium | reverse complement strand
CTTTGAGATTGTTCAGCATCATGCTTCTCCGGTTGCGACCTTGAGGTCGTTATACATGCCCCATTCCGCCCAAGCGCCGTCATAGACTGCCCAGTCAGACTTGCCCGTCAGTTCTAGTGCGAAGGCCAGCAAGGCTGCGTTCACGCCCGATCCGCAGGTGGTGATTGCAGGCTTGGACAGATCGACGCCCGCGCCCTTGAACAAGGCCCGCAAGGCGTCGGGGGATTTCATCGTGCCTTGCGCGGTCAGAACGTCTCCCCAAGGCACGTTTTTCGAGCCGGGGATATGGCCTTTGCGAAGGTTGGGGCGGGGCTCTTCGTCTTGTCCGATGAAACGACCACGCGCGCGCGCGTCGATGATTTCGTAATCGCCCAGTTTGCTGGCATGGGCCACTTGCGTCACATCTTTTACCAGACCGGACTGGCGCTGCACGGTCATGTGACGGTCGCGCACCATAGGCGGCAGGTCTTCCAGCGGGCGACCTTCTGCTTCCCATTTGGGTAGCCCGCCATCCAGCACGGCGACATCTGTCTTGCCCATCAGCCGGAACAGCCACCACACGCGCGGCGCGGAGAACACCGAATGCTGGTCATAGATGACGACCTGATGACCATCGCCCACGCCCATCGCACGCATGCGCGAGATAAACTTCTCGGTCGGCGGCGCCATATGGGGCAATTCCGAGCGGTTGTCGGCGATATCGTCGATATCAAAGAAGCGTGCGCCGGGAATATGTTTTGCGTCATAGGTGGCTTTTGCATCCAGACCCATCTGGGGCAGGAACCAAGAGCCATCCAAAATCCGCAAATCGGGATCATTTAGATGTGCGGCAAGCCAGTCCGTCGATACAAGCGTTTTCGGGTCATCCATCGCGTCGCGCCTCTCTCTATCGGTCAGAGTTGATTAGACTCAGCACCGCAGGGGACGCAAGGGCAGGGCGCGCAAAACCGCGCCTTGGCTTACTGATTCTGCTTGAGTAGCCGCTGTTTCTGGCGGTTCCAGTCGCGCTTGGCCTCGGTTTCGCGTTTGTCGGCCTGCTTTTTACCTTTGGCGATTCCGACCAGCAGCTTCGCGATGCCCTTGTCGTTGAAATACATCTTGAGCGGCACGATGGTCATGCCCTCGCGCTGGGTGGCATTCCACAACCGGGACAATTCGCGTTTGGACACCAGCAGCTTGCGCTTGCGCCGTTCTTCGTGACCGAAATGACCGGCCTGCATGTAAGCAGCGATATAGCTGTTGATCAGCCACAGTTCGCCATCTTCGACCGAGGCATAGCTTTCGGCGATATTGGTCTGGCCGGTGCGCAGGCTTTTCACCTCAGAGCCATAAAGCATGATCCCCGCCTCGAGCGTATCCTCGACGGCGTAGTGATAGCGCGCTTGCCGGTTTTCGGCGATCAGCTTGGAATTGGGATCAGAATGTTTTTTCATGGTCGCCCCGAAATAGGGCGTGGGGGGCGCTCTGTCCAGTGCGGCACTGCTGCGCTTGACGCGAGAGGGGCTGCGCGACTAGCAGGGACTGTTGCAGTCGAAAGGAAGACCATGCTCCACCAGATCGCTATTGGATCGCTTATGATGCTGATCACGGTGTCCTTCGCTGCGACGACGGCATGGGCGATGGAGGCGATGTTCGTGCGATCAGCACGCTGGTTGATGCGCGAGCCGCACGGACCAAAAATGTTGCTGTTGGTGATGGCGGCGGCGCTATGGGCGCTGGCGATGGTCACGGCCAGCGTTTGGGCCTGGGCGATCTGTTTTCGCCTGCTCGATATTTTCCACACGATGGAAGAGGCGGTCTATTTCGCGCTCGTCGTCTATACGACGCTGGGCTATGGCGACATTCTGCTAAACCACGACTGGCGCATCTTGGGCGGCATGGCTGCGGCGAACGGTCTGCTCAACATCGGCTTTCTCACCGCAATGATGGTAGAGACCCTACGCCAGACCCGCAAAAGCCAGCTTGAGGCGCGCAGGCTGAAGGCGCATTCCAATATGCACCTCTAGACCCGCGCGCGCCAATTAGTCGATCATCAAGGCATCTTTGACGATCCCGGTCAGCATATCGGTGACCGGGTCCATAGTGCCTTTGGGATAGTCGCGAAAGCCGACGGTGATCTCACCGGGGTTCTCCGGGGTCTCATAGACGAAGATCGTATAGGGGCAGTATTGCACGTTGGTGATGTCGCTCGTCATCACCTCGCGCGACACCTTGGCCGAGCAGAACGAAAAAATATCTGCGCCGGTGAACAGCGTCTTGGTCGCGCCGACCGCATCTTTGGTGCGCTCCAGCATGTCGCCGGTATGGCTGACGTGATCAACCACAAGCCCCGCGCCAACGATCGAATTTTGCACAGCGAAGGTGACATTGTCGAAAGTGTCTTCTGTGGTCCAGATATGCGCCTCTTGCGCTGTAGCGGCCTGTGCACCCAGCATGAATACCGCCGCAACTGCGGCACCGATCAGATGTTTCATCTGTGTCTCCCTTATCTCCCACACAGGTCACGCCGGACAGCGCCCTGTGATCCAAAGTCGAGTGTGGCGCGTATTTTTCTTTATGCCTAGGGGTAACAATGTCGCCCCCTCCCGCGAAAAGGGATGCACAAGGCACATCCCGCACGCATATTGCGGGCATATAGGAGGTATTTCCATGCGCAAGATCAGACCCGGTGACCCGACATGGGCCGATGTAACGCCAAAAGCCGATTTCCTGAACCGTCGCCAGATTATGGCAGGTGCGGGCGCGCTGGCCTTGGGTACCATTGCGGGCCCTGCCTTGGCCACGATCAAAGCGGTGCCCTCGAAATATTCGACCGATGCCACGCCGAACACGCTTAAAGAGATCACGAACTACAATAATTTCTATGAATTCGGCTGGGATAAGACCGATCCAGCCGCCTATGCTGGTCAGCTCGTGACCGACCCGTGGTCTATCGAGATTGACGGGCTGGTCGATAAACCCGGCAATTATGCGCTTGATGACATTCTAAAGCCGGTGACGCTGGAGCAGCGCATCTATCGGTTCCGCTGCGTTGAGGCGTGGTCGATGGTTGTTCCGTGGATCGGCTTTGAGCTGGCAGATCTACTCAACCGCGTGGGCGTGCAGCCCGGCGCGAAATATGTCGCGATGCAAACCTTACTGCGGCCCTCGCAAATGCCGGGTCAGAAACAGGGTGGCATCGACTGGCCCTACGTCGAAGGGCTGCGACTGGACGAGGCGATGAATCCGCTGACGATTCTGGCGACGGGTCTTTATGATGAGGAGATGCCCAATCAGAACGGCGCTCCGATCCGGTTGATCGTTCCGTGGAAATACGGGTTCAAGTCGATCAAGAGCATCGTCAAAATTACCTTGACCGACAAACAGCCCCGCACCACGTGGAATCAGCTGCAGCCGCGTGAATATGGTTTCTATGCCAATGTGAACCCCAAGGTGGATCACCCGCGCTGGTCGCAAGCGACCGAACGGCGCGTTGGCGCAGGGCTGTTTGCTGGGCGCGAGCCGACTTTGATGTTCAATGGTTATGAAGATGAGGTGGCGAGTCTCTATTCTGGCATGGACTTGCGGAAGAACTACTGATGAGCATCTCAGGCCTGTCCTCCCCGATCAACGGCGCGCTGCGGCGCGTCCCGAGTTGGGTCGTGTATCTCGCGGGGCTGATTCCGCTGGCTTGGGTTGTGTATCTGACCCTGACCGGGGGCATCGGGGTTGATCCAGTCAAAGGGATCGAGCACCGGCTGGGCAAGATCGCACTTTGGTTTCTAGTGGGTGGTCTTGCGATCACCCCCGCGCGCCGCTGGCTTGGCCTCAACCTGATCCGCTATCGTCGCGCGATTGGCTTGCTCGCGTTCTTCTATATTGCCCTGCATTTGTCAGCTTGGGCGGTTCTGGATATGGGGATGCTGTGGGCGCAGGCTTTGGCAGATCTGGTGAAGCGGCGCTACCTGTTGCTGGGAATCAGCGCCTTCATCCTGCTGATCCCGCTTGCGATCACTTCGAACAATGCCTCGATCCGCAAGTTGCGCCGCAATTGGCGCAAGCTGCATTGGCTGGTTTACCCTGCCGTGCTGCTGGGGGTGGTTCACTATCTGCTCCAGATGAAGGTGATCTCCACTCAGGGCTGGCTGTGGTTGGCGGCGGTATTGCTGCTTTTGGGGCTTCGTTTGGTGCCCCGATTCCGCTGACCCTGCGGCACGGCGCGTCAGACGTTTCGTGGAATCGGGTGATTTGCGAAATATTGTTGCGAAAGGGGCTTTCTCTCCCTGTTTTCAAAAGAAATTTTTATCATTTATGTCATAAAAACAATAGCTTGCGGTGTTTTTAAGAAAACGCACAAGTTTTTTCAAAAAAGTGGTTGCGGAGATCTGGGAGTAGCCGTAGAACCCCCCTCACCGAAGCGGCACACAACGCCGCACGGGACGCCG
>JAFGWK010000307.1 GCA_016937195.1 Paracoccaceae bacterium | reverse complement strand
GCGTCATGAACACGTTGGGCAGGCGCGTGGCCAGTTCCGCCCCGCCATCATAGCCCTCGACATATTCGGCGTAAGCCCCGTCAATCACCAGCAGCGCGCCCTTGGGCAGACCATTGGCCAGCCGCTCCAGCTCGGCCAGACCGATCATCGTACCGGTCGGGTTGTTGGGATTGGCAAGGAAGACCAGCTTTGTCTTCTTGGTGCAGGCGGCAAGGATCGCATCGACATCGGTGGTGCGCTCGCGCTCGGCGACCTGAACGGGGGTGCCCCCCGCCGCTTGCGTGGCGATGCGATACATAAGAAAGCCGTGCTCGGTAAAAATCACCTCATCGCGCGCCCCGACAAAGGACTGGCAGAGCAGGTGAATGATCTCATCGCTGCCCACGCCGCAGATAATGCGGTCAGCATCAAGATTGTACACATCACCAATCGCAAGGCGCAGCTTGGCGTGATCGGTCGACGGGTAGCGGTGCATCGTGTGGGCGCATTTGGTAAATGCGTCCTTTGCCTTATCGGACGGGCCGAACGGATTCTCGTTCGAGCTAAGCTTGATCGCATCGGTGCGCCCAGCGACATGGGCCGCCCCGCCCTGATACAGCTCGATGTCCATGATGCCGGGTTGCGGGCGGATGTGACTCGTCATGACCTGTTCCTCGAAATTCCCCTGATATCTAGCGAGCTGTGCGCGGTAGGGCTAGTCTCAAGATCACCCCAAAGTCATCGCATCGCAATGCGCGGCCTGCATGCAACGAAAAAGGCCGCGCCCGAGGGCGCGACCTTTCGCAAAAACCGGCGAAGACTGAAAGATCAGTTCTTCGCGTAGAATTCGACAACGAGGTTGGGTTCCATCTGAACCGCGTAGGGCACGTCACCCAGTTTGGGCGTGCGCACGAAGGTCGCAACCATTTTGTTGTGATCCACGTCGAGGTAGTCGGGCACGTCGCGCTCGGGCGATTGCACAGCTTCCAGAACCAGCGCCATTTGCTTGGACTTCTCGCGCACTTCCACCACATCGCCTTCTTTCAGGCGGTAGGAGGGGATGTTCACTTTCTTGCCATTCACGAGCACGTGGCCGTGGTTCACGAACTGGCGCGCCGCAAAGACGGTCGGAACGAATTTCGCGCGATAGACCAGCGCGTCAAGGCGACGCTCGAGCAGACCTACCAGGTTTTCACCGGTATCGCCGCGCACACGTTCGGCTTCGGCGTAGATGCGGCGGAATTGTTTCTCGGTCAGATCGCCGTAATAGCCCTTGAGCTTTTGCTTGGCGCGCAACTGGGTGCCGAAATCGGACAGTTTGCCCTTGCGGCGCTGGCCGTGCTGGCCGGGGCCGTATTCGCGGCGGTTGACCGGCGATTTGGCGCGGCCCCAGATGTTTTCGCCCATGCGGCGGTCGATTTTATACTTGGCAGACGTGCGTTTGGTCACGGCTGGACTCCTTCTTAGCGTTTCGAAGGGCGTTGTCCTCCTCCGGGGCCTTTCGGCGACCGGCGACAGGTTTCCTCTTGCGAGGTCCACCAACACCAATGAATGACCCGGCAGCGTTGGCTACCGGGATGGCGGGCTTATACAGCGCGTAGCCCCGGAGTCAACGCGCATTCGGGCGGTTTTTGCGCAGCGACAGCGCGATGCCCCCCAGAACCAGCGCCGCCGCGATCCAAAAGCGCAGTGTTGGGGTCTCAGCTAGCAGGAGCGCCCCGCCAAGGGCGGCAAGGATCGGCACGCAAAGCTGTGCAATGGCGGCAAGACTGGCGGGAATTTGCGGCAACACGCGATACCATAGCGCATAGCCCAGCCCCGAAGTGATCGCCCCCGAAGCCAGCGCAGGCCACCAGCCCCAGTTCGCGCCCTGCCCCGCGTCACGCGCCACGCCCAGCCAGATCAGCGCCAAAGGCACCGCCAGCGCGAAGTTCAACGCACTCGCCACCAGCGGATCGCGCGCACGTCGCCCGTTCAGCGAATACAGACCCCAGCCGATCCCCGCGAGTGCCATCAGCCCGAAGCCCAGCGGATCAAGAGGCTGACCGCCCGAGCTAGGCCCCAACAGCACCGCCAAACCCGCAAAGGCCAGCCCCGCCCCGATCCAGCGCCACAACGAGATCGGCTCGCGCAGCACCAAAGCGCCCGCGAACATCGTGATCTGCACCATGCCAAACAGCGTCAAAGCCCCGACACCGGCATCAATCAGCCCGCTCGCGATAGAAAAACCATAGATATAGAGAAACAGCGTGGCCACACCCGCGCCCAGCACCGCGGGACGCATCCGCATACCACGCCAGCCCTTTGTGCCCAGCGCCATCACCAGCAACACCGCCGCCCCCGAGGACAGCCGCACCACCCCCGTGAACGCCGGCCCCCAACCCGCGCCATGCACCGCCATCCGGTTGAGCACTGAATTGGCCGCAAAGGCGATCATCACGAGGACTGTCAACGAGACTAGGCGCATCTGGCTCCTTGCATGGCGACCAGGTGAGACCCTATTTGCGCCGCGGAATGTAGGGCTGGGCGGTGCAATGACCCGAACCCGCAAAGCTGTTATCGTAACCAAGCGGCATTTGTCGGACCTGAACGTCCAACGTATCTTTGAGCAGCGTCACCGTCTCACGCACGGAGTGGCCGCTGCTGGCCACGCCTTTCGAACGGACGTCCACGTTCTTAACTTCCCAACGGAAGGTGATGCGCGCCGGATTGTCAACCACGACCTTGACGGGCATAGCCTTGCCAAAGGCACGCCAGATCAACCCGTCGACCGCTTTCGCCTTGCCCGTCCTGGCATCATAGGCGATCTCAAGCTTCTTCGACATAAAGCTCCTGCTGGGGCGGTTGTTCAACGTGCATTTGTAAAGGGTCGCGCCAGCTTGTGCGGCCGTAGCGCCCATCATCAATGTCGTAGCGACCAAAAATTTTCCCAAATACATGATTTGCATCTCACTAATTGTTCAATCAAGCGCCAACCCGGCCACGGCATAACCGGGCTAAATTCGCCTTTTTGGGATAATGTGCCGAAAAAAACCTGTAAAGAAACGTCAACGCGAAGGCCGCTCTCATTCCAACACCATCGCGCGAGCGCCTCGCTGCATGCCTCCCCCATCGTGAACTCGGTCCGATTGCGCGGTGCCTCGATGGCAGACGCGCAGCAAAAAGCCCGGATCGCTTGGATCCGGGCCTTGGGGTCGGAAGGACGCGCCGCTCAATCGCGGGTATACATGCCCTCATAAATCGGCGTCAGGGTCTCGGTCTCAAATAGCGAGCTGACCGAGGTGCCCGACCAAGTGTTCAAGATCGCCTGGGCAAACATCGGTGCGGTGGGCACGATGCGGATATTGGGGCAGGCTTTGACCGCCTCGCTCGGCTCGATGGAATCCGTGATCACCAGCGATTTCATCACCGATTTGCTCACCCGGTCGACCGCAGGGCCAGACAAAACGCCATGCGTGATATAGGCGTGGACCTCGGTCGCTCCCGCTTCCATCAGCACTTCGGCGGCCTTGCACAGCGTGCCGGCAGTGTCGCAAATATCGTCCACGATAATACACTTCTTGCCCGAAACATCCCCGATCACCGTCATGCCGGCAATCTCGCCTGCCTTTTCGCGCCGCTTGTCCACGATCGACAGCGGGGCCTCGATCCGCTTGGCCAGCTCGCGCGCTCGCGCCACGCCGCCGACATCGGGCGAGACGACCATCACGTCATTCATCTTGCCCTTGAAGTGATGCAGAATATCGAGTGCGAAGACCGGACTGGCATAAAGGTTGTCCACCGGAATATCGAAGAAACCCTGAATCTGCGCTGCGTGCAGATCCAGCGTCAGGATGCGATCAACACCGGATTCCGTCAGCAGGTTCGCCACCAGCTTGGCCGAAATTGGCGTGCGCGCCTTGGTGCGGCGATCCTGACGAGCATAGCCGAAATAAGGGATCACAGCGGTGATGCGATCGGCCGAGGACCGGCGCAGCGCATCCGACATGATCAGCAGCTCCATCAGGTTGTCATTGGCCGGGTTCGACGTCGACTGGATGATGAACATATCCTCGCCGCGCACGTTTTCATAAACTTCGACGAAGATCTCGCCATCGTTAAAGCGTTCCACCCGGGTATCCACCAGCCCCACCGACATCCCCCGATGCATCGACATCCGCCGCGCAATGGATTGCGCCAGCGGGCGGTTCGAGTTTCCGGAAATCAGTTTGGGTTCGGTGACAACAGACATCAGGGCAGTTCCTTGAGGGCAGCGCCGGGTCGCCCCGACAGGATTCGGTTGATTGCGCCTGCCTTAGCACCGAGGTAGCTTGGCGGCAATTTCCACCGTCAAGAAAGTGTTACCAATGGCGCGGATCGACTATTTTTTCGGCGTATTCAGCCCCTGGACCTATCTCGCAGGCCAGCGGCTCGAAGAAATCGCCAGCCGTCACGGGGCGCAGATCAGCTATAAACCGCTTGATCTGATGGCGCTGTTTGACCGCACTGGCGGCATGCGCCCCGCGCAACGTCCAGCCTGCCGGATGGAATATCGGATGCAAGAACTCAAGCGCTGGTCGGCGCGTCTTGGCATGGCGATGGATTTCACCCCCCCATTCTTCCCGACCAATCCGGCACCTGCCTCTTATGCGATTATCGCGGCACAACAGGCAGGCGGGGGCGATCTTGGCGGGCTGGTACATGCGATCGCACGCGCCTGCTGGGCCGAGGGCAAGGATATCGCCCAGGACGAGGTGATCCGCGCCGCACTTGAGGCCAACGGGTTCTCCGGCGATCTGGTCACCTCGGGGCTGTTTGAGGGCGCGCTGACCTATGAGCGCAACCTGCAAGAAGCGGTGGATCGTGGCGCGTTCGGTTCGCCCTTTTATATCGTTGCAGACAGTGACGAGCGCTTCTGGGGACAAGACCGCCTCGCCCTTCTGGACGACCATCTGGGGGATCTGTAATGGCGCGCGATTTGCGCCAAGGCGCCGATATCGCGTGGCAGACCTTCGGGCATGGTGAGCGCCCGGCGCTCGCAATCCATTGCACGCTGGGCAATTCCAAACTGTGGACCGAGGCGCTGATGCCGCTCGCCGCGCAGATCAGCGCGGTCGGTTTTGATCAACCCGGTCATGGCCAATCCGCGCCTTGGCGGGGCGACCCGTCGGAATCGG
>JAFGWK010000061.1 GCA_016937195.1 Paracoccaceae bacterium | reverse complement strand
CAGCGTGGATTTCCCGCAGCCCGAGGGGCCAACAAACACCACGAACTCGCCAAACGACTAATCTGATGGCACAAATTGCCCCACGATTAAATTTCCTCTCATATAGATGGCATATGGCACTGGGAAAGCCGTAAGCTTCAGGTCATAAAACGGATCTAAGATAGCCCAACCGGCTTGCTGCGGCGTATTGAATGCATGAAGAACGATCTGACTTCTGAAAATGGGCCTAAGCTGTCGCCCATCAGCGACCCGCAGCGCCTGCGCGCGTTGCATCAAACCGGGCTGATGGATGCTCCGGCTGAAGAGGCGTTTGATCGCGCCACACGGCTCGCAACGCGCATCGTGGGCACACCGGTTGCGCTGGTGTCGCTGGTAGATGAAACGCGCCAATTTCTACTGTCGCAAACGGGGGTGGACCCGGCCCATTTGGCTGGTCGTGAAACACCGCTAAGCCATTCGTTTTGCCGCCATGTGGTGGAACGCGATGCCGCGCTGATCGTGTCGGATGCACGACGCGATCCGCAGGTGGCCGGCAATGGCGCGGTCGAAGATATGGATGTGATCGCCTATCTCGGGGTGCCGCTGCGCTCGGTCGAGGGGGATGTGCTGGGGTCATTTTGTGTGATCGGACACGAGCCGCGCGTCTGGAGCGATGAGGATCACGAGACCCTTCTTGATCTCGCCGCTGGGGTCGAAGCCGAGATCCGACTGCGCAGCCAGATCAAACTGGCCCGCCAAGAGCAAGAGGTGTTCCATGCGATCCTTAATCAGATGCCGGTCGGCGTCGCCTTGGCCGAGGTAAGCACGGGAAAACTGTTGGATATCAACACCACTGGGCGCGATCTGATGGGGCTTGATCACGATGCTCCTCCGGGCATGTATCGCGGCGAGATGCATACATTTGACGCTTCCGGCCAGCCCTATGGTGAAAACGAGTTGCCGCTCTTTCGCGCCGCGCTGAGTAATGAGGTGATTGATGCAGAACCGGTAACGGTCCGCAAACCGGGGCGCGCGCAGCTTGATATACTGATTTCAGCACGCCGCATCGATAGCGACCCGCCACTGGCAGTCGCCACATTGCTTGATGTGAGCGGGCGCAAACAGGCCGAAAAGGCTGCGCGCGAAAGTGCCGAACGGTTGGCACATTTTCACGAGGTAACGCGCGACGGCATTCTTGAGCTCGATGCCGATGATTGCGTGCGCTATTTCAACAGTGTGATGCGCGAGCGGGTGCTTGGTGCCTATGGGGCGCAACTGGCCGATGCGTTTATGGGTGCCGATTTTTGGCAAGCTTTCCCCCATTTCAAAGGCTCTGATGTTGAAGCGGCAATCGCGCGCGCGCGTGAAACGTCACTGCCCCAAACGACTGATTTTATGGGCTATGATGATCGCATCCTTGAGGCGCGGTTGTTTCCAGAAAATGGCGCTCTATTGATCTATCTGCGCGATGTCACCGATGAGCGCACGCTCGCTCAGGCCCGCGAAATACTTGCGCGCGAAATGAATCATCGGGTCAAGAACCTATTTGCGATGATGTCGGGTTTGATCGGAATGACGGCGCGCCATGCGACCTCGCCCGATGCGATGGCAAAGGGGCTGCGTGCGCGCATCAACGCGCTGGCGCGCGCGCATGATCTTGTCAGCCCGACGGCAACACTTGAGACAGGTTTTCGCGGCGAGGTCGATTTCTCCGATTTGATCCATGCGATTTTGGCACCTTACACAAACACCCAAGACCCGCGTTTAAGCTTGGGCGGGCCAGCAGTGACCCTCAATCAGGCGGGGGCAACAAATTTTGCGTTAGTGCTGCACGAATTAGCAACGAATGCTGTGAAATACGGCGCGCTGTCACATGAGGGGGCCAAGCTCGACCTGATCTGGCGTATCGAAACCGGGGATGAGGGTGCGGTGCTTGCCATTGACTGGCGCGAGAGCGGCTGCCCGGAACGGCTTGAGCCCCCTCACCCAACCGGGTTTGGGAAACGCCTGATTGACTTGACCATCCATGGCCAATTGCACGGCGATTACGGAACCGAATGGCCCGCTGACGGGTTCCTTGCACGAATACGCGTGCCAATGGAATTGATTGAGGGGTAACCCGATGTATATTGAGCCGAAGAATTATTGGCTACAGGGGGGCAAAGTCCTTGTAGCCGAAGATGAAATGTTAATCGCTTATGACATCGCCTACTCCATCGAAGAGGCGGGTGGGACGTTGATCGGGCCGGTCGCGACCTTGGCCAACGCACGCCGACTATGTGCAAGCGATCAGGTCGATGCGGCGGTGTTGGATATGAACCTGCTGGACGGCAATGCCGAGCCGCTGGTGAGCGAACTGCGCGCGCTGCATATTCCAGTGATCGTGAACACGGCCGAGCGGCTGCCGCTGGCATTCCAATCCACATTACCCGATGTGTTGGTCTTTGCTAAACCAACCCTGCCCGATGCGCTGACAGAGGCCTTGGGGCGGCGATTGCGTCCTGAATACCTTCCCGAAAACCAGATTTAAGGGCACGTTCGCCCAGCCCCTCACGCCGCACTCACTTTTCATGACGCAAACGTGACGAAGCTGCGACATTCAGCGCCCTCGCCCGATCAAGGGTTTGGTCGTGATACTCCCTTGATATCTTGATTGCGCCAAAGGGAGGTGACGCATGACTGGACGGAACACGAAAACCCGAATTGATACCCCGCGCCGTACAGCGCCGTTTCACACGATAAACGGGCTGATTGCGGCGCTTGGTTTTATTGTCTTTGGGTTTGAGATCGAACATGGCAGCGCTTTGCAGGCACATACGGTCGGGATGGAAACCACCGATGCCCGCCCTGACGCGGCGGATACCAACCCCACCTTGCTGGCCGAAATGCCGCCCGAATTGGTGATTGGCGGTGAAGGCACGCAGATCACGCTGCGCGGCCACATTGCGCCCGGAGATGGCGCACGGATCGCGCGCACGCTGGCGGCGCGACGCGCGCAGGGCACACCGGTGCGCGAGGTCAGCATGAATTCCACCGGCGGCTCTCTACATGAGGCGCTTATGATCGGGCGGATGTTGCGCGCGGCCGGGGTGACCACCAAATTGCCTGCCGACGCGATTTGTTATTCTGCCTGCCCCTATATGTTTGCGGGAGGCCAAGACCGGATTGCTGCCGCGCAAGGCAGATTTGGCGTGCATCAAGAACATATCGACCCTGCCAGTTCTCGCGACAGCGCTCAAACCGCCGCCGATGTGCAACAATCCACCGCACAGGTCATGCACTATCTGGCCGAGATGGGCGTCGATCTTGGCCTAATGGAGCCCACTATGGCGACCCCGCCGGATCGCATTCATGTGCTCAGCCCGCTGGAATTGGCGCGCTATCATCTGACCACCAGTCCACGACCCAGTTAAGAAAATTGGGCTTTCGGTTGGACCTTACCGGCTTGTGCCCTAGTCTTTTCCCCATCAACGAACTGTGAAAACACAGGCATGGGGGAAAGATGTTTAACGAAATCATGGTGCCCGTGGACCTGCGCCACGTGGCCAATTTGACCAAGACGCTTACGATTGCCGCCGATCTTGCACACAAGTATGGCGCACGGATCACTTATGTCGGCGTCACCGGAAGCGAGCCCAGCGCAATCGCCCACAGCCCCGAAGAGTATTCGCAAAAGCTTGCGCAATTCGCAGCGTCTGAGGCGGCGGCGCACGGACTGAACACCCGTGACCATATGATTGTCGCCCATGATCCGGCGGTCGATCTAAACCATAAGCTGGCCGACGCCGTTCAGGAATTGCACGCCGATCTGGTGGTCATGGCCACCCATCTGCCCAATGTGGCCGATTACGTCTGGGCCTCGCACGGCGGTCATCTGGCAACACATTCCAAAGCCTCGGTGTTTCTGGTGCGCGACTAAGCTGCGCCCCCGATCCGTCACTTCAAAACGAGAAACTGCAATAACAAGGAGGACGCCACATGGCAGAAGCCGACGAGAGTCAGGGCATCCCCGCCCCCGAGGGCGACACCCAACTTATCGACACCGATTACGAGATCGGTCAGGACAATGTTGAGGGCTCGCTTGGGCCGATCGGCTTTGATATTCACAACCCGGTCTTCATGGTCTCGGCGCTGGCCGTCATGGCCTTTGTGTTTTACGCACTGGCCTTGCCCCAGCAGGCCAGCGAAATCTTCGGCGCATTGCGCCCCTGGCTGACCTCGACCTTTGACTGGTTCTTCCTGAGTTCGGCCGATTTCTTTGTGCTGTTCTGCCTGTTCCTGATCGTCAGCCCTTGGGGCAAGGTTCGGCTGGGCGGCAAGGACGCGACCGCCGATTATTCCTATATCGGTTGGTTCGCGATGCTGTTTGCCGCCGGGATGGGCATTGGCCTGATGTTCTTTGGCGTGCTGGAGCCAGTCTATCACATGGCAATCTCAAGCCCGCTGGGCACGCCTTCGCCGTTTGATGCCGATGGCAATATCATCCCGGCCAATGTGGAGCGCGCCAAGGCGATGGGGCTGGCCGCAACGATCTATCACTGGGGGCTTCACCCTTGGGCAATCTATGCGGTAGTGGCGCTGGCTTTGGGGCTGTTTTCCTACAACAAGGGCCTGCCGCTGACGATCCGTTCGGCGTTTTACCCCATCTTTGGTGAACGGATTTGGGGTTGGACGGGCCATGTCATCGACATTCTGGCGGTGTTTGCGACACTCTTTGGTTTGGCGACCAGTCTGGGCTTTGGCGCGCAACAGGCCAATGCAGGGCTCAATCACGTCTTTGGCGTTCCCATCGACATCACGGTGCAGGTGATCTTGATCACCGTAATCACCGGAATCGCCCTGTTTTCGGTGCTGCGTGGCCTTGATGGTGGGGTCAAACTGCTGTCTGAAATCAACATGGGGATCGCCGCGCTACTTTTGCTGTTCGTGCTATTTGCCGGGCCGACGCTGGTGATCTTCTCGGATTTTGGCAAAGGTCTGCTCGCCTATGCGCAAGAGATCATCCCGCTCTCAAACCCGATCGGGCGCACCGATGACAGCTACCGCGATGGCTGGACCGCGTTCTACTGGGCGTGGTGGATCAGCTGGTCGCCCTTCGTGGGCATGTTCATCGCGCGGGTCTCGCGCGGGCGCACCGTGCGCGAGTTCATCACCTGCGTGCTGATCATCCCTTCGCTGGTCTGCGTTTTGTGGATGGCGGTATTTGGCGGCGTTGCGATTGACCAAGTGCTGAGCGATCCGGCCACCTCTGCGGTTAAGGCGCAGGTGATCGACAGCTACAACCCGCCACTGTCGCTGTTTGCGATGCTCGAAGGGTTGCCGCTGTCCTCGATTACGTCGGTGATCGCGATTGTGTTGGTGATCGTGTTCTTCGTGACCTCGTCCGATAGTGGCTCGCTGGTGATCGACACGATCACGGCGGGCGGCAAGGTCGACGCACCGGTGCCCCAGCGCGTGTTCTGGGCCACGTTTGAAGGCGCGGTGGCGATTGTGCTGCTAGTCGGGGGCGGCCTAAGTGCACTGCAAGCGATGGTGATTTCCACTGGCCTGCCCTTTACGCTGGTGCTGCTGCTGATGTGTTGGGCGATCATTAAGGGGCTGCGCGCAGAGCCGCGCTAACAGCGCGAGCGATATGAGATAGGAAAGCGGCGGGTCGATGGCCCGCCGCTTTTGCAATATCACGAAGGACAGGCCTTAGACGGGCATTCCATACTCGGCCACGATCGCCCAGATTTCCGCATTCAGCGCCCCAAGTTCCTTTAGCGCTGCGTTCAGATCTTCGAGCGTGGCACGATCCAGCACCGCCTCTTCACCGATGCGCAGGCTGGTTTTGCGATCCGCGATGCGCATCTGGATCGTACGCACAGGGCCGCCGCCTGCATCAAAGGCATACAAGCAATGGTTGTAATGGTTGCGCAGGCCAGAAACCTTCTTCATCCGACCTGCCACCTTGAGAACCCGTG
>JAFGWK010000306.1 GCA_016937195.1 Paracoccaceae bacterium | reverse complement strand
GCGCGCAGCGCAGGTGTCATCCACGGACCAAAACTGCGTTTGACGGGCCGACCGCGCGCATCTGTTTTGCGTGAGAATATCGGCGGGGCCATGTGGTAGTTGATCTTGAAACCGGGCTCGAATTCCTGTGCCAAAGTGGCGGCGAAACTGTCTTGCCCATGCAGGCGCGCGACCTCGTATTCGTCCTTATAGGCCATCAGTTTGAACAGCGATTTTGCCGCCGCTGTGGTCAGATCCTGCGCGCTGGTCGGGTCCAGATCATCGCGCAGGCCCGCACGGAAACGCGTGAGCGTGCGCGCGTAGCGCTCTGCGTAGCGGGCATTTTGATATTCGGTCAAAAACGCCACATGCTGGGCGATGATCGCATCAACGCTTGGGGGTGCGGCTGGCGTTTGGGGCGCAAGGATGGCGTCGGGTGTCTCTGCCAGAACCCGCCCCAGATCAAACGCGCGGACGTTTTTCTCAACCGCCACGGCGTTCAGTTTGATCGCCTGTTTAAGCGCCGCTTCGCTGACCGGGACCAGCCCCTTTTGCCATGCATAGCCAAGCAGGATGACATTGGCGAACACGCTGTCGCCCAAAAGCGTCTCGGCCAAGGCGTTTGCGTCAAACCTCCAGACGTTGTCGGTTCCCGCGACACTGCGGATCGCCTGTTCGCGTAGATCGACACTCAGGTTCGCATCGCGATGCAACACCAGATCGCCAGTTGGCATTTCGGCGGTATTGAGCACGATCCGCGAGCCGGGCTTGAAATAGGCCGACGCGCGCGGTGCCGAGGACACCACGATATCGCAGGCGATAACGGCCTCGGCCGCGCCGATATCGGTGCGCACCTGATGGATCGCATCGGGGCTTTGACCAAGACGAATATAGCTGAGGACGGTGCCGAATTTCTGCGCGAACCCGGTGAAATCAAGAACGGATGCGCCTTTGCCTTCAAGATGCGCGGCCATCGTGATCAGCGCCCCGACCGTGACCACACCCGTGCCGCCAACACCGGTCACCAGAAGGTCATAAGGCTTGGCAAGGTTCGACATGTCCGGTGCGGGCAGGGCGCGCAGCAAGCTTGCCACATCCAGGTCGCGCCCGGTTTTCTTGCGCCGCACCGCGCCTTCCACGGTCACGAAACTGGGGCAGAACCCGTTGAGGCACGAGAAATCCTTGTTGCAGGTCGACAAATTGACTTTGCGTTTGCGCCCAAATTCGGTGTCGAGCGGTTCGATGCTCAGGCAGTTGCTTTCCACCGAGCAATCGCCGCAGCCCTCGCACACAGAGGGGTTGATATAGGCAAACCGCTTGGGGTCGGGCATTGTGCCACGCTTGCGGCGGCGGCGCTTTTCAGTGGCGCAGGTCTGCTCATAAATCAGGATGCTGACGCCGCGCACCTCGCGCAGCTCGCGTTGAACGGCGTCCAGATCTTCGCGCGGGTTGAAACTGGTTCCTTGCGGGAAATCGGCGTGGTCGAATTTGGTGATATCGTCCGAGACCAGCGCGATCCGATCCACCCCTTCGGCGCGGCAGGTCTGCGCGATTGCACTCACGCTGATCGGGCCATCGACGGGCTGGCCACCCGTCATCGCGACCGCGTCATTATAGAGGATCTTGTAGGTGATATTGGCCCCGGTCGCGACCGCCTGACGGATCGCGAGCGAACCAGAATGATACCATGTTCCTTCCCCGAGGTTCTGGAACAGATGCTTGCCGCCGGTGTATTTCGACGCCACCAGATGAGGCACGCCCTCGGCGCCCATCTGCGCATAGCCCCCGGTTTCACGATCCATCCAGCTGGCCATCACATGACAGCCGATGCCAGAGGCCGCCTTGCTGCCCTCGGGCAATTTGGTTGAGGTGTTATGTGGACACCCCGAGCAAAAATAGGGGGTGCGGGTCGCGCCCGGCACGTTAAGCAGTCTCGGCGGACGATCGGTCAGCGCGCGGGCCTTGGCCAGCAGGTCTTCATCGGGGAAATAGGTATTCAGACGCTCTGCCACGATGGGCACAAGGCCAAGCGGGCTTAGCTCTCCCGTCCAGGGCACTAGCGGATCGCCAGCCGCGCGGTGCTTGCCCACCATCTTCTTGGGCTTGTCGCCGGGCCAGTCGTAGAAATACTCTTTGAACTGGCTCTCGATGATACCGCGCTTTTCCTCGATCACCAGAACCTCGGTCTTGCCGCGCACAAAGGCGAGCGCATCGCGGCGCGCCAGCGGCCAGACCATGCCGACCTTGTAAATATCAATGCCAAGGCGACGGCACGCGGCCTCATCAATCCCCAAAAGCCGCAGCGCCTCCATCAGATCGAGATGGCCTTTGCCGGTGGTGACAATGCCAAAACTGGCATCATGGATGTCATAGATGTGGCGATCAATCGGGTTGGCCTCG
Organism: Paracoccaceae bacterium; assembly: GCA_016937195.1. Classification (GTDB taxonomy): domain Bacteria; phylum Pseudomonadota; class Alphaproteobacteria; order Rhodobacterales; family Rhodobacteraceae; genus Thioclava. The sequence continues at coordinate 270 of JAFGWK010000306.1, read as the reverse complement.
ACAAAGGCTTCGACCGCGCGCAGCTTGTGTTCGATCCGGGTTTCGATCAGCGGACTGGGCAGATCTGAGCGGCGCACATGCAACCCGCCCGGCGGCAGATCAATCTTGGGCAGCGAAAACACCCGGTCTTGGGGCAGTTCTACGGATTGGCCACTTTCCACCGTCTCTGAAATCGCCTTGAAGCCGACCCATGTGCCTGAATAGCGGCTTAGCGCGATCCCGTATTCCCCGAAACTCAGGTATTCCGCGACATTGGCGGGGTTCAGCGTG
>JAFGWK010000060.1 GCA_016937195.1 Paracoccaceae bacterium | reverse complement strand
CGCTTTAAGGGCTGCATCCGCGATACCCGCGCTGAGACCTTCAAGCCGGGCTCGCCAGAGTTCCACAATCTTGAACTGTATGTCGCTTCGCGCGGCATGGGCCTTGAGATCGAAGGCGGCGGCGTTCGTCCGTAACTGATGCAGCGCGCGGGGCAGGGGAAACCTTTGTCCCGCGCGCGTCTTTCGGACATATTCAATTTTCACTATCTGTTTGAATTCGTTTGTCAATTTAAGGTTTGAGATGATGCTTTTTCCGTCCATCGGAAAGAGGAAAAGAAGGAGAGATACAGCATGATTTCCCGGCGGGAATTTCTTCAGGCAAGCTTGGCTGCCTCGACCATCCTTGGTGCATCTGGCCTGTCGCGCTGGTCGCGCGCGATGGCACAACAGACGATGACGCAAGACCAGCTTTTGCAATTCGAGCCGCTGGGCAATGTCACGCTGATCCACATCACCGACATTCACGCGCAAGCCATGCCGATCTATTTCCGCGAGCCGGAAATCAACCTTGGCGTGGGCGATGCACGCGGCAAGCCGCCTCACGTCACGGGCAAAGATTTCTTGAACATGTTCAATATCAAGCCCGACACCCCCGACGCTTACGCGCTGACCTATGACAACTATGTCGATCTTGCCAAATCCTATGGCAAGATGGGCGGCATGGATCGTGTGGCGACCGTCGTCAACGCGATCCGCGCCGAGCGCCCCGAGGCGATCGTGCTGGATGGTGGCGATACCTGGCATGGCTCGATGGTCGCACTCAAGACCAAGGGTCAGGATATGGTTGATATCATGAACCAGCTTGGCACCGATGCGATGACCTCGCATTGGGAATGGACCTATGGCGAAGATCGGGTGAACGAAATCGTCGATACGTTGCCCTTCCCCTTCCTTGGCGCCAATATCTTTGACGCGGAATGGGATGAGCCGGCTTACGAGCCCTATAAAATCTTTGAGCGTAACGGCACCCAGATTGCGGTGATCGGGCAGGCCTTCCCCTATCTGCCGATTGCCAACCCGAAATGGATGTTCCCTGACTATTCCTTTGGTATCCGCGAAGAGCGCATGCAGGCGATGGTCGATGAGGTGCGCGCCAAGGGCGTCGATCTGGTCGTCTGCCTGTCGCACAATGGCTTTGACGTTGACCGCAAGATGGCGGGCCGCGTGAAGGGCATTGACGTGATCTTGACCGGACACACCCATGACGCCGTCCCCGAGCCGGTCCTCATCGGCGAGACGATCATGATTGCGTCCGGTTCGAACGGGAAATTTGTTTCGCGCATCGACTTGGATGTGCGCGATGGCAAGATGATGGGCTTCCGCCACAAACTGATCCCGATTTTCTCGGATGTGATTGAGCCGGATAAGGACATGGCCGCGCTGATCACCAAAACGCGCGAACCCTTCAAGAAAGAGCTTGAGGAAGTCGTGGGCGAAACTTCGAGCCTGCTGTATCGCCGCGGCAACTTCAATGGCACTTGGGATGATCTGATCTGCGAGGCGATGCTGTCCGAGCGTGACGCAGAGATCGCAATGTCGCCCGGCGTGCGCTGGGGGCCGTCGCTGTTGCCTGGCGACAAGATCACCATGGAAGACATCCTTGGCGTCACCTCGATGACCTATGGCGAGACCTACCGCACCGAGATGACTGGCGAGACGATCAAGACCGTGCTTGAGGACGTGGCCGACAACCTGTTCAACACCGACCCCTATTACCAGCAGGGCGGCGACATGGTTCGCATCGGCGGCATGGGCTATCATATTGATGTCTCCAAACCGATCGGTCAGCGCATCTCGAATATGACTTCGCTCAAGGATGGCTCTGATATCGATCCCTCACGCAGCTATGTCGTGACGGGCTGGGCCTCGGTCAACGAGGGCACCGAAGGGCCGCAAATCTGGGACGTGATCGCAGACCATATCCGCAAGATCGGAACGGTCGATTTGAAACCCAATGACTCGGTGGTGGTGACGGGCGCCTAAGCCCCAACTGCACCTGATGACGAAACCCCGATTGGGGCAAGAGACTGGAGGAGACTACATGGACGAGAAGGAACGCCACGCCACTCCGGCCACTGGCACCGGCTTCAGCCGCCGCGGATTTCTGCGGGCCGGGGCTGCGGCAGGGGCAATGGCTGCGGGGGCAGGTGCCGCGCGCGCAGACCAGCAACCCGATCCGTTGATCACCGAAGTGCAATCCTGGGCTCAGGGTTGGGGCGACGGTGTTGATGCCACGCCCTATGGGCTGCCGATTGAATTCGAAAGCGATGTCATTCGGCGCAATGTCGGCTGGCTGACGGCCGATGTGATCAGCTCGATCAACTTCACGCCGATCCACGCTTTGGACGGCACGATCACCCCGACGGGATGCGCATTTGAGCGTCACCACTCGGGCGCGATCGAACTGAAGAAAGAAGACTATCGCCTGATGATCAATGGTCTTGTCGATAAGCCGTTGGTCTTCACCTATGAGGATCTGGAGCGTTTCCCCCGTGAAAACCGCACCTATTTCCTCGAATGTGCGGCGAACTCGGGCATGGAATGGGCGGGCGCGCAGCTGAACGGGGCGCAATTCACCCAAGGCATGATCCACAACATGCAATATTCGGGCATCCCGCTGCGCACATTGCTGGAAGAGGCCGGGATCACCAATCTGGGCGACAAGATCAAGGATAAATGGGTCTATGCCGAGGGGGCCGATGCGTCCTCGAATGGTCGCTCGATCCCGCTGGAAAAGGCGCTTGATGACTGTCTGGTCGCGATCAAGGCCAATGGCGAGGCGCTGCGCAAAGAGCATGGCTACCCGGTGCGTCTGGTCGTTCCCGGTTGGGAAGGCAACATGTGGGTGAAATGGTTGCGTCGTCTCGAAGTGACCGACGAGGCCGTGCAGTCGCGCGAAGAAACCTCGAAATACACCGACACACTGGCCAATGGTATCTCGCGCAAATGGACGTGGGTCATGGATGCGAAATCCGTGGTCACCTCGCCCAGCCCGCAGATGCCGATCAAACATGGCAAAGGCCCGCTGGTTATCACCGGTATCGCATGGTCGGGCCGGGGCGCGATCACCAAGGTCGACGTGTCGATCGACGGTGGCGCAAACTGGCAAGAGGCGCGTCTGGCAGAGCCGGGCGTCGATAAGGCGATGTCGCGCTTTTACCTCGATATCGACTGGGATGGCTCGGAGATGTTCCTGCAATCGCGCGCCACCGATGCCACGGGCTACGTTCAGCCGACCAAAGATGCGCTGCGCGCAATCCGCGGCGAGAACTCGGTCTATCACAACAACGGGATCCAGACTTGGTGGGTCAAAGAAAACGGGGAGTCTGAGAATGTCGAAGTGTCGTCGTAATCTCACTCTGGCAGCCTTGCTCGCAGCACCTTTGCTGGCCACGCCAGCGATGGCAGAGACGTATAATCTGGGCCGTCCCGCACTGCCCGCCGAGATGAAAGCCTGGACGGTCGAAGTCTTCCCCGATGGCAAGAACTTGCCCGAAGGGTCTGGCTCGGTCTCGGATGGGGAAAGCCTGTTCGCCGACAAATGCGCGGCCTGTCACGGTGATTTCGCCGAAGGTGTGGACAACTGGCCCAAGCTGGCTGGCGGTGCGGACACGCTGGCGCGCAAAGACCCGGTCAAGACGGTCGGTTCGTATTTCCCTTATCTGTCGACGGTGTGGGACTATGCCCACCGCTCGATGCCGTTCGGGGATGCGCAAACGCTCACGGTCGATGAGACCTATGCAATCGTGGCCTATATTCTTTACTCTAACGATCTCGTCGAAGACGATTTTGTCCTGAGCAAGGAAAACTTCCTCGACGTAAAAATGCCCAATGCGGATGGTTTCATCGTCGATGATCGCCCCACGACGGAATACCCGTTGTTCTCCAAAGCGGCGTGCATGACGGACTGTAAAAAAGACGTCCATATCACGATGAAGGCGACCGTTCTGAACGTCACGCCCGATCAGGAAGGTGGCGAAGATAGCGCTGCGGCAGACACGCCGGCGGATGCCCCGGCCGATACGGTTGTGGCCACGGCTGCAAGCGAAGGTGCAAGTGCCGAAGCGATGGCACAGGACGCTCCTGCCGCCGCTGAAGAAACGGCCGCAGCAGCTCCTGCTGCCACGCAAGAGACCCTTGATGCCGATCCCGCACTGGTCGCGGCAGGCGAAAAGGTCTTTAAAAAGTGCAAGGCCTGTCACCAGGTCGGTGACGGCGCTAAAAACAAGGTCGGTCCGGTTCTTAACGGCTTGATCGGGCGTCAGGCGGGCACTGTGGACGGCTTCAAATATTCGAAGTCGATGAAACAGCATGGCGAAGACGGTCTGGTCTGGAACGAAGAGACGGTGCAAGCCTATCTCGCCGATCCCAAGGGCTATATCCCGAAGAACAAAATGTCCTTCGCAGGCCTGAAGAAGGCCGATGACGTGAAGGCCGTGTTGGCCTATATCGAAAGCCAAGGTGGCTGATCTCTGTGCGAGGGCCGGGTGCGGCCCTCGACATTTTCTCAACGCCTATTGGGTGGTTGTGATCGAAACGCTCGCGATTTTCGCGGGCGTTTCTTTTTGGTGCAGCGCGAAAGCTATGGCCTCTGGCTTGCGCAACGCCGCCCCCCAAGGATACTGGGGCTGATCCACAGGGGAATGTTATGTCTGATCTAGACCAGAGAGTGCGTGCAATTTTCGATGCAGGCGTTGCCGCCGCCGATCCTGCGCATGCGGTGACGCAGGCGATGGGGTGGGTTCGCGAAGATGGGGCGGGGACGGGCGGGCGCTGGCAGGTGATCGCGCTTGGCAAGGCGGCACTGGCGATGGCGGGTGCAGCTTTGGCTGATTTACCAGGTGACACGGCAGCTTTGATCGTGACCAATCCCGAGAATGCAGAGGGCGCAAATCTCCCCGAGGGCGCGCGCTTGGCGGTAGGCGATCATCCGGTGCCGGGTGAGGGCAGCGAAGCCGCAGGGCGCGCGATCCTGCAAACGCTCGTGGATCTTGGCCCGCAAGATCGTGTTTTGGCGCTGATCTCGGGTGGCGGCTCGGCGCTGGCGGTGGCGCCGACTGAGGGCTTGAGCCTGTCAGACAAGGCCGAAGTCAGTCGCCTGCTGCTGGGCTGCGGGGCTGATATCATGCAGATGAACCTGATCCGTCAGCAACTTTCGAATCTTAAGGGCGGTGGTTGGCTGGCAGCCAGTGCTGCTCCGGTGACAGGGCTGATCTTGTCCGATGTGCCTGGTGACGATCTCGCGGTGATTGCCTCGGGGCCGACGGTCGCACCAATCGGCACGCGCGCGCAGGCGCGCGATCTGTGCCGGGATTTGGGGATATTCGAGGCGTTGCCAGCGACCGTGCAGGCGCATCTCACCCAGCCCGATACGCCGCGCGACTTGCCAAAATCCCGCAACCGTCTGGTTGGGGCTAATGCGATCTCGGTTGCCGCAATGCTTGATGCGGAGGCGCAAGAGGCACCCTTCGCGCTGAGTGGGGATGTCGCTGAACTTGCGCCGCAGATTGTGACGCTATTAGCCGATCTGGCTCCGGGGCAGGTGCTGGCCTTTGGCGGTGAGACGACGGTCACGCTGCGCGGTGATGGGCTTGGTGGGCGCAATCAGGAATTGGCGCTTCGTGTGGCGCTGCTGGCCGAACAAGCGGGACTGTCTGGATCGTGGCGGTTTTTGTCGGGCGGCACCGATGGGCGCGATGGGCCATGCGATGCAGCCGGCGGGCTGGTTGGTCCGCAAACCTGCCAAGCCATTCGAGAGGCTGGAGAAAATCCGTCTGCTCTATTGGAAAACAACGATTCCTACCGAGCGCTTAGGGCTGGCGGGGCGTTGCTGATCACCGGGGCGACTGGCACGAATGTAGCCGATCTGGCGGTACTGGCGCGCGGTTGAGCCGCGCACACTTGCAGGCGTTTAGTTGTTTGCCGGAGCGTCTTGAGCTGGAATCAGACGCATGAAAATCTCGCGCAGCGCGGCAATCGCGATGATGGAAAGGGCGAGCGTGTCAAATCCGAACATGGCAGTGTCCTCTTAGGTCAATCCTGATCCCGTCACAGGATCGCATTGCTGGTTAGAGCTGCGAATTGGGGCGCGAAAAAGGCAGACTTACGGCAATTGCGAGCCGCTTCCCTCTGTAGCTTGCCTAACACGCCCGCCGCATATGCACCCGCTGCGTGCAAGTGTTTGACAGCGCGGCGCGGGGTGGCGATAGTCGAACCGGGAGAAGGACATATGCCGCAACGCCAGGTTCTGTTGATTGAGGATGAACCCCACATCGCCGAGGCGATCCGTTTTATCCTGTCGCGCGCGGGATGGGGCGTGTCGGTGCTTGACGATGGCGCGCAGGCGCTTGGCCAGATTGTCGCGCAAACGCCTGATGCGGTAATTTTGGATCTGATGTTGCCGGGGCGCTCGGGGCTGGAGATTCTGGCCGATATGCGCGCCGATCCAACCCTTGCCGCGCTTCCGGTCTTGATGCTCAGCGCCCGCGGGCAAGATCGAGATCGCGAGGCCGCCGAACGTGCGGGCGCAACCGCATTTCTGGCGAAGCCTTTCGCCAATTCCGACGTTCTTGCCGGGCTTGAGGCGATCATGGGCGGCGCGCAGGGGACGCCCGTCTGATGCCGCAATCCGGTCAGCCGCTGTTTCTGGCGCGCAGGTCTTATCGGCGCCGGCGCTTGATGGATGCGGCCCGATTGCTGCCTGTGCTGGGTATGGTGCTGTTTGCGCTGCCCGGATTATGGCACCCCGCCAATACTGTGACGCCCGATACCGGGCGGGGTGGGCTGTATCTTTTTGCGGTCTGGATCGGGCTGATCTTTGCTGCCTTTTTGATTGCGCGTGGGCTGAGCCCCGTTCTGGATGCCGAGGAATTGCCCGAAGAAGGCAGCACCTCGCCACAGGAGCCTGATTGAAATGGGGTTTAACAGCCTCGTCGCGGTCTGTGTGGGCTATGTCATCGTCCTGTTCGGGGTCGCATTTCTGGCCGAACGGCGCGCCCGGCGCAATCGCTTGCGGTTTTTGCGCAGCCCTTGGATTTATACGCTCTCGCTGTCGATCTATTGCACGGCCTGGACGTTTTACGGCGCGGTTGGCTATGCGGCGCGTTCGGGGTTGGAATTCGTCACGATCTATCTGGGGCCGACGCTGGTTTTTGTCGGCTGGTGGTGGGTCTTGCGCAAGCTGGTGCGGATCGGGCGCACCCATCGCGTAACCTCGATCGCGGATCTGATTTCCAGCCGTTACGGCAAATCAAACACGTTGGGTGTGATCGTGACGGTGATGTCGGTTGCTGCCGCTACACCCTATATCGCGCTGCAATTGCAATCTGTTACGCTAAGTTTCGGGGTCTTCGCGTCTGAGGCTCCCGAGGGCTGGGCGCTGCCTGATCAAGGCGCAACGGCACTCTGGATCGCGGGCGGGTTGGCGCTGTTTACGATCCTGTTTGGCACGCGAAATCTGGATGCGAATGAACGCCATCACGGTGTGGTCACCGCCATCGCGTTAGAGGCGGTGGTCAAGCTGATCGCCTTGATCGCGGTGGGTGTGTTCGTGGTTTGGGGCATGGGCGGCGGCATAATGGACATGCTGGCGCGCATTGATGCCTCGTCGATTTCCGAGTGGCACTTGCAGCCGGGGCGCTTTGCCGGGCTGACCTTTGTCTCTGCCGCTGCCGTGCTGACCTTGCCGCGCATGTTTCAGGTGCTGGTCGTCGAGAATGTCGATGAGCGTCATCTGGCCACCGCAAGCTGGGCCTTTCCTGGCTATCTGATGCTGATGAGCCTGTTTGTTGTGCCCATCGCCGCGATGGGGCTTGAGCGCATGCCCGTGGGGGCGAACCCCGATCTGTTCGTGCTTACACTGCCGCTGTCGCAAGGTCAGGACAAGCTGGCGCTGCTGGCGTTCTTGGGGGGATTTTCTTCGGCCACCTCAATGGTGATTGTCGCGGCCATCGCATTGGCGACGATGGTGAGCAATCATATCGTGACGCCCTTGTGGTTGGCGATGCGCCGCTCAAGCACGCGCGAGGCGGGCGATGTGCGTGGGCTGGTGCTGGCGTCGCGCAGGCTGTCCATCATCGGCGTGCTCAGCATGGGCTATATCTATTATCGCCTCTCGGGTGGCTCTGAGGCGCTGGCCTCAATTGGCTTGATCGCCTTTGTTGGGGCCGCTCAGGTGCTCCCCGCGCTGCTCGGGGGCATCTTTTGGCGCGGCGCAACCCGTGTGGGGGCGACAACGGGGTTGCTGATTGGCTTTGCGCTTTGGGGCTATACGCTGTTTCTGCCCTCGGTCGGGGATGCGGGGCTGTTGCCGCAATCGGTACTGGATGTCGGGCCGCTTGGGCTTGGTTGGCTGCGCCCGCACGCGCTGTTCGGGATCGAGGGGCTGGACCCGGTCCTGCATGCGCTGTTCTGGTCGCTGCTGTTCAACGCTTTGTCATTCCTGATCTTTTCGATGCTGTCCTTCCCCGGCCCGATGGAGCGGCTGCAAGGCGTTGCCTTCGTCAATATCTTTGATCAAAGCCACGCGACGCGGTCGTGGGCCCAGGGGGGGGCAGAGGCCGAAGATCTATTGTCGATGTCCCAGCGCATTTTAGGCGCACAAGAGGCGCAGCATTTCTTTCAGGCGCAGGCGGCGGCGCAAGGCAAGGTCGGGTTCCTGCCCGATACCACATCGGCCTTTACCGCGCGGCTAGAACGCAAATTGGCGGGATCTGTCGGGGCGGCGACGGCGCATGCGATGATTGCCCAGTTGACCGGGGGCAGTTCGGTGTCGATGCAAGATCTGATCGCGGTGGCAGGCGAAACCGCCGAGGCCAAGGAGTATTCCGCCCGCCTTGAGGCGAAGTCGGACGAGCTGGCGAAAGTGGCGCGCGCGCTGCGCGAGGCCAATGACAAGCTGCGCGATCTGTCGGTGCAAAAGGATGCGTTTCTTAGCCAAATCAGCCATGAATTGCGCACGCCCATGACCTCGATCCGGGCGTTTTCCGAGATTCTGATGGAGCCGGACCTGCCCGAGTCGATGCGCGCCCAATATAGCGAGATCATCCATGAAGAGGCGCG
>JAFGWK010000059.1 GCA_016937195.1 Paracoccaceae bacterium | reverse complement strand
TCAACCGATTTCACAAACTGACGCGCGACGGGTAGCGAGACGTCAGCCTCAAGCAGTGCCGTGCGCACTTCGCGCAGCGCGGTTTTCACGTCATCGGCGGACAGCGCGCCTTGTTTGGTGAGCCGGTCGAATACGCCACCTAGGCGTTCTGATAGACTTTCAAACATGGGCACCTCCATTCACAGGGCCAGACAAACGACAAGCACACCAGTGGGCGCAACGCGCTGACTGGTGGCGATCCCGACCGAATGCCGGGACCGGAGGGAATAGTCCTCCGGGGAATCTGGGCGTGGATAGGACAAAGGCCCCGTAGAGTCAACCACAGGTCAACCACGGGGCCTTATCGGGGAGGGAACCTTGGGATCAGGCGGCGAGGCCTGCGATCTGCTCTTCGGCTTTGGCGATGGCGACGGCTTCATCGGCGGCCACGCCCTCGGCGGCGACAAAGGTCAAATCGGTCAGGCCGATAAAGCCCAGCACCTGACGCAGATAGCCTGAGGCGTGATCAAAGCCCGACCCGTGGGGGACGCCGCCCGCAGCATAGGCGATAAACACGCGCTTGGGGGAAACTAGGCCCTCGGGGCCATTTTCAGTATAGCGGAAGGTCTCACCGACACGGCAAACCATGTCGATCCACGCCTTCAGAGGGCCGGTCACACCAAAATTATAAAGCGGCATACCGATCACCAGCGTGTCCGCAGCCTTAAGTTCTGCGATCAATTCATCCGACAGGGCCAGCAGTTGCTTTTGCTCTTCTGTGCGGTTGTCGGCGGGCGTATATGCGGCACCGATCCAGTTACCGTCGATCAGTGGCAGCTTGGCAGCGTCGCGTAGCGTGACATCGCCGCCCAGATGCGCGGCAATCTTTGCCGTCAGGCGTCGCGTGACAGACATGTCGCCTTTGATGGAACTGTCGATGCGCAGAATGGTCGTCATTGGGGGTCTCCTGATTGTCGCCATGTGGGCAATGTTTTCTTCTCTGGAAGATAAATGGCCCTTGCACAAAAGAACGAAACGGGCATGATCGATCAGGATACGTTCGTAGATGCACAGGGGGCGTCGCAGATGGGTTTAGATAGCTGGGACGAAATTCGGACCGCCTTTCAGGTGGCCCGGGTGGGCACCGTTTCGGGCGCGGCCGAGGTGCTGGGCGTGCATCATGCAACGGTGATCCGCCACGTCGATGCGCTGGAGGACAAGCTGGGCACAAAGCTGTTTCAGCGCCACCCGCGCGGCTATACCCCGACCGAGGCAGGCCAGCAGTTGCTTTCGGTGGGTCAGGCGACCGAAGATCAGTTCAGCCAGCTTGCCGCGCGTCTTGCGGGTGCGGGCGAAGAAGTTTCGGGCGAGTTGATCGTGACGTCTATCACTCCGGCTTCGGTTCTGGTTTTGCCCGCAATGGAAAGGTTGCTGGTGGACTACCCGGAATTGCGGTTGCGTTATCTCACTGATCTCCGCGTGTTCCGGCTGGAATATGGCGAGGCCCATGTGGCGATCCGCGCAGGCAATCGCCCGACCGAGCCCGATAACGTGGTGCAATCACTGGGGCGGATGCAGAACACGCTGTTTGCCAGCCATGCCTATATCGAACGCTACGGCATTCCGCGCTCCAAGGAAGACATGGCCAAACACCGCTTTGTATCGACAGACAATCGCGACAGCCGCGCACCGTTTTTCCGTTGGATTTCGGAGAATGTGCCTGATGCGAATGTGGTTTTTCGCGCCAATGAACATGAGGCGCAGGTCGATGCGATCAAGCAAGGTCTGGGCATGGGCTTTCTGACGGTCCCCATGGGGCGCGCCGATCCGACACTGGAAGAGGTGGTGAAGCCCTATGACAGTTGGGATTCCAATGTCTGGCTGGTGACGCATGTGGATTTGCATCGCACGCCCAAGGTTCAAGCCGCGGTGAAGGCAATCAAGGAACAGGCGCTGAAATCCGAGGGCCTGATCTCGGATTAAACCGCGCCTATTCGGCTGCGCGGATCAGCATGTGCGGCGGTGCTGCGGGGATTGGCATGGCGCCGGAGCGGGATACATCGGCCTTCTGTTGTGCGACCCGAAGTGCTTTGGGGCCATAGCGGTCGCGTAGATAGGCCAGTGCGAATTGCACCGCCAGCCCGCCAAAAATCAGTGCGCTGTCTTGGGCAAAGCCGCCGGGATGGATCGTTTTCACAGCCTGTCCGGCGATGGCCAGCACTGTGCCGGTCGCAAAAACCGGTAGCGAATGGCGTCCCAACATGCGGATCGGTTCCAACACCTGCGCCGCAGCGATCCGCGGGATGATGCCGGGCAGCGACAGTATGTAGGCCAGTGACAACAGATGCAGCAGGCGCGGCAGCGATTCAAACGTTTTGTCAAAGCCCGCGACAAAGAACGGCACGCCCCATTCACGCAATTGCCACGCGCCATGTCCGAAAGTCTTCAGCATCCAGTCGGAATTGACCCAAACAGCGGTTAGCACCAACCAGCCTGCTGCCAGCGCGATCAGCCAGCCACGCACAGGAACTAGCCGCCGTCCTTGGCGCAGCGCAAGCCCAGTCAGCAGCCCAAAAGAAAACACCAACTGCCACGCGAAGGGGTTGAAAAACCATCCGCCGGGCATCGGGTAGTTTGGCAAGTTGAGACGGAACAGTCCCGCGACCGCCCAAAGCCCGACCGAGGCAGAAAGCAGACCCAACGGCGCACGCTGACCCAGCCGGATCAATCCCGGCGCCATGAGCAACAGCATCATATACATCGGCAGAATGTTCACATAGCCAAGCTGATGACCAAGACTTGCAATGCCAATCAGAAAGCCAAACGGATCGGTCGTAAAAGTCTTGAACGCGTTCTTGGTCAGCATCACATCCGCGCCCCAGAACTGCACCGCTGCCGAGACAATCGCAATCGCCCAGATCGCGGTCATCATATGCACCAGATAGAGCAGCCACGCCCGACCCCAGAGGCGTGACGTGCCCTCCCAGTTCAGCCCGCGCGTCAGGGCCGGACCGTAGGCCAGCGCAGCCGCAAGACCGGACATAAAGACAAACCCCTCCGCCGCATCGGAAAAGCCAAGATTGCGGGTGGTCAGATGCTCATAGAAGTTGCCCGGAATATGATCGGCAAAGATCATCACCAAAGCGAGCCCGCGAAACAGATCAATCCGCAGGTCCCGCACAGATTTAGAGGCGCCGGGTTGAGGGGCAGCGATATTACGCATTTGCGGGGCTCCGGCCCGAGGCCGAGGTGGGCTCGACGCGGGCGTCATCGGGGGCTGGGAAGGCGTTGTCCCAGCGGGTCAGGATACGGTCGTGCAGCGCCACGACAGGGGGGACGGTGGTCTCGGAAGGCACGCGCATCAAGTTGGAGTGCGCAGGCTGTGACGACCATGAAATCAGCCACGGCGCGGCCAGCATCGGCAGCCCCACAGGAAGCAGCCAGAACAGTAGGCCGGGCGCGAGGAAATAGGTCAACACCAGCCCGGCAGCGCCGATAGAAACGATCCACCATGATGCGACAAAACCCTCGGTCAGGCTTAGCCGACCATCGCCACGATTATTCGTCGGCCAGCCTCCATCGCGCCCCATCATCACCTGAAACACCGAGCGCGTGGCATAGGCCAGCAGCACCGGCGCGGTCAGCGACGAAAACGCCAGCTCTGCGACCGTCGAGGCGAAGGCTATCGCAGTGCCTCCGAATTCGCGCGCATGGCCCAACAGCGCTGCGCGTGCTGCGATCAACAGTTTGGGCACCAGTAGCAGTCCGAAAATCCCGATGGCCAAACCAATCGCCTTTGAGGCCTCGGAGGGCGGAAAATACGGGAATGGCCAGTAGGGTTCGGGGAAGTAATCCGGTGGCGGCACGAACAGCGGAGCTGCGATCGAGGCCGCGAGAAAGCCCAACCAGAACAGCGGCGCGATATAGGCCATGATCCCTTGCGCAAACACAAACCGCGACCAACCGCGCAGCCCCGGCGCACCGATGATGCGGGCGTGTTGCAGGTTGCCCTGGCACCAGCGACGGTCGCGCTTGGCATGATCGACGATGTTTTCAGGGCCTTCCTCGAATGACCCCTCAAGGTCATCATCCAGCCGCACCAACCAGCCTTTACGCGCCAAAAGCGCGGCCTCGACGTAATCATGGCTCATCACATGGCCGCCAAAGGGCGGCGTGCCACGCAACGCAGGCAGACCGCAGGACTCTGCAAACGCGCGGGTGCGCACGATGGCATTATGGCCCCAGAACGGCCCGGTCCGGCCCTGAAGCATCGCCAAACCACGTGCGAAAACCGGCGAGAAGAAGCTGGCCGAGAACTGCATCGCGCGAGCAAAACGCGAGCGGGCCCGGATCACACGGGGCAGGGTTTGCAGCAGGCCAAGGGTCGGTTCCGCCTCGATCCGGCGGATCATCTGCAAGATCGTCTCGCCTTCCATCAGGCTGTCGGCGTCAAGGATCAGCGCGTAGTCATAAGCCGCGCCGGAACGCGTTATGAAATCCTCGATATTTCCAGCTTTTTTGCCGACATTGTTGGTGCGACGCCGGTAAAAGAACCGCCCGATGCCGTCGCGCTCTTCGACCAGATGCGCAAAAATCAATGTCTCGCGCGCCGCAATCTCGTCGTTGCGCGTGTCTGATAGGATTGCGAAATGGATATTGGCGGTCTCGCCCGTCGCCGCCAGCGAGGCATCCATCGCCGCGACACGCGAAAATGTCGATACCGGGTCTTCATTATAGACCGGCACCAACACCACGGTTGCACCCTTGATTGGCGCGCTCGGGTTGATACGCGGGGCGCTGGGCGATGTCGTCAGGCCGATCAAGGCCTGCACCGCGCCCCACGCCAACCAAAGCGTCGAAATCAGGATCAAAACGGCGCGCACGACATCAAGCGTCTGCAAGCCATCGGCCTGGCCGAATTGCAAGAACAGAACGAAAGCCCCGAAACCCGCCAATGCCGACAGCCCCAGCGCAAGCATGCGCAAGGCGATCAGCGCGGCACCGCGAGGGTGCGCCAGCCAGCCCATGTCAGGTGGTGCCTCGCAGTGAGTCATCGTCACGGCCTAGCCAACGGGCCAAGCGCGTGCTCAGACGCAAATCGGGTTCAATTTGCTGTTGCGGCATCGCAAGCGGCGCAGCAGGCAGCGCGCAGGGGCCAGAAATCAGCGCCTCGGGGGAGGGACGCATCGCAACAAAAGGGTCCGCCATCGCAGGGATGGTCGGCAGTGTAAGGGTTGAGGTCATGATCGATTCCACTGGTAAAGCCAGGTTTCAGACAACTTGCGTCCAAAACCCGAAAGGTGCGCAGAAAGTTCCACCGGCGCATCGCCATCGGCGGAAACATCCAACACAAGCCGCCACACATCGTCTTGCTCGACCTTAGAAAGTGTCTGTGTCACGATTTTTCCCTTACCCGCCGTGCTGACCACTTCGATCTTGTCAACAGCGTTGGCGGGCAGGTTCGCGATCTCTCCACCCTTGAAATCTATAACGAATTTCCGGGTGCCTTTGGTATTCTCCACACCTGAGACGCCTCCGGCCCCTGCGCGCGTCTCAACGATATGGGCACGGGCATCACCATTGTCAGGGGGCAGATTGCCCCAATCCAGCCGATAGGCAAATTCCAGCGCATCGCCGGCCTTGGCTGGGGCCTCGGGCACCCAGAAGGCCACGATATTGTCGTTCACTTCCAGCTTCGAGGGGATCTCGACAAGACGGATCATGCCCTTGCCCCAGTCGCCCATCGGCGTGACGCGCGCCGAGGGGCGGCGCTCGTAATGGGCGGAGGCATCTTGGTAGTGATCGAAATCACGATCACGCTGATACAGGCCAAAGCTGCGCGGCGCGGTCTCTGAAAAATAGGATGAGGCCAGCGTTCCGGGGTTCTGCAAGGGCCGCCAGATCAGATCGCCATCAGATTGTTCAATCGCCAGCCCGTCACTGTCATGCACCTTCGGGCGGTAATCATCGAAATCGGCGCGGTTGCGCGGGCCGTACAGGAACATTGAGGTTAGTGGCGCGACGCCAAGCTGCGGAATATCGGCGCGGATGAACAGGCGCGCAGTGACTTCCATCGCGGTCGCCTCGCCGGGGGTAATGACAAAGCGATACGCCCCCGTCAGCGATTTCGAGTTCATTGCCGCATAGACCGTAATCGTCTTGGCACCGGGCTGCGGTGTCTCAATCCAGAAACGGGTGAAACGCGGGAATTCCTCGGCCACCGACAGGCCGGTGTTCATTGCCAGACCGCGTGCAGACAGCCCATACGCCGAGCCACGCCCGAGCGCGCGGAAATAGGATGCGCCTTGAAAGGCAACCAGCTCGTCCATCACATCGGGGCGGTTGATCGGGCTGTGCAGCCGGAAGCCTGCGACACCGGGGAGGGGCGCATGCTCGGGGACAATCTTTCGCGCTTCGCGCTCATAGATGAAATCATCGGTCGAGAAATTCATCGGGCTTGCTTGCCCGTCAGCAACCGAGAACATTTGTACCGGCTCTTTGAACAGCCAGCCCAGATGGAAAGCCTGCAACTCAAACTGGGTGTCTTTAATGTCCGCGAAGACAGCCTTTGCGGGATCAAAACGGATCAACCGATAGGTGTCATAGGTCAGTTGGCTTAGGAATGCTTCATTGGCTGTTGCGGGCGCAACAGGCGCAGTTTTGGCTTCGCTTTGCATTTCTGCCGAGAGCATATCGAAAGAGAACGGCACTTGCTGCGGTGCGGCATTTGCGGGCACGGGTTCGGATGCCGCGGGTGCAGGTGTGGCCGCATCTTGGGCCAAAGCGGGGCGTGCAGGCAGGCCCGCCAAAGCCAAAAGACCAAGCGCAGACCCCGCGCCAAGCAGCGCGCGGCGGGTCGGATGGGACGTTGGAACAGACTGGGAGGAGTTCATTCGTTTCCCTGCATTAACAGAAGCTTCGCGTCGGTAGATAAGCGCGGTTTGGCATTTGCATAGTCACAGCATCGGAAAACTTTCAAGAGTGTATAATCGCCTAGCCATGCCCTTGGGGGCGAGCTATGCGAAATCCGCACAACCTTGCCCACATTTGAGCCATTTAGCGCGGTTTCCCGCCGATTTCCGCTGTGGCTTGCGATGAAATGCTGCGATTGCGAAGGTGCGCAAATTGCCGCAGCCGGGTGTGGCGACGGCTTTCCGGCGTCTTCCTCAAGGCGATTCTCGCCAAGATTGAGCCTGTTACGCTTGACAGGGGGGACCCGCTTGCTCAGGTAATGGAAAGCTTTTGCGGAGGGGCTGACAAAACGCGGATCCCCCGCCTAAGGCCCGCCAAAGAACGGACCGGAGAGAGAATGTCGCCAGCCCTGATCGCCGCCCTACCGTTTCTGGGTGCAGCCCTGCCAGCCCTATTGATCCGCACCGGGCGCAACAATGCTGCGTCTGTGTCTGCCGTGATTACCGGGCTCGCGCTGCTGGGCTTGCTGCTGCATCTGCCGACCGTGTTGGCGGGTGGCGTTGTGCAAAGCCGGATCGACTGGCTGCCCTGGCTTGGGCTGAACATCAACTTCTGGATCGACGGTCTGGGGATGCTGTTTGCGACGCTGATCCTTGGGATCGGATTGCTGATCATTCTCTATGCGCGCTTCTACCTGTCCAACAAGGACCCTGTGGGCCAGTTCTACACCTATCTGCTGCTGTTCCAAGGTGCGATGGTAGGGATCGTTCTGTCTGATAACATCCTGCTTCTGCTGATTTTCTGGGAGCTGACCTCACTGTCGTCCTTCTTGCTGATCGGCTATTGGAAACATTTGCCCGCAGGTCGCCAAGGCGCGCGCATGGCGCTAACGGTGACGGGGCTCGGCGGGTTGTCGATGATTGCGGGGATGCTGATCCTTGGGAATATCGTGGGCAGCTATGACATCTCGGAAATCCTGAAACACAAAGACGCAATTCAGGCCAGCCCGATGTATCTGCCCGCGCTGCTGCTGATCCTTGGCGGGGCGTTTACCAAATCAGCGCAATTCCCGTTCCATTTCTGGTTGCCCCGCGCAATGGCCGCGCCCACGCCGGTTTCTGCCTATCTGCATTCGGCGACCATGGTGAAGGCGGGGTTGTTCCTGATGGCGCGGATGTGGCCGGTGCTGTCTGGCACGCCCGAGTGGTTTTACATCGTCGCGGGTGTCGGGCTTATCACCATGCTGATCGCCGCCAAGATCGCGATTTTCAAACATGATATGAAAGCGCTGCTGGCCTATTCCACGGTCTCGCATTTGGGCTTGATCACCTTCATGCTGGGGCTTGGAACGCAGGCGGGTGCATTGGCGGCGGTGTTTCACATCATCAACCATGCGACCTTCAAAGCGGCACTGTTCATGTCGGCGGGCATCGTCGATCACGAGGCAGGCACGCGCGATCTGACCCGCGTCAGCGGGTTGCGCAAGCTGATGCCGATCACCTTTGTGATTGCGACGATTGCTGCGCTCTCGATGGCGGGGATCCCCTATTTCAACGGCTTCCTGTCCAAAGAAATGATGCTAGAGGCCGCGGCCCACACCGCGTTTCTGGGCAATGCTTGGATCGTGCCTGCGCTGGCAACCTTGGCGGCGCTATTCTCGGCCACTTATGCGTTTCGCTTTATCAGTCACGCGTTTTTCGGCCCCGTCAGTCAGGACATGCCCAAGACGCCGCATGACCCGAGTTTCGGCATGTGGTTCAGCCCGGCTTTCCTGACCGTTCTGGTGGTGGCAATCGGGGTATTCCCGATGGCCGTGGCCGGGCCTTATGTGCAGATGGCGACCAATGCGGTGGTCGGGGGCGGCTATCACATGCACACGCTTAAAATCTGGCATGGGCTGACGCCTGCGCTGATCATGTCTGTGATTGCGGTGACGGGCGGTTTGCTGTTCCTTGCCGCACATGCGCCGCTGCAACGGTTGTGGGATGCCACGCCGCGCCCCGATGCCAAAGTTATCTTCGATTGGATCGTCGCGCGGGTGCAGGGCCTGTCGGACTGGATCACACAGGGGCTGCATAACGGTGCGATGGCGCGCTATCTGATGCTGTTCACGCTGGCCTCGGTCGGGGCGGGGCTTTACGCGTTCACGACAGGAACGCTGGGTGCGCAGACGCGCGCTCTGACGCCTGTGAACGGGGCGGCGATCACCGCGTGGTTGCTGCTGCTTACGGCGGCGGTCTGCATTGTGGCTTTCCATCACAACCGTATTTTGGCGTTGGTGCTGATCGGGATCGTCGGGCTGACGGTGTCGATGTCGTTCATCTATCTTTCGGCCCCCGATCTTGCACTGACGCAAATCTCGGTTGAGGTGGTCACGGCGGTGCTGATGTTGCTGGCGCTGAACTTTTTGCCCAAGGTCACGCGCATTGAATCCAGCCGCTTCAAGATCAGCTTTGACGTGATGCTGTCGGTCTTTGCGGGCGTTGCGGTGTCGGGGCTGATTTACGCGCTGCTGATGCGCGATTTCGCCTTTGCGCCTATGTCGGGATACATGCTGCAGAATAGCTATAACCTTGCGGGAGGGGATAACGTAGTCAACGTGATCCTCGTGGATTTCCGCGGCTATGATACTTACGGCGAAATTACCGTGCTGGGGATTGCCGCGCTGGTGATCTTTGCGCTGACCGAGACGCTGCTGCAGGGCGCATCCTCGCGCAAACTGATTGCGTGGCGGCCTGATGTGGCGCGCGGCGGTGACAAACACCCGCTGATGCTGCTGATCGTGACGCGGGTGATGATGCCGATCGCGCTCGTGGTCGGGCTCTATATCTTCCTGCGCGGGCATAACCAGCCGGGCGGCGGGTTCATCGCCGGTCTGGTCGTCGCGATCGCGCTTGTGACGCAATATATGGCCAGCGGCTTTGCGTGGACGCAGGCGCGCCAGAAGGTCTATTACCATGTGCTGATCGCTTCGGGCGTGCTGGTGGCGGGGATCACCGGGGCGGGGGCGTTCTTCAACGATATGCCGTTCCTGACCTCCGATTTCGGCTATTTCAAACTGCCGGGCTTGGAGAAGTTTGAACTGGCCACGGCGGCCGGGTTTGACCTTGGCGTGTTCCTTGGCGTTGTCGGCTCGGTGATGCTGGCGTTGGGTGGGCTTAGCCGCCTCGCACGGCGCGCCGCGATGGGTGAGCAGGATGGTGAAGAAGGCGCGCATATCGCGGCCGAAAAGCCCGAGGCCCGCATTCTGGCCCCGCTTGCCGCCGGACCCTATCCGCCCGAGGCCAAAGTGCCGCGCCGTTGGTGGAGCACTGCGCGCGCCGCGCAAGAAGCCACCAAGGCCGAACGTGATCAGGTCCATGAGAACAAGATGAAAAACAAGGAGGAGGATCACTGATGGAAGTGCTTGTTTCCTCCGCCATCGGCGTCTTAACGGCTGCCGGTATCTATATGATCTTGCGGCTGCGCACATTCCCGGTCGTCATCGGTATGTCGCTGCTATCTTACGGGGTGAACGTGTTCCTGTTCGCCACTGGGCGTCTGGTGGTGAACCAACCTCCGATCCTGCGCGACGGTGTTACCAGCTATACCGACCCGATCCCGCAGGCGCTGGTGCTGACCGCTATTGTGATCTCGTTCGGAATGACGGCGGTGGTGGTGATGCTCGCACTCGGAGCCTTTATCGAGGCGGGCAATGACCGGATCGACCTTGACGAGAGCGAGGGCGATCAATGATGGAACATTGGATTGTTGCCCCGGTCGTGCTGCCCGCGATGCTGGCGCCGCTGATCGTTTTGTGGATGCGCTACGATCTGGTAACGCAGCGCGTGGCCTCGGTTCTGGGCATGTCGGCACTGCTGATCCTGGCGATTGTGCTGATGGTGTCAGCCTCCAATGGCCCGCCCGAGGTGTATCGCCTTGGTGACTGGGAGCCGCCCTATGGCATCGTCTTGGTGCTTGACCGGCTGTCGGCGCTGATGCTGGTGCTGAATGCGATATTGGGGCTGGTCGTGGTGCTCTATGCCATTGGCTCGGGCTGGGACCGGCGCGGCTGGCATTTCCACTCGCTGATGCAGTTCCAGATGATGGGGATCAATGGTGCTTTCCTGACCGGCGATGCGTTCAACCTGTTTGTGTTCTTCGAGGTGCTGCTTATCGCCTCGTATGGTCTGATGATTCACGGTGGCGGCAAGGCGCGACTGAAATCAGGTGTCCAGTATGTCGTCTACAACCTTGCCGGATCGACGCTGTTCCTGTTCGCGCTGGGCACGATCTATGCGGTGGCGGGCACGCTGAACATGGCCGATCTGGCGCAGAAAGTGGGGCAATTGCCTGCCGATGATACCGCCTTGATCGCGGTGGGCGCGGCGCTGTTGATGCTGGTCTTTGCCGTCAAGGCGGCGCTCGTGCCGTTCCAGTTCTGGTTGCCTGCCACCTATACCAACGCGCCCGGCCCGGTGGCGGCGCTGTTCGCGATCATGACCAAGGTGGGGGTCTATGCCATCGTGCGGGTCTATACGCTGATCTTCCCGATCACCGGCACAACCGGCACGCTGGCACATGATCTGCTGCTACCTGCCGCGCTGGTTACGCTGGTGATCGGCATGGTGGGTATATTGGGTGCGCGCGATCTGGGCCGTGCGGTAACCTATTCGGTGATTGGCTCGGTTGGCACGATGATGCTGGCCTTCGCACAATTCACCCAAGGGGCGACGGCGGCGGGGCTGTATTACATGGTCCATTCGACGCTGGTGGCCGCGGCGCTGTTCCTGATCGCCGATCTCGTACGTGAGCGGCGTGGGCGTTGGGGCCTGTCGCTGGTGGATGCGCCACTGATGCGCAATCATGGAATGCTGGCTGCGTTCTTCTTTATTGGCGCGCTGGCGATGGCGGGGATGCCGCCGCTGTCTGGCTTCCTTGGTAAGCTGATGATCCTGGACGCCACGCGCGGGCAATGGGGGCTGTGGGCGACGGTTTTGATCACCTCGCTGATCGCCATCGTGGGCTTTGCGCGCGTTGGCTCTCAGGTGTTCTGGCGTCCTTACGGTTTTGCCGATGAAGAAAGCCCCGATCTGCCCAAGGATATGCTTTCACCCGCGCTGGCGTTCTCCGCAACAGGGGCGCTGATCGCAGGGCTTGTGGCGCTGACCGTGCTGGCAGGTCCGGTGACTGGCTGGATGCAGAGTACGGCAGCGCAACTGTTTACGCCTGCGATCTATATCGATGCAGTGATGGGTGGCGCTGAGGCGCGTGCCCAAGAGGCCGCCCGGATCGGTCAGCAGGAGCATGGCCATATGGAAGTGATCGACGAAATGCGTCACGAGAATGCGGGCAGCGATCCCGCAGCGCACCCACAAGCCGAAACCCCGCAAACCGGGCATGACG
This sequence comes from Paracoccaceae bacterium, assembly GCA_016937195.1. Lineage (GTDB taxonomy): Bacteria > Pseudomonadota > Alphaproteobacteria > Rhodobacterales > Rhodobacteraceae > Thioclava. The sequence continues at coordinate 1,999 of JAFGWK010000059.1, read as the reverse complement.
CCCCGGCTGCGCATTGAGGGAGGGCCATATTGTGATCCGCAAGCTACTGCCCCACCCTTATTTGACCCTCATACTGACGGGTGTGTGGCTGCTTTTGGCCAATGCCTACACGCTCAATTCGCTTGTCTTTGGCATACTGGTCGGTCTGGTGATCCCGTGGATCACCTCCCCGTATTGGCCCGCACGTCCGCATATCGGTAATCCTCTCAAGATCATCGAATATATGTTGGTGGTGCTTTGGGATATCATCGTGGCCAATATCACGGTCGCAAAAATCGTGCTGTTCATGCCCAATGCCAAGCTACAACCGGCTTGGGTTACCGTGCCGCTTGACTTGATTGAGCCCGAGGCGATCACGGTGCTTGCCGGTACGATCACGATGACGCCGGGCACGCTGACGGCGGAACTGGCGGCGGATGGGCACTCGCTGCTGGTGCATTGCCTGCATGCGCCAGACATCGATGCGGTGCGCGATGAAATCAAAACCCGCTATGAAGCCCGACTGAAGGAGATTTTCGAATGATCACTTACGCGCTGATCTTCGCCATCGCCTGCTATAGCGCGGCGCTGCTGTTTAACCTGTTTCGCGTGATCAAGGCGCCGGGCGTGACGGACCGGGTGTTGGCGCTGGATACGATGGCGATCAATGCGATTGCGATGATCGTGCTGTTTGGCATTTACGAGGGCACGGCGTTGTTTTTCGAGGCCTCAATCCTTTACGCGATGACGGGTTTCGTGGCGACGGTGGCGTTTGCGAAATTCATCCTGCGCGGCGATATAATCGAGTGAGGGCATCATGGAACTGATCTGGGATATCGTGATTTCGGCCTTACTCGTGATCGGCGGGATCTTTGGGTTTGTCGGCTCGCTTGGCCTTGTGAAGCTGCCCGACCCGATGACGCGGCTGCACGCTCCGACCAAGGCTGCGACCTTGGGCGTTGGCTCGATTCTGATTGCCTCGATGATCTGGTTCGCGGTCAAGCAAGACCACCTGAGCCTGCATGAGCTGATGGTCACGGTGTTCATCTTCCTCACCGCTCCGGTAACGGCGCATTTCATCTCGAAGGCGAATATCTTTCGCGATTGGCCTGCCGACAAACTGCCCCGTCCCGCGGGCGAGGGCGAATGGGCGGTGCATCAGGCGGATGCCGATACCTCCAAGGGCGAGCTGTCCGTCGAGCAAGAGGGCGAGGCCGCACAACAGGACTGACGCCGCGAAAGGCTTTGTGGTTGCGCGCGTTCGTGGCAGGCTTGCCTGAGGGGACGCGGGGGAGGAGACCATGCGCGCACGTCTGATGCTGTCGCATCTGTCAATCTGGGTGATGATTTTCGTCGTCGTATTGGCGGCGATCTGGACGGCGCAGGGGCCGGGCTGGCTATGGGCGGTGGCTCTGCTGGGGGTGCCTGCCCAGATGCTGAACGAGTACGGGCTGCACCGCTATGTGTTCCACATGGCCCCGCCGAAGCGCCAATGGGCGTTCAACTGGCTTTACCGTGTGCATTACGGCCATCACGAGTTTCCCACTTGCTGGCCGCTGCTGTTTGCCCCCCTTTCGGTGATCGTGCCGGTTCTGCTAGGCAATACGCTTCTCTTGTGGGCTGTTCTGGCGCTATTCGGGCTAAGCCATGCGTTTGACATCGCTGTGGCCGTTGTGCCGCTGGGCGGTGCTGCAACATTCCTTGCCTATGAGTGGTTTCACACGACCGCCCATGTGAATGTCCGAAAATCCGCGATTGAGCGACATGTCAGCACCTTGCACAACCAGCACCATTTTCGCGATTTCTCGAAATGGTTTCACGTTACCGCAGGTGGCGAGGTGATTGACCGGATCATGGGAACCGCGATCTCGCGTGACGCGCTGAAATCGCAAAGCCGGATCGAGTTCATCCGAACATTAGGCCTGCGCCCTGATGATCCGCGTTTGATCGCTGCACGAGCGCGCTTTGCCAAACGCTTCGGGATATCGCAAGCCGACATCGCGCGGGCAGCAGCGGTCTC